>CAYNPS010000013.1:43720-56785 GCA_964399125.1 uncultured Terriglobales bacterium
ATTCCCCAGATCGCCCCGAATGTCCACGTGTTTTTACCCCAGAAGGCTACGGCACCTTCCCAAAAGATTGCGAAGCCGCCCCATAACAGACTGAATGGTATGAGGTAGAGGTCATCTTTGTGGAAGACGATGCTCGTATCGGGCTGTCCTGTCCAAAGAATGCTCTCGCCGGTAACCAATTCTGGTTGAATTGCGGCTGACGCGTATTGGCTGATCACCGACATTGAAGTCGCATCGTAGGGCATTCTGGAATGTGAGTCCACTTCATTCCCCACGCGACTGGCTGCTCAGTTCATCCTAAGGGGGTTAGGGCAAATTCAAACGAAGGATTACGAGTGCTGCCCTATACCTGGATTACGCACAAAAACGTAAGTTCCTCTCTGGCCTCCCCCTGGGCCCGGAGAGATCGATGTTAGCTTTCGCTCGCGGCGCCTGCAGTGCTTTGCTCATCCTCGTCGCAGCCATCTCGATTGCAGGCTGTGGCAGCTCCTCACCGTCTTCAACGACCTCTTCGAATTCTTCGCAGACACCAACGGGCACTCAGAGTTCGACTCCAACTCCCACGCCGAGTCCCAGCCCAACGCCGACTCCAACTCCTACTCCCACGCCAACGCCGACTCCTACGCCGACGGGAACTACGATTTCGAACATCGAGCAGATGTCTGGATGGCAATCGTGCGACACGTGCTCGGGTGGCGGCGTTGTTCCTTATTCAATGACGCAGGGAGTCTCGTATCCGCAACCGGGCACGACGCAATTCTCGATCGGACACGGCGCTGCGTGGGCCCAGGCGCTCTGGTGGAAACGGCTCGGAAACGATCCGACGATCTCGCATTTTGTGCTCAGCCTGGATCAGTACATTGAGGATCCAGCGGCGTCGTTTGGAGTTGAGTACAACGTGAATCAGATCATTAACGGCGCGTGGTACAAGTTCTCAACCCAATGCTCGTTCGGCGACGGCATCTGGCAGGTGTGGGACGCGGCCAACCAGCACTGGACGCCGACATCGGTCCCGTGTGCGCGACCGGCACCTTCGACTCACCAGCAGCTCCAGATGCAATACGAGCGCGTGAATGGGCAAGACCACTTTATCTCGATCAGCATCGACGGCAAAAGCTATGCGTTGGATATGTTATTCAATCCGCAACCGATCAGCGGAGCCAATGGCGATTTCGGCGTTCACTTTCAACTCAACGGCGACGCCAACTCCGATCCTTATTCAGTGTGGGTGCATAACCTGCAGTTGACGTACTGGTAGCCAGCCCGAGATCCGCAGCTACCAAGCTGCGGATTTTCTCGTTCATCTTCGCTGTTAGAAATTCATTACAATCTCATGCACTATGCGGTTCGCGTGCGCCTGCGCGGTATTCGTTTACGCTCTCTTGACGCAGACGTTTGGCGTTCACTGGCAGCTTCCTGCCCAGCCACAGCTTGGAGGTGAAAAGGTGGGCTCTCATCCTTCCCAGACCTCTGAGCGCGATCGCTACGGCCTTCGAGGTTCGGTGAGGAGTTGTGTTGAGGAAAGAACGTATCCCGAGACTCCAAATGCTCCGACAGGAACGCGCCACCGATATTCGTACACCGTGGAGTTCGATCCCGACGGTCGGCTGCTAGAAACGAGCCACCACAACCCCGACGGTTCCGAATGGATCGTGCGGAAACTCTATGACAATTCCGGGCGACTGCTTAAGACAAGCTCAGGAATGAAAGGCGGACCGTTCGCTGAGGTGGTGTATTCGTACGACGATCACGGCAAACTGCTTCGGATCACGAACAGCGGAAGCCCGGACAATCCGATCGTATTTCACTATGACGAGACGGGCAGAAAGACGAAGGTCGAGCGTTCCCGCGCTTCCGACTACCGACCCAATGTGGGAATTGGCGGCTCGCCGTTTGACTTCGAGAATGCGCCGCCCACCCTGCCGGGTGGCGGGACGACGACCACCATCTACGATGAACTCGATCGTCCCATAGAAATTCAGACGCGAGACGCGGAGGGGCAACTGGTCAGGCGCGCGCTCCGGAGTTACGACGACCAAGGCCGCGTCATCGACGAGAAGCAGATTCTCGCCAGCCCCGAAATGCTGATCCCTGCGGAAATGCGATCTAAGATCCTCCAAGAATCGGGAGCTTCGATCGAAAAATTGAGGGAACACCTCACCAAACTCATCGGTGGCCAAGCTGGCCCTACTTCAGAGCACTACACCTACGACAAAAATGGGCAGATAAAGCAAATCGTTCGCCGAATCTTTAACGAAGAAGAAACCATCGATGCGACCTACAACGAGCACGGCGATAAAGACAAGGAGATTACACGGACAAAGCAGGTGGGCGATACGGAAACCGGCGCCGGACCTGCGAGACAGCCTTACTCCGAGGTGCGTTATTCCTACGACTACGATACGCACGGCAACTGGACGCGCCAGACCATCTCGTATCGAAACAGTAAGGATGGCGCATTTCAGCAGTCGACGGAAACTCGCCGCGAGATTTCTTACTATTAGAAGATCACTGTCGCTGCTCATGCTTAACTGCGCGGCTGCGTGGCTCCGCAACTTCACATCCAGAGTAAAACCCCTATTTTCTTTCACATACAACCGTTTCCATTCACCGAGGCTGAATCGCCGTTCACTGGTTTGTAACCTCCGTTCGGTGCTTAATTGTTGGGCATACGGGATGGGCCGATTAGGATGACGCTGTTGTGGTGTGCTCACCGCAGCGGACTGTAAATCTTGGATTTCAATCTGGCGCCGCCCCCAACAGCGCAGTACCGCGGCGAGGAGATACATGGATGCCGAAGGCTATTAAGTATGTAGAGAAGGCAGCAACAATCGCAGCTAATGGCGCATGGCACGTTTTCGACAGGCTCAACAGCATCAATCCCAACCCCTCGTTCACCCCGAAGTGGTCCGACAAGCCTATTCTTAAGTCTTACGAAAAGCAGAAGCCGCCACTAGGCTGGCCGCGCACCACGGACTCCCTTTGTCCGCGCTGCGTGCCGGAGATTCGCCAGCAGATTCTCGACGGCAAACTGCCGACCGAGGTCCTGCTCAATGAAAAGGTTGGGGAGATTAAGGCGCAGATCATTGAACGCGACGGCAAGATCCTTATGGTTAAGGACTGCCCGATCCATGGCCACTTCGAGGACGTAATGGCCATTGACGTCGAGTTCTTCCGCCACCTCGAAGAGGTCTTTCCCGGACGCGACATCCGCGCACATAACGACGACAAGCTGCACAACCACGGCACCTCAACCATCAAGCATGGCCGCGGCTCGGTGCTGACTATCGACCTCACCAACCGCTGCAACATGATGTGCGATCCATGCTTCATGGACGCTAATCAGGTCGGCTTCGTCCACGAGCTTACGTGGGAAGAGATCAAGACGATGCTCGACAACGCGATCTCGATCAAACCGCGTCGTCAGATGTCGGTTCAGTTCTCAGGCGGTGAGCCGACGCTCTCGCCGTACTTCCTCGATGCGGTCGCCTACTCGCGCAAAGTCGGCTACAACTCAGTACAGGCTGCCAGCAATGGCATTGAGTTCGCTAAGAGCGAGGAGTTCTGCCGTCAAGCCGCTGAAGCCGGACTGCGCTACGTTTATCTCCAGTTCGACGGTATCGGTAACGCCGCAAACTCGCATCGCAAAGTCGGAAACCTCTTCGATGTAAAGCTCAAGGCCATCCACAACCTGCACAACGCCGGAGTGGAGATCGTTCCAGTTACGACGATCGTCAACGGCATCAACAACGAGCAGGTTGGACGCATCATCCAGTTCGCACTCGACAATCCCAAGACCATCAGCTTTCTCAGCTTCCAGCCAGTTTCGTTCACTGGACGTGACGAAGAAGTTACAGACGAGCGTCGCACGGCGCAGCGGTACACGCTGTCGCACCTTGCGCACGACGTCAAGAACCAGGTTGGGCTCGGCGAGCCGACGCGCGACTGGTTCCCGATCTCGTTCATGAGCACCTTCTCCGATTGGGCCGATCTGGTGCATGGTCCAAATGCAGACTGGGGACAGCTCTCATGCGGCTGCCATCCGAACTGCGGAATCGGCACTGCAATGATGATTGACAAGGAAACAAAAGAAGCCGTTCCCGTGCCCGCGTTCCTCAAGATGGAGCGTTTGGCGAAGGACGTTGCCGGCATCAATGATGCTGGGCGTGGACGTTTCCTTTCTGTTCTCGGAATGGCGTTCGCGCTGATGCGCAATTACGATCCCTTCAAGGCTCCGACGCACTTCAAGATGAAGGACTTGCTGCAGAAGTTCGACAAGTCCTTCGGTGCAACCAAGAACGCCGACAAGAAGTACGGCAGCGTCAAGGGCACGCGCACTCTGGAAGACATCGAGAAGCGCCGAAAAGATCGCTGGAACTTCCTGTTCATCGCAGGCATGTGGTTCCAGGACCTCTTTAACTACGACTTCCGCCGCACCGAACAGTGCATTATTCCTTACGCCACGCAGGAAGGCGAAATTTCCTTCTGCGCCTACAACACCGGCGTGGGCTGGCGGAACATCATCGAGAAGATGCACATGACGGCCACGCTCACCAAATGGTACGAAGAGCATGGACGGCATGAGATCTTTGCCGGCGGCAAGAACGTGGGCCTGGAAGATACTTCGCACAAGCTTAAGCTGAACCAGGAGCACGTGAATGCGGCAGCGAACACCACGCTCGACGAACTCGGTATCGCTAAGAACGCGCGCGAAGAAAAGATTCGCGCACGCGACGCGAAGTTGAAACAAGACGCCGAGAACGCTCGCATGATGGCGCTCTATCGCAAAGAGATCCTCAAAGAGCCGGTTCCCGAAGGGGGATTCATTCCCGTCTCGAGCCTGATCGCACCTGCTCCAAAGAAGACCATTCAGGAAGTTCCGCAAGCAGAAGAGCCGGTGCTCGGAGATTAACTCGGCAAGCTATCCTCTGATGTAGTGCTCGCTAAAAGGCCGTCCTCAGGGACGGCCTTTATTCTTGTGGCGCAAAAGCCTGGCTTGAAAATAGCCATTTTTAGGGCTGCAACAGGATTCGCTATGAAAGTCAGCGTCGCAGACGCCAAGACTTCCTTGGCATCAAGCCGATCTATTTCCCCGCATGACTATTGCGCTGGCGTGGCGGAGGACATTCGGATCGTCACGTCGGATTCCCGATTCAGGCCTTAGTGCGAGCTGAAAGTGATCTGGTAGAGCTTACGGAATCACAGCAGACGCTTCGTTGGAAAACGCGCTCTCGTTACCGCTGCCGTCAACGGCAGTGACGACATAGAAGTAAGTCTGCCCCGAGCTCACACCAGAATCGGTGAAGCCTGAAGCGGACTGGAGCGAGGTGTTGAGCTTCTGGTATGGCCCACCTGTCTGCGAACCACGGTAAACGTTGTATCCGGCTACAACTGACGTGCTGGCGGTCCAAGTCAGGCCGACCGTATGAGCTGTAGCGGTTGTTCCGTTACCGCTTAGGGAAACGCTCGCCGGAGAGTTTCCGGCATCGCTCACAAAGGTGGCAGTGCCGTTGGCGGCTCCACTCGTCTGCGGTGCAAACGTTACGGCAATCGAAGTCGAATTTCCAGCGTTCACCGTAAATGGCGTGGAAGCGCTTGTGCTAAATCCGAGACCCGTAACGCTGATCGACTGAACTGTAACAGTCGCAGTTCCTGTGTTAGACAAGGTAATGTTTTGCGAAGTAGTGCTTCCAACATTCACATTTCCGAAGGACACAGAAGCAGGAGAGGCATTTAGGATTCCAACCGGTGTCGATACTCCAGTGCCTGAAAGGGTTACCACCGTCGGCGAGCTGCTGAGGTTGCTGACTACTGAAGCAGATCCGTTTACAGTGCCGACACTCGTCGGTGAGAACACGACATTCGCCGTATAACTTGCTCCAGCCGCCACCGTCAGCGGAAGACTGACTCCAGGAACGGTGAAGGCAGAGCCAGTGATGTTGATGGCGCTGATCACCAGGTTAGCTGTTCCCGTGTTGGTAATCGTCACCGTTTTGGTACTGCTGCTGCCAACTGTGGCGTTGCCAAAGGAAAGCGAGTTTGGTGAAACCGTCGCTGAAACGGTTCCGGAGCCCTGCTGATTCTGCGTGGTGGAAACGCCTGTGCTGCCGCATCCGGTAATGACGGGCAACGCGAACAGAACAACAATGGCGCAAGCCTGCGCAACTTTCATCGCAAAGGACTTTCGTGGCTTCGTCACGGTTCTCTCTTCACCTCTCCAGAAGCTCCGAAACATGGGCAGGCAGATGCAGCACTGCCCTGTTCCCACGGTAAGCGGAGGAAACTGCTGGTTCAATCTAAATGGGCCTTTGAAGCGGTACGAAAGACGACCGCGGAGCCTGTACTTCTGGCAACAACCTTACGAGGTGGCGAAAGCAGGGTATCTCGGCCGATACCCGAACGAATCGATCAAGAGTAGCACATGGCGTCCGGATGCCGAATCCGGCGAAGACCCGATTCAAGAAATGCACAAACACACCGACCAACCCATCTCACGAAGATTCGTCCATCAACATTCATGCGCGTTTCTCAAAGCTCTTTTGTGGCGTCCTCTTGCATGAATTGGCTGCTAAGAGCTTCGCCTTAACAGAGCTGTTACGAGCATTGTTGAAGCTTACCCATGTGTGGCACCGCTTCTCAGTATTGGGACTGTACTTCTCGGACGTAAGTTCAAGCAGCGGATGAGTTCCTGCCAGATCAGTCACTTCCATCTTTGGCTCTGAACGTGCCTCGCTATTTGCAATAACTGGCCGACAACTTAGCACAAAAAGAGAGTGGCGCCACGCATGAGCCGTTTGCAAGTTTGTGTGCTCCTGGTGACGGCGTTTTGGTCCGTTGTTGGATATAACAGTTCAGCCGTATCACAAACGTCAGGCAGTTCCCTCGCGATTGATGGGACATTTTCGGGCGACAATTCCTCACGAAACCATTTTGTCGCGACGCAATCTTTTTCTACTGCGACTGCGAACGATTTGCTGTTGGCATTTGTCTCGACCGACTCAAATCCAACTAGCGGCAACACGGTCACTTCGGTCAGTGGCGCGGGACTTACATGGCAATTGGTCGCGCGTGGGAACAGCGTCCCTGGCGATGCGGAAATCTGGCGCGCATTTTCTCCTGCAGTTCTGAACAACGTCACCGTCACTGCGAACTTCTCGCAGAGCGCAGCCGCGTCTATTACCGTCATTGCCTTCAGCGGCGCCGATATCAGCGGTGGTAACGGTTCAAGCGCCATCGGAGCCACAGCTAGCTTCAGCGCGGCTTCCGGCGCTCCTACTGGGTCGGTGATTACTACACGCGACAATTCCTGGGTATTTGCTGTTGGCGACGATTGGGACAACGCCATCCCACGCACTCTTGGTCCGAACCAGACCATGGTTCATCAGTATCTCGCGACTGTAGGCGACACCTATTGGGTGCAGCGAGAAAACAGCGCGTCATCTCCAGCCGGAACAACAGTCACGATAAATGACACCGCACCGACAAGCGACAAATACAACCTCGCCCTAGTTGAAATATTGCCCGCCGCATCCACTGCCCCGAATCCCGATTTCGGTTTGACTATTTCACCTTCCAGCCAATCTGTGCAGGCAGGAGGCAGCACTGCTTACACCGCAACCATTTCGGGAATGAATGGGTTCTCGGGCGCTGTCAATTTGAGTGCGTCAGGTCTACCGAACGGAGCTACCGCGTCTTTCAATCCTTCTTCGGTCAACGGCTCGGGAACGTCGCAGTTGACGGTCACTACCACAGGATCGCTAGCTTCCGGCAATTACCCGTTTACTGTGACTGCCACCAGCGGCAGCCTCACCCACAGCGTGACCCTCACGTTAGTGGTGAGCGCACCGGCTGATTTTTCGCTCGCGGTCACACCGTCGACTCAGTCCGTATCGCCTGGATCGAGCGTGAACTACACAGCGACCGTTACTGCGCAAAATGGATTTACCGGACCGACAAACTTGACCGTCACTGGTTTACCCAATGGAGCGACTGCCGTATTCACGCCACAATCCGTAACCGGCTCCGGAAGCGGGCAGCTTACGGTGAATGCCTCGAGCACAACTCCCGCAGGCACCTATCTACTTACCATTACTGGCACGAGCGGCACTTTAGTTCACTCAGCAAAAGCGACTCTGACCGTCAGTGCCTCTGGAACTCCATCGGTTTTGGCAATTGATACGGTTTCTTCAGCGGATCGATCTTCCGCAAACACTCAGTCTTCGACGGCACAGTTTTCGACTACTGCTCCCAACGAACTGCTCCTGGCGTTCATTTCGAGTGACTCGAGCACGACGAGCGGCAACACCGTGATGTCGGTCAGCGGAGCGGGATTGACGTGGCAGCTAGTCGCGCGCGCGAACGGCGCACTCGGGGACGCCGAAATCTGGCGCGCGTTTGCTCCTGCCGTCTTGAGTAACGTCATAGTGACTGCGAATTTGAGTCAGAGCGCTGCAGCTTCCATTACAGTTGTTGCTTTCAACGGCGTCGACACGAGCGGCAGCAACGGCTCAGGAGCCGTGGGCGCCAAAGCTGTATTCAGCGCAGCTTCCGGTGCGCCAACCGGGTCAGTGACCACTACGCGAGACGGCTCCTGGGTGTTTGCGGTCGGCGCGGATTGGGACAACGCCATCTCCCGCACTCTTGGTCCAAACCAAGCCATGGTTCACGAGTACCTTGCAACTATGGGCGATACCTACTGGGTGCAGCGACAAAATAGCGCGTCCGCTCCAGCCGGAACTGTGGTCACGATGAATGACACAGCTCCCACTAGCGATCAGTACAACTTTGCCGTGGTGGAGGTGCTCCCAACAACAGGAAGCGGAGTGGCACCGAATCCAGACTTCAGCTTAACAGCGTCACCATCCAGCCAGTCAGTACAAGTCGGAAGCAGCACCAATTACGCACTGACCATTACGGGAACAAATGGATTTTCTGGCAGTGTTAATTTGAGCGCCTCGGGATTACCGAATGGAGCTACAGCTTCTTTCAATCCTTCTCCCGTCAACGGATCGGGCACGTCGCAGTTGACGGTCGCTACCACGGGATCGGTCGCTCCCGGCAACTACCCATTTACAGTGACTGCCACCAGCGGCAGCTTGACTCACAATGTGAATCTCACACTGGTGGTGGGCGCAGCGGCTGATTTCTCGCTATCGCTCATGCCAACCTCGCAGTCCGTGCAACCCGGATCGAGCGTGAATTACACAACCACCATAACTGCCCAAAACGGGTATTCTGCCGCAACAAACTTGACAGTCACTGGACTTCCAACGGCGGCTACGGCGAAGTTCACACCACAATCGATAACCGGCTCCGGAACCGCACAGCTTACGATTAGCACTTCGACAACGACGCCGACGGGAAGCTATTCCATCGCCATAACTGGGTCGAGTGGTACGTTGAGCCATTCAGCATCTGCGACGCTGGTTGTCAGCGCTGCGGCGGATTTCGCCATTACGGCAACCCCATCGAGCCAGTCGATTCAGCCGGGCGCCTCCACCGCGTACACGGTGAATATCAATGGACAAAATGGATACGCAGGCGTAGCCAATCTCACGGCCAGCGGACTGCCGAGTGGCGCCACGGCCGCTTTTAATCCAACTTCTGTGAATGGCACCGGCAGCTCGCAGCTTACGGTCACAACCGTGGGATCCACCCCAGCGGGGACCTATCCATTGACGATCACAGCGACCAGCGGCAGCGAAGTGCATACAGCTAGCGTGACCCTCGTGGTTGCTGCTGGGATTCAACATTCCGTTGCTTTGAGTTGGACCGACACAGACTCTGGTATCGCAGGCTATAACGTGTATCGGTCGAACCAAAGCGGAAGTGGTTACACGAAGTTGAATACCTCACTGATCACTACGACGTCTTACTCCGATTCGACCGTTCAATCGGGAACCACTTACTATTACGTCGCCACTGCCGTGAACACGTCGGGAGTAGAAAGCGGCTTTTCGTCAGCAGTACAAGCGGTGATTCCTTGGATATTCGAGTCGATCCGCTATGGCCGCAGTCCTCGACGCGGGGCAGCGTCTATACCGGGATAGAGGTGAGGCACTCTCGGCCCGCGCGTTTGGGTTGGCCAAAGGCCAGAGGCAGATATTAACTATCGAGTAACTCGACCTGACCACGCACACGGGTTGTTTTTCGGGCCGCCTCAGGCGAATTCTCCTGTATTTCAGCAAGAGGATCGCACCACTTTGGCTTATAATCATTGTGTTTTCCCCCAACAAACCCACGTTTTCTGTCCTCAGGAGTCAAATTCTTGGCACGTTGCATTCTTGTAACTGGTGGCGCCGGTTTCATTGGAAGCAATTTCGTTCTGCGAACGGCCGCAGCCTCAGATATTCACGTCATCAACCTCGACAAGCTGACCTACGCGGGTAATCCTCACAATCTGGAATCGTTGCGTGGATCTTCGCGATACACCTTTGTTCAGGGAGATATTCAGGACCGCGAACTCGTTGGCTCGCTGTTGAAGACATATCGCATCTCGGCTGTCGTTCACTTCGCCGCTGAGAGCCATGTGGATCGTTCCATTCTGGGACCTGAAGAATTCATCCGTACCAATGTAGGCGGAACGTTTGCTCTGTTGGAAGAAGCGAAAGCTTACTGGCAATCACTGTCCGGTGAAGAAGAGGTTGGGTTTCGTTTTCTGCACGTTTCCACTGACGAGGTTTACGGCTCCCTCGGTCCAAACGATCCGGCATTTACGGAGGACACCGCGTACGCGCCGAACAGTCCTTATGCCGCTTCCAAAGCTGCGTCGGACCATTTGGTGCGTGCGTATCATCACACTTACGGGCTGCCGACATTGACCAGCAATTGCTCGAACAACTATGGACCGTATCAATTTCCCGAGAAGTTGATTCCCTTAACCATTCTGAACGCGCTGAATGGGAAGGCCATTCCCGTTTATGGAGACGGAAAGAACGTACGCGACTGGCTGTACGTCGAAGATCACTGCGACGCGATCTCCACGATCCTCAAGTTCGGAAAGCCAGGCGAAACGTACAACGTGGGAGGATCGAGCGAGAAGGCGAACATTGATGTTGTTCATACAATCTGCGAGTTGATGGACGAACTAGCTCCGCAATCCGCATCGCGTCCGCACAAATCCCTCATTAAGTTCGTCACCGATCGGCCAGGTCATGATCGCCGCTATGCTGTGGATGCCACGAAGCTGCGGCGCGAACTCGGATGGCAGCCGCGTGAGAACTTTCGCAGCGGCATTCGAAAAACGATTGAATGGTACCTGGGCCACAAAGATTGGCTTGATTCAGTCGTTTCGGGCGCTTACAAAGATTGGATTGCAGCGCAGTATGCGACACGATAGCAATCCCACAATAGGAATCGAGATCACAGAGAAGGTTTTAGCTTGAAGCAGCGAAAAGGAATTATTCTCGCCGGAGGCTCCGGCACGCGTCTTTATCCGGTTACGCACGTCGTATCGAAGCAGTTGCTTCCCGTATACGACAAGCCAATGATCTACTACCCGCTCTGCACATTGATGCTGGCTGGTTTGAAGGAAATCCTGATCATCTCCACCCCTACGGATACGCCTCGCTTTCGCGATCTGCTGGGAGACGGCAGGCAGTGGGGACTGAGTCTCTCTTATGCGGTGCAGCCAAATCCTGGCGGACTGGCGCAGGCATTCCTGATTGGCCGCGAGTTTCTCAGTGCTGCTCCAAGCTGTCTGGTCCTCGGCGATAACATCTTCTACGGCCACGACCTTCCGATGATGCTGCGCACAGCCAACTCGCGAGAGAAAGGTGCGACCGTATTCGCGTATCAGGTTCAGGATCCGCAGCGTTATGGAGTAGTCGAACTGGATGCCGAGGGTCGCGCGCTGAGCATCGAAGAGAAGCCTTCGGCTCCGAAATCGCGCTTCGCCGTCACGGGACTTTATTTCTACGATGAGCATGCTCCGCAAATCGCTTCTGAACTGAAACCATCGCGCCGCGGAGAGCTCGAAATCACCGATCTAAATCGCGTCTACATGAATCGCGAGGAACTGCGCGCCGAAATTATGGGGCGCGGTATCGCGTGGCTGGATACCGGGACGCATGACTCGCTGATTGACGCTTCATTGTTCATTCAAACCATCGAGAAGCGGCAAGGCTTGAAAGTTGCGTGTCCGGAGGAAGTGGCGTTTCGCTCGGGATTCATCGATGCCGCTCATCTGGATCAACTGGCGTCGCAATGTCAGAACCGGCAGTATGGAGCATATTTGCGTCAGGTTCTCGATGAATACCGTTCGGAATCCGCGGTGGGTGCTCCTGCACGATGAAAGTGTCCCAGACCGCCCTTCCTGAAGTTCTCATTTTGGAACCACGCGTCTTCGAAGACTCTCGAGGTTTTTTTTTCGAAGCATTCAATCGCAGACAGTGGACGAGTGCAGGGATTGATTTCGATTTTGTGCAGGACAATCAATCTTTTTCGAAGAAGTACGTGCTGCGCGGACTGCATTATCAAATCCGTCAGCCACAGGGCAAGCTAGTGCGCGCTCTCCGCGGAGAGATATTTGATGTCGCCGTAGATATCCGCAAGTCATCGCCAACCTTTGGCAAGTCGGTTCATGTCACCCTCTCGGCTGAAAACCGAAGAATGCTCTGGATACCTTCAGGTTTTGCTCACGGCTTTCTAGTGCTCTCAGATTGCGCCGAGGTTCTATACAAGACCACGGACTTTTATGCGCCTGAGCACGAGCGTACGCTCCTCTGGAATGATGCAAAACTCGCGATTCCGTGGCCCAGCGTTGCTTCCCCGATTCTTTCTGACAAAGATCAGCGTGGATTGCCCATTGATCGCGCCGAACTGTTTGACTAAAGTTCAATGACCGCTGCTATTCCCCAAATGAAAAAACGGATTCTGTTGCTCGGCAGTACGGGCCAGCTTGGCTCAACGCTGAAGTCGCTACTGAGCGAAATCGGAGAATTAGTTGCGGTGGATCGCAGTGCGGTGGACTTGCAACATCCTGGGAGCGTTCGCGAATTTGTTGCGGGCTGCGACCCTGCGGTCATCGTAAATGCTGCGGCATACACGGCAGTCGACAAGGCCGAG
>CAYNPS010000014.1:0-34248 GCA_964399125.1 uncultured Terriglobales bacterium
ACTACGCCGCGCTGTGGGTCTCGATGTCGGTGAACATCCTCACCTACATGCTTGCCGCAAGCCTGATCCAGGGCGGCATGGACTGGAAGCAGGCAGTGCTCACCGTCTTTCTCGGCAACACGATCGTACTTGCGCCGATGCTGCTCAATTCACATCCAGGCGCCAAGTACGGAATTCCCTTTCCGGTACTCGCGCGCGCATCGTTCGGACTGCTAGGAGCGAATGTCGCCGCGGTGCTCAGAGCCCTGGTGGCCTGCGGATGGTTTGGGATTCAGAGCTGGATCGGCGGCGAGGCTATCAATACGCTGCTCGCGACGCTCTGGCCGGCATGGTCGAAGAACGCACATGGGGTGGCAATCTGCTTCCTGATCTTCTGGGCAATCAATCTCATTGTGGTGCTGAAAGGGATTGAGTACATCCGATTCCTGCAGGGAGTGAGCGCGCCGATTCTTCTCGGCGTAGGGTTGCTCCTGCTCGGATGGGCCTACACATCCGCCGGCGGATTCGGACCGATGCTCTCCGCGCCCTCGAAATTCCGAAGCACTTCGGACTTCATGAAGTTCCTGATTCCCGCGCTGAACGGCACCGTCGGATTCTGGGCTACAGTCTCACTCAATATTCCCGATTTCACGCGTTTCGCTCGCGATCAGCGCGGGCAGATCATCGGGCAAGCCGTCGCGCTGCCAACCACGATGACTCTTTATTCCTTTATCGGGGTTGCAGTCACGTCAGCGACAGTCGTCATCTACGGCTCGGCAATCTGGGACCCAGTCCAACTGCTGAGCCGATTCCACTCTCCTGTTGCGGTCGTAATTTCGTTGCTGGCGATTTTGCTAGCAACGCTCAATGTGAATATCGGGGCCAACGTAGTCTCGCCTGCCAACGACTTCTCCAATCTCTGGCCGAAAAAGATTTCATTCAAAATCGGCGGCTTGATCACCTGCTTCATGGGCATCGCCATGATGCCGTGGAAGCTGCTGGCAAATCACCGCACCTTTATATTCGGATGGCTCGGTGGATACGCCGCAGTCCTCGGTCCCGTTGCGGGAATCATGATCTGCGACTACTTCCTCATTCGCCGCAAGATCCTCGCCGTAAACGGATTGTATCTTCGTGGCTCAGAATACGAGTACTCTGCAGGTGTCAACTGGAGAGCGATCTCAGCCCTCGCGATTGGAACCGGCGTTGCCCTGATCGGTCTCGTGATCCCATCAGTCCGATTCCTGTACGACTATTCCTGGTTCGTAGGCTTCGCCGTAGCGTTTGTAACCTATCTGCTGCTCATGCAAGCACACATCGAGCGGAACTGATCACGCTTACTTGCATTCCTCCGTGCCTCCGTGTCTCCGTGGTTAAATGATTCTTCCGCATGCTCGAACTACACACGCCGATCCAGTACGTGAAGGGCATCGGCCCGCGTGTGTCTGCCATCCTCAACGAGAAGGGCATCTACAGCGTCGAAGACCTGCTCTATTACCTGCCGTTCCGCTACGAAGATCGCGCCAATCCTCAATCGATCGCCGAACTCAAGCCTGGACAAATGGCCAGCATCATCGCCGAAGTTCGCGCTTTTCATCTTTATCGAACCAAGAACGGAATTCCCATTTTCGAACTCGTCGTCGGCCAGGGAATGAAGACGATCGTTTGTACCTGGTTCCACGGCTCATATCTGAAAGACAGATTCAAAGCCGGCCAGATGCTCGCGCTTTACGGCAAAGTCGAAGAAGGCTGGGGCCGATATGCAAAGGCAAGGCTGCAACTCGTGCAGCCGCAGGTCGAGGTGCTCGGAATTAATGAAGACGATCCGGAAGACTTGTTAACCGAGCGCCTGGAGAACTCGGTCGAAATCGGACGCATTGTCCCGGTCTACGAAGCCATCGGCAAACTGAATTCAAGATGGTTTCGCAACACGATGCATCGCGTGCTGAAAGAGCTCTCGCAGGAGATCCCCGACGGCATCCCAGCCGCAGTCCGCGATGAAATGAATCTGATCAGCCGTCGTCAAGCATTCGAGCAAGCTCATTTCCCTCTGGTCGGAGAAAGTTTCGCAGCGCTCGAGAGCCGCAGCACGTCTGCACACCGTCGCCTCATCTTCGAGGAACTGTTCTTTCTCGAAGTAGGACTGGAACTCAAGCGCCGCAACTTCCGCCGACGCACCGGAATCAGCTTCGATCTGAATGACCGCGTGCGCCTGGCGATCAAGCGCTTTCTCCCCTTTCGCCCAACTGCAGCGCAAAAGAAAGTCCTCGGAGAGATCGCCGCCGACATGCAAGCGCCTATACCCATGCGGCGCTTACTGCAAGGTGATGTTGGATCAGGAAAGACGCTCGTTGCTCTGGAGGCAGCGGTGATCGCGATCGAGAACGGATTCCAGGCTGCACTTATGGCTCCGACCGAAATCCTCGCCACGCAGCACTACCTCTCGGCGCGCAAGCTGCTCGAGCCGCACGGATATCGTGTCGTGCTGCTCACCGGCTCACTCGAAGAAGACCGCAAGCGCGCAACTCGCCGCCACATCGCACAAGGCAACGCCCAACTCGTAATCGGCACGCACGCGTTAATCGAAGAGAAAGTCGAGTTTTCCAAATTGGGACTCATCGTAGTCGATGAACAACACCGCTTCGGCGTCCTGCAGCGCTGGCGCCTAATGCGCAAGCCAAGCGACAACGTGGAGCCGGCCGCCCCCGGCCGGGTGTCTGGTACGGTTACCCAGAATCGAGCCTCAAAGCAATCGACGCGCAGCACCACTGGCGTCGCGAGTTCGGTTTTGACATCCCCCGATGACCCGATTTCGGGGTCCCCAGCAGATGCCGATGTTGCGGCTGCTGGGGTGAAGGTCACCCGATCACCCGATCCCACGGAACCTGACGTACTCGTCATGACCGCCACCCCCATCCCACGCACTCTCGCCCTGACGCTCTATGGTGATTTGGATTCGAGCATCCTCGACGAACTCCCTCCGGGACGCTCGCCCATCGTGACGCGCCGTGTTACCGACGAACGCGCTCCCGACGTTTGGGAATTCATTCGCAAACAAGCAGCGCAGGGCCGGCAGACCTACGTCGTGTATCCCGTCATTGAAAGCGCAGCAGACGAAGACGACGTTCCACTCGATGTCCGCGAAGCCGAAATGGGACAACGCAAGGAAAAGGAAAACGGACCGACGGCCGCCCTCGGCCGGGTTTCGGGTCGAAACAACAAAGTGCCGATACGTCCGCGACAGGCCTCTCTGCGCGGCATAGAGCCTCCGTCGAAGAAGTCCCGATCAGGACAAACCGTAAACCTGAAATCCGCGACAGCAATGTATGAGGAGCTTCGGAAGAAGATGTTCCCCGACCTGCGCGTCGGCTTACTGCACGGACGACTCTCCTCGGACGACAAAGACATCGTCATGGCTCGCTTTCAGCGCGGAGAGATCGATGTATTGGTCGCAACCACCGTCATCGAAGTCGGCGTCGATGTGCCCAACGCCACAGTGATGGTTATCGAGCACGCTGAGCGCTTCGGCCTCTCACAGCTTCATCAACTTCGCGGACGCATCGGACGCGGCGCGCACAAGTCTTACTGCGTGCTCATGACCGGCGGCAAGATCTCTCCCGAAGGCGAGCGCCGCCTCGAAGCCATGGTGAAGACCCAAGACGGATTCGAGATCGCTGAACTCGATCTCGAATTACGCGGTCCCGGAGAATTTTTCGGCACTAAACAAGCAGGAGCTCCGAGCTTTCGCGTCGCCAATCTCATTCGCGACCGCAAGTTGCTGGAATTGGCGCGGGCCGAAGCTCACCGCATCGTCACCGGCGAAACGACGACGATTTCCAAAATGGAATTCAGCACGGTGATGAGCCACTTAAAGACGCACTGGCAGAGACGCTATGGACTAGTCGAAGTTGGTTGATGTTTCGGGATACGAAATGACAATCGCCTAAAGACAAGGATTGTCACGTTCTAAGTCCAAGCCCGAAGGGCGGAATCTATTCAGCCCACGTGCGTAAGCCGTGGGTAACGGTGCATAAAAGAACGAACCCGGAGGGCGGTATAGAGGCTGCGACGAGCAATCAATCTATGTCGCCCTTCGAGCTCAGTTGCTCTCTTCCTCTACCCACGGCTTACGCACGTGGGCTAATAGATTCCGCCCTTCCGGGCTGGCGTATAGAAGATAACAGACACGCAATCACGATGGGATAATCCACCGCCTACCGGCGGCGGTTCTGTTACCCCAGCGCCTTCTGCAAATCCTTCAGATTCGCCTTCTCCCAATCCTTCGCGAACTTCTCGAGCCCGATGTCTGTGAGCGGATGATGGAACATCATCTCCAGCACCTTGAACGGCATCGTGCCGACGTGTGCTCCAGCGAGCGCAGCTTCGACCACATGCATCGGGTGCCGCAGGGATGCGGCGAGCACCTGCGTGGTGTAGCCGTAGTTCTTATAGATCTGCACAATCTCGCGCACCAGCGTCATGCCATTGGTGCTGATGTCATCAAGACGTCCCACGAACGGACTCACATAGCTAGCCCCGGCTTTTGCTACTAACAAAGCCTGCGTCGGCGAGAAGCAGAGCGTCATGTTGATCTTTATGCCTTCGCTGCTGAGCGCCTTGCAGCCCTTCACGCCTTCGACCGTTGTGGGAAGCTTGACGATCGCATTGCGATGCCATTTCGCGTAGGCGCGCCCCTGCTCCAGCATGCCTTCGAGGTCCGTAGCGGTGACTTCAACGCTCACCGGTCCGTTTACGATGTTGCAAATTTCAATGACCGTCTCTTTGAATGGCCGACCTTCTTTCGCCACCAGCGATGGGTTGGTTGTGACTCCGTCGAGCACTCCCATGGCTTGGCCTTCGCGGATTTCTTTTACGTTTGCGGTATCTAGAAAGAATTTCATAGCTCTATCGCCCTCGCTTCTGTTGTCCTCTAAATGCGTGCGGCTGCGTGACCATCTCTTTTATTTCAGATGACGTCCATTGTCCCTCGGTGACGGTGAAATTCGTGAGCGTCCCCAGGCCGGAGATGCTCACCTCCACGCGGTCGTCGGCCTTTAGCGAACCAACTCCGGCCGGAGTTCCGGTCAGAATCAGATCGCCAGGAAGCAGGGTCATCACGCTGCTGATGTAACGAATGACGGACGGGAGCGAAAAGATGAAGTCGCGCGTGTTCCCCTTTTGGCGCACTTCGCCGTTGACGCGTGTTTGCAAATCGAGCGCATCGGGTCGAACTTCATCGCTCACGAACGGACCGACCGGGCAGAAGGTATCGAATCCTTTCCCGCGCGTCCATTGGCCATCACTCTTCTGCAGATCACGCGCGGTCACGTCATTCGCGCAGGTGTACCCGCGCACGAACGACAGCGCTTCATTCTCGGTCGCATGACGACATTTTTTTCCAATCACAACAGCGAGCTCTCCTTCGTAGTCGACCCGCTGCGAGATTTTGGGCATCACAATCTTGCCTTCCGGAGCCAGCAGTGAAGACGGTGGCTTAAGGAAGATGAGAATGTCCGCCGGGACTTCGTTGCCCAGCTCCTTTGCATGCTCACGATAATTCCGTCCCACGCAGACGATCTTCGACGGATTCACCGGTGGCAGTAAATGAGCCTCGCTCAACGGAGTCGGCTGCATCTCGACTTCGTGGAAGACGCAGGCATGCTCTTCTTCCGGCGGTGGAATGCGGCGGGTAATGACATATTCGCCGTTCTGAACCTCGACCTCCCCGTACTGCGGGCCATCAGAAGTGGGGAACTTGCAGTAGCGCATCCTTACAGCTTAAGGGTTGAGGCGGAAAAAGCAAAAACCAGCAGCAGACTTCAAATAAGCGTTCTCCTGTCGATCATAAGCCTTGTCCATTTGCCCCAGTTGACAGAGTGAGGACAGGAGAGTAGAAGCTATCCGTCCCTCAATTCCCAAATTGAACGCCAGGCTCTAGCTCTATCAGGAGATGTAGCGATGAACTTTGAGCGAAGAGGTTTTCTCCGCGCAACAACAGCGGGATTGGCAGGCACGATTTTCAATCTCGAACACGCGTTTAGCCAGGAAGTACAGCCTCAGGCGAAGGCGCCGGCAAATAAACCCTCACATCAAACAGGTTCGCGAAGGCCGATAGAATTTGTAGGCGGTACGGGTTCGCTGCGCTTGGACCTGAAGCTGAAGTCCGGGACGCTTGAGGTGGATGCTGACAATTACAGTCGCGGATTCGATGCTGGCGCCTTCGCCACTGGAACCTTCACGCCTTCCGGGGGCAGCCCAGCCAGGATTTACCGCTCCTATTTTTGTGTCAACTCTGCAAAGCAGGTCTTTTGCCGCTTAGGGGACGACGATCACTGGACCAGCCTGGTTTTCGCGGCAACCGATGACCGCGATATCTATTCGCTGGCCCTGTGGCAGGACGATGGCTCCCCCGAAATCTTTCGCCTTAGCAAGAAAGCCTTTCTCGAAGCAGCAAGCGAAACAGCAGGACGACCCGATCCCACGAAATACATTCTCGATCAACGTGGCCCAGCCTTTAAGCCGGATGGCAACCGCAAGCCGCCAAACATCACCATGGAAGAACTCATCGATGCGCTCGACGACGATCGCCAGTTTCTCGCCTTCGTTCGCGGGAAAAACCTCGCCCATCAACACGCCATACATGCAGTTTTTCCATGTTTCTTTTATGCAAAGACGTTCGATGCCATTCTTGCGATTGAGTGGGAAGGGGTCGAGTTCTAGGACTTCGTTCTACGCGCGAGGAAACTGAGCCGAGCTAAATCCCGCGCGTCTTAGTATCTGCTGAAAGCGCGGATCGGAACGCAAATCGTCGAACCAGTGCGCGACCTGGAGTTGAACGATTCCCGCCGCGCGCTCGTCCAGCGCCTCCTCCAATAGTTGCATTGCGCGAAGTTTGTCACCCATACCCGCATATACGACGGCCAACTGATAGGACGAAGCGCTGCCCTGCTCGAAATCACGCTGCAGTTGGCTGACAACAGCCTCAGCGCGTTTTCTATCGCCTTGTCTGCCGAAGATATATCCGAGCTCTCCGAGATATTCCGGTGTACCCGGCGAAAGTTCAATCGCGCGCCGGTATTCCGGAATCGCCTTTCCGAGTTCGCCCTGCGCGACGTAGATCCTTCCCAGATTTCGGTGTGCGCGAGCGCTCTGCGGGTCGATCTGCAAGGTTCGCGAAGTCTGATCGAATGCAGCAGGATAGTCGCCGGCGAAATACAAAATCGATGCCAGGTTGGAATTCACGAAAGCCGAAAGCGGATCGAGTTCGAGTGCGCGTCTGGATTCGTTCACCGCTTCCGGCAAGCGCCCTGTTTCCGCCAGCAGGTTCGCGTACCAGGCATGCACGTTTCCCAATCCGGGATTCAATTCGATCGCCTGTTTGTAATCCTGCTCGGCTCCGGTCCAGTCCCAGTCGTAATCCTCTTTCAGCTTTGCCATCGAAGCGTGAGCTTCCGCCAGGGACGGATCGAGCGCGAGCGCTTTAAGCGCGGCCGTCCGCGCTCTCGAATAGTTAGGTCTGGCCTCTTCACCATTCAAGTCCGGCAATAACTGGTAGCAGTCCGACAGGGTGGCATACGCCAACGCATAATTTGGATCCTGGGTGACTGCTGCCTCCAAATAACGAATCGCATTCTGCAAGCCAGCGGTGGTCCGTTGGTTCCAGTAATAGCGGCCGCGAAGATAGTTCTCGTGCGCCTCAGGAACAACAGCATGTGGCTTGTTGAGGCGGCGCAGTTCCTCAGCCGTGAGCTTAATCTGGATTTCTCCAACGATTGCTCTTGCGACATTTTCCTGAAGAGTCATAATGTCGCTCACATTGCTGTCGTATGTCCTGGTCCAAAATGGCACATCGGTCCTGGCTCGGATTAACTTCGCTTGAACCCTCACCCGATGATCGAATCGCTCAACCGAGCCTTCCAGGATGGCATCAACGTTGAGCTCTTTTGCGATCTGGGGCAGTGATTTGCTGGAACCCTTGTAGGTCATTGCCGAGGTGCGAGAGATCACTTTCAAAGCCCTGATCTGTGCAAGATCTGTGATCAGCTCTTCGGTCATTCCGTCGGCAAAATATTCCCGATCTGGAACGGCGGAATAGTCCTTCAGAGGCAAAACCGCGACAGACTGAATGGCTGGATTGCGAGCCCGCGTTACGAGTGCTTTCGCCCACCACGCTCCGGCTGTTGCCAGGGCCAGCGCGAATACGACAACTGCACTAATGGCAATGCGTCGTCCTCGACTGCGGGGAGTAGAACTCTGGACGTAAGCGCTGGTGCTGGGAAGAGATAACCGGCGTAAATCTACGCCGAGTTCGACTGCCGACTGATAGCGGTTCTCCGACTCCTTGTCGAGACACTTCAGCACGATTTGCTCGAGCTGCGGCGCGATATTCTTGCGGATTTCGCACGGCCGCTTCGGCATTTCGTGAAGGATGTTGTGAATCACTACATACGGCGGTCCATTCGCAAAGGCTCGCTGCCCAGTACACATCTCATAAAGGACCGCGCCGGCCGAATAGATGTCGGTCCTTACCGACGCAGCCTCGCCGCGCAACTGCTCCGGGGACTGATATGGCAGCGTTCCCGCCATGGGAAGATCCAGTACCGACTCTGTAGTAGCGCTGGAGACGACTTGAGAAAATTGCGCGAGTCCAAAATCGAGAATTTTGAGGCGTCCGTCGGGCGTGAGCTGCAGGTTCGCTGGCTTCAGATCGCGATGCAGGATTCCGGCTTCGTGCGCCGCGGCGAGTCCATCGGCCAATTGCATTCCCAGCCGCAAAACTTCTTTTTGCGACATCGCGGTCGAAGCCAGCCGACACGCCAGCGTCTCTCCGGGAATGTACTCGGTTACCAGGAAATCGATTCCATCGTGGGAATCGAAATCATAGACCGTAGCAATGTTTGGATGATTGAGTCGGGCAAGAACACGCGCCTCTTTGTGGAATCGCTTACGCGCGTTTTCATCGTCGAAGGCCGACGGCGGGAGGAGCTTGAGAGCCACATCGCGTCCCAGGCGCTCGTCGTGCGCACGATAAACCACACCCATTCCGCCCTCGCCTAAGCGTTCAAGAATGCGGTAATGGCCAATAATCGTTCCAAGCGTCATGATGGAAGTGGCCATGGCGCGCATCTTATGGCGCACTCAGGTGCAAGTCAACGCTTCGTTCGAAAAGAGGAATCGGGCCTCCAGCTCAGCAATTCATCACTATTGTTTGCTGGGAAACGATTCCTTGTGGAGAAGTGTCAGCCTTTTAATCAGGCCTGTGATCACGACATTTGCGCACGTGTCGCTCCCCGTCGTGCACGCCGATCGAAGAGTAAACATGAGGAAATCTCAGGCGTCAGCCAGTAAAATATTTCGCTTGACTTTCGCCTATTTTCGTCATAGCACAGAAGTAGAGGCATTAAGAATGCTGCAGACCGGTAGGCCGAAGGAACGTCGCGCGCCTCAGAACGAATGTGTTTCTCCTGCCGCCGCGTCACCGGGCTCCTCTTGCATGAGAATTTGGTATTACGGAGGGGATCTCGTCCGATCTGATGAGACTCCCATGAGATTGACATGGGATATCTCATTCTCCGCGGATGAGATATCTGCTGAGATCGGACGAGATTTCATGAGATTGGATGAGACTTTTGCAGACGCGACAACACCGGCAGCGGCTGAAACTTCTCAACCCATCGCATTCGCATCGCCAACCCTGCGTGGGCAGGGTAACCTGAGGAAATCGCTCGGTAACGCTTTGGAAAAGCCAGGGTTACGCATCTCAATTGCGAGGTAGGATCGCGCGAAGCTTTCGACGTATGTTGCTGATTGGGAGCGGGACAGTTGCAAATTTGACAGGCGGATTTGTTAAAGCAAACGCAGGAAATTAGCGTGCGTTAGACGGAACCGGTGCTGGTACGCGTCTGCGGCGTTGGGACCAAGCCCAGCGCCGAGATTCGAGCAACTGCATTGCAGCATGGTTCGCGCAGACGGACAAACCGCGTCTGCCCCACCTCCTACCGGCGGCGGTTCTGTCAGCTTCTCGTCGGCTTTCATTGCAAGCAACATGTTCATTCCCTGAAAACCGCCCTGCACCAACTCAGCCCATGCGTTACCATTTTGCGTTGCTTCTGGAACACTCACGAAGGAGATAACGAGGATGAGTGATCAGGAAGATGTCAAAGGTCCAGGAATTTCACGACGCAGTTTCCTGAAGATCTCCGCCTTAACCACCTCTGCTCCGCTGGTCCTTGGTCCTACCGTCCTGGAAGTTGAAGGCCAGGAAGTTCACGTTTACGGCCCCGGCAAAACTCCAGTCACGCTGAACGTCAACGGCAAACGCCTGAGTGCCAATTTGGAACCACGCGTCACACTGCTCGACGCTCTGCGAGAGAAGTTCGAGATCACTGGACCGAAGCGGGTCTGCGATCGCGGACTGTGCGGCGCGTGTACGGTGATGATGGACAACAAGGCCGTCTACGCCTGTTCGGTGCTGGCCATCGACGCACAAGGCAAGCAGATCGTCACCACCGACGGACTGGCGCCGGAAGGCAAGCTGCATCCTGTATCGGCAGCGTTCGTCGACAACGACGCGCAGCAATGCGGCTTCTGTACTCCCGGATTCGTGATGGCCACCAAGGCCTTTCTCGATAAACATCCGAATGCGACGAAGGAAGAGCTGCATCGCGGACTCGGCGGCAATTTCTGTCGCTGCGGTACGTATGCCGGAATCAAGGGAGCGGTCGCCCAACTCTCGGGCGGCGGACAGCAGAAAGGAGGCGCATAGTCCATGGCAACCGAATACAAATGGCCTGCTGCAGATCAACGCACGATGATCGGCAAGCGCGTGAATCGTGTGGACGGCCCGGTCAAGGCCTCAGGGCGCACGAAGTACACCTACGACCTTGTGCGTCCGAATATGCTGTACGCGCAGAGCGTGAAGTGTCCCTATGCTCATGCGAAGGTGACGAAAATTGATTCAAGCGCTGCCGAGAAGATGCCCGGCGTAGTTGCCGTGCTGCCGATCAACGATGTGGGCAAAGAGATCTTCTGGGCGGGGACCGACGTGGTTGCTGTCGCGGCTGTCGATGAGCCTACGGCTCGCGATGCTGTACGCGCAATCAAAGTCGAGTATGAGCAACTTCCTCATCTGGTACTCGACGAAAAGGAACCTGATCTCAGCGAAGCCGAGAAGAGCGAGTGGTACAAGGTCGCGCTGAAGGAAACGAGCGGGGATCCGACGACCGCTTTTCAGCAATCGGAGATCATCCACGAAGGCTATTACGGACAGCCTGTCATCACGCACTGCTGCCTGGAATCCCACGGCAGCATCGCCGAGTGGCCTGACTCCGATCATCTCTTCATGCACATCTCTACGCAGAATGTGCCCGGCATCGCCGAGCAGCTTGGCAAGGCGATCGACTTCCCTGCTTCAAACATTCACGTGCATCAGGACCACGTAGGCGGAGGCTTCGGCAGCAAGCTCGGCCTGGACCCGTGGGGAGTCGCGTCAGCTCAGCTCTCGAAGAAAGCCGGCGGTAAACCGGTAAAGATGATGCTCGACCGCAAGCCCGAATTGGAGACGGCAGGCTGCCGTCCTTCGGCCTATGCGCGCGTGAAAGTAGGAGCAAAGAAGGACGGCACGCTGCTGGCTTGGGAGTCCTATTCGTGGGGCTCTGGCGGGGTAGGCGGTGGAGGCTCTCCGCCGATTCCGTACGTCTGGAAAATTCCCAATCAGCAGAAACAGCACGTAAACGTCGTCAACAACATCGGGCCATCACGCGCATGGCGTGCGCCGAACCATCCGCAGGCGTGCGTGCTCACCATGTGCGCGCTCGACGACCTCGCCGCGAAGTTGAACATGGATACGTTCGATTTCGTGAAGAAGAACATCGCGCTGCTCGATCCGAGGTCGAACATTTATTCCGAAGAGCTCGATGTCGCCGACAAGCTCATGGGCTGGAAGGCGCGCTGGCATCCGCGTGGTGACAAAACCGCCGGACCCGTGAAGCAGGGGCTAGGGCTCGCGCTGCATACATGGGGCGGGCGCGGACACAACAGCAACACTGATCTCACGATCCATCCGGATGGCTCGGTCGAAGTCAAAATGGGAACGCAGGATATCGGCACCGGCACGCGAACATCTATCTTGCAGGTCGTCTCCGACACACTCGGCATTCCGATGGACCAGATCAACCTGCTGATCGGCGACAACCAGTATCCACGCGACAGCGCCTCCGGCGGCAGCAGCACGATCGGCGGAGTCAGCTCTGCAAATTTCCGTGCTGCCACCGACGCGAAGAACCAGCTCTTCGAGAAGGTCGCTCCGGCGCTGAATGCGCAGCCCAATGAGTTGGAATCCGTTGATGGGCGCATTCGCGTCGCCAGCGATCACAATCGCAGCCTGAGCTGGAAGGAATCCTGTGCCAAGTTGGGAGCAACTTCGATTACGGCTCATGGCTCAAATCCCGGCGAGGGCGATCTGATCAACAGCGGCGTCGGCGGAGTGCAGATGGCGGATGTCTCCGTAGATACCGAAACGGGAATCGTGAAGATCAACAAGATGGTCGCAGTTCAGGACTGTGGGCTTGTCATCAGCCCCAAGCAGGCTGAGAGCCAGGTGCTGGGCGCGATGATCATGGGCGTGAGCTACTCGCTCTACGAAGAGAAGGTCATGGACCAGACCACGGGGACGATGCTGAACACCAACATGGACAGCTACCGTCTCGCGGGTCTCGGCGATGTAGGCGAACTGGTCGTACACCTCATGACTGGGTCCGGATACGACGAGCGTGGCGTGATCGGAATCGGCGAACCTCCGACGGTCTCGCCTGGCGCGGCGATCTCGAATGCCGTGGCCAACGCCATTGGAGTGCGCGTACCCTTCCTGCCGCTCACCCCAGAGCGCGTGCTGGAGGCGCTGGAGAAAGCACAAGCCGAAGGAGCCAAAGCATGAGAGCCTTCGAATACACCGTCCCAAAAGAGAAGAAGCAAGCAGTCGCGCTGCTGGGCAAGCAGTGGAACGACGCCGAGGTGTTGGCCGGCGGCAGCGACTTGCTTGGCTTGATGAAAGATGACATCGTCCATCCTAAGCGCCTGGTGAATGTGAAGAGCATCAGCGACCTGCACGGCATAACTAGTGGTTCGCGGGGGCTACGCATCGGAGCGCTGACGACGCTGGTCGAAATCTCCGAGCATCCGCAAGTCAAAGATCACTATCCGATGCTGGCCCATGCCGCCGGAGACGCAGCCAGCCCGCAGATTCGCAATGTAGCGACCATCGGCGGGAATATGTGCCAGCGTCCGCGGTGCTGGTGGTTCCGAAACGGGTTCGGGCTGTTGGCGATCGGACCCGACGGCAAGTCACTGGTGCTGCAGGGCGACAATCGGCATCATGCCATTTTGGGAAATGATGGGCCGGCATATTTCGTGAGTCCCTCGACCGTGGCCCCGGTTCTGATCGCCTACAACGCCAGAATCCGGCTGCTCGGTCCCGGCGGGCCTCGTGAAATTCCGCTGGAGAAGTTTTTCGTGATTCCCAAATCGGACAACGAGCGCGAGCACGATCTTCGTCCCAACGAGATCGTCACGGACATTGTGGTTCCGGCTCCGCCGTCCGGTGCGAAGGTTGCTCATTACGAAGTCCGGCAGAAGGAAGCCTTCGATTGGCCATATGCGACGGCTTCGGTCATCCTTGACATGAATGGTGACACGGTGCGCTCGGCGCGAGTAGTAATGAGCCACGTTGCTCCAATCCCCTGGGTGTCGAACGATGCCGCTCAGGCCCTGAATGGGAAATCTATTTCCGAAGAGACGGCTGACGCTGCGGGAGCGGCTGCAGTTGCGAATGCCAAGAGCCTCGGCCACAACAAGCACAAGATTAAGTTGGCGCGCGTCGCCGTGAAACGCGCGGTCCTCCAGGCGGCGAAAGGAGAACGGGCATGATTGTCGATGAACGAGAACGTTTCAATACGAACCATCCGGACCTGTGTCCTTCGCTGCGCTGGAAACGAATCTACCTGAATGTTGAGCCGGACCCGACGGTGCCGCCCTGTAACGACGGTAATTTCTGGTGTGTACACACGCAGACCTGCATTGGGCCGGATGGCAAGCTCGCCGAGCCGGGCAATTGCCGGTCGCATCGAGAGTGTCACACGGGGAAATGCGGGTAGCGTTTATCTTAGATCTTTGGCCTCGAGAATTCCGGTTCAAGCAACAACACGGTATTTGTTAGAAAACGCGACCGAGATTAACTGCTCCCGCCCGCTGCTTGATTGTGTTCATTATAGAGTTCCAAAACGGCACAGATTGGTACAAACCGAACTGGGTATTCCGTCAATTAGTGGAGAATACGCGTGCCCGCTTTCCAACGGATACCAAATTGGCGAAGACACTGGAAGTTGCTCAAGCGTTTGGTCTTTTGGACTTAGGCGACTGCGAGCAGTCAGTTTCGGAGGCGCTGAGAACCGTCGCACAGGAAACTGTATCGAACAAAATTACCCATTGCAGTAAGGTGGTCGACTCAGACGGCAAGGCCATGTACGTGGAAGCCCTCCGTGAATTTCTGCGACTCCTCGAAAACTCGAAGTCTAGACATTGAAGATGGTGCTCGTGGTAGCTGATTTGTACGCCTGCAAGGGATAAAATTAAGACGAGGATTTTCCTGTTCAGGCATCGAAATCCTCAGGGAGTTTTCTATGCGCAGTTTATTTACTTCTCTCTTCTCCGCTCTGCTCCTCACTTCGTTGTCATTCGCGAGCCAGCCGCAGCAGAAGATCAGCGGCGACTATCTCGAGAGCCGTAGCGCCGACGTTTACGTCGCCCAGTGCTTCGCCAACAGCGAAGTCAACCTGACCGGCGACCAGGCGCTGCTTGCCTGGCATGTGAACCATGGGACATGGAACGGGCAGAACCTCGATGGCCTCACCGTGATCGCCGCGGTAAAGGCCAGCGCGACGATCGGCGATCCGTACGCCAGCCCCTATCCGGCAAAGTCGGTGATGCTGGTTGACGAGCAAGCTACGCCACAGCAACGCGAAGCGCTGGTCTCCTTTGCCGAGCACATGGGTGGAAAGCTAGTTTCGGACGTGGTCAAAGTGATTCCGACGACGATCGAAATGAGCGTGCTGCACGACGCCGCTCACCACGGGCAGGCAGTCCTCCGCGCCGGACAATTGGCTGAAATCCGCACGCGAGCTCTGACTGAGAACGATCACTCCTGCGGCGCTGAGGTTACCTACTATCCTCCCCTCACGAAGCTGAATCACTCCATGGCTGCAGTAGCAATGACCGACGAGTATCAGGGTCCCGGACTAGGTGTTGATTGGGATCGTCATGGAAAGCGGAGCGCCTTCGTCGGCAGCTTTGCTGAGTAGTTCCCAAATCGGTACCAATTACTGAGACGCTTGCGGCACGCCGGGTGTGCTGCAAGCGCGCACGCTCAACTCATCCCGACTGAGTTGGTCAGCAAATCGTATACACCTGGAGTACGCGTTCGCTGCCGCGAACGGCACTGACACGCGCTGGCTCTGATCCGCTCACTTAGCTGCCTTCATTTAATCCCCTAGGCTCCCCTTGAGTATTCTTTCGGACTAAGAGTAAGACCCTCACCCGATCCATCCAGAGTAGATGCTTGCTTAGCCTCCACGAAGTTCATTTGGAGGCCGAATGCGATCTACTCGCAAACATGTTCTTAGTACAGTTCTCATGATCGGCTGCTCTGTTGGAGCTGCCCTAATCTCAGGGTGCGGAGCAGGTGGAGCGGCAACAAAGTCGAATCTGACGGCAGTGAATACACCCGTTACCAATCCGACATCAGTGTCCAATCCGACTCCGACGCCTGCTCCAACGCCTACACCAGGCCCTACTCCCACTCCAACGCCGACACCCACGCCCAGCGCGGTACCGCATTCGTCGCACGTGGTGCTGGTGATCGAAGAGAACCATATGTTCAGCGAAGTGTATCCGAATGGAATGCCTTGGCTCGTTGCTCAGGGAAACACCTATGGGTATGCGACTAACTATCACGCCGATGAGCCCGGCTCCGCGCTCGACTATTTCTGGCTCTCGTCGGGCAGCGGCGAGCAGTCGTTTGGCTGTACTGGCGACGGATGTACTATGCCGATTACGTCGGACAACATCTTTTACGAGCTGGCCAAGGCAGGTATGACATGGAAGGTCTACGCGCAATCGCTGCCCAGCGTCGGGTATATGGGCGGAGACTCGGGCGCGTATGTCGATCGACACAACCCGGCGAAATGGTACGACTATGTGATCAAGACACCCGCGGCGCAGCAGAACATTGTGCCCTTCACGCAGTTCGCAACCGATCTTGCCAACAACCAGCTTCCCAATTATTCGCTGATCATTCCTGACGTGAACAACGATGCGCACGACGGCACGGTGGGCCAGGCGGATACTTTTCTTGCCAACAATGTTTCTCCGCTGCTGAACTCGCCCGCGTTCCAGTCAGGTGGAGATGGCCTGTTATTTGTCACATTCGATGAGTGCGATGGAGCCGTCGGCGCTTGCCCAGAGCAGGTGTACACGGCAGTCATCGGTCCCAAAGTGAAACCGCACACCATCTCATCGACGCTCTACAAGCATGAGAACATGCTGCGGACCATGCTCGATGCACTTGGGATTAGCGCGCATCCGGGCGCGTCCGCGACAGCAAATGATATGACCGACTTCTTTTAAAGCTGGATCAGAAGAGGGCGCGGTTCGACCTCCGGGCCGCGCCTTAGTGGACAGCGATGGTCATGCGTTGCGTCTGTAAAGCTTCTTTCAATTTTGAGAGAAGCTGTCGTTCACTGACTCCGGGTTCCAATAGCAGACCGCGGTAACGTTGCAACAGGTCGGCAGCCTCGTCGTCCGGGACACAGTCGCGATCGAGCAGTACCAAATCGAAACTGCAGAGATGACACATCTGCTCCGCGGCAAACAGCGTGCTGGCGGAGGCAACGACGTATCCTGCAGCGTGAAGGGTGTGTTCTCGGTTCTGCATCCGATCGATGTCCGGACAGACGGAAAGCAGCACCGGCCAGTGTGAGCTTTCGTAATTGTCGGCGATGTCGGGGCCGAGCCATTGCATAGGGGTACTCCTCAGGCTCAGAGCTGATCGTTTATCAGTTTGGTTCGGGGGGACGGGGAGGCATTTTCATCATTGGCACGGAAACTGTCAAGCACTTTTTTCAAGTCAGGGTTTGGGCGGCCTGCGCGCGCTTAACCAATTCGGGAACGCGTAGGCGATCGCACCAGGCCGCAAAGTCGGTGCGAGGGCCGGTCCAGCGCAGTTCGTCGATGTTGTTGAAGACCGGAACATCGAGCCGCAGCGATGCCAGCGTGCGAAACAGAACCGCGTCGTCCCAGGCTGAAAACAACGATTCGGAGAGGGCCCGCGCCCTGCGGATGCCTGGATGCCACTGCTGCCAATCCCTCGGGATTCGTTCAAGGCTTCCGTATTGGGAAAGCGCTACAGCCGCCGCTTTCATTCCCCAACCGGGAAGGCCAGGATAGCCGTCGGCGCTATCGCCGACGACGGCAAGGAGATCGGGAATAGATTGCGGCTTGACGCCGAACTTCTCGACGATACCATCCTCATCGCGCAGAATTTCGCGGCGGCGGTCGAGTTGGACAACACGCTTGCCTACCACGCATTGGGCAAGGTCTTTGTCTGGCGTGCAGATGATAACCTGCTCCACCTGGTCATCGAGCGCGGCTTTCGCGGCAGCCGAGGCGAGGGCGTCGTCCGCCTCGAATTCGACCATAGGCCAGACCACGACGCCGAGAGCACTCAGGACCTCTTCCAGAATAGGAAATTGCGAGAGCAGCTCAGGGGGTACGCCTTCGCTGGTTTTGTATCCGGAATATAGATTATTGCGAAACGATTCGACTACATGATCCGTGGCAACCCCGATGTGAGTAGCGCCAGCTTCGAACATTGACAGAATTGAAGCGGCCACTCCACGGACAGCCGCGATCTCCTGTCCGCCGGCATCGACCGCGCTCGGCAGCGCGAAGAAGTAGCGGAAGAGTTCGTAAGTGCCGTCAATCAGATGGACTTTCATCCACGCCAGCGGTTCGGCTAAGTGGAAACCGTCGCCAAATTCGAATAGAGCGAGTCGATTTGGTCTTTGTACTTGTCTTCGATCGCCTTGCGACGCAGTTTCAGTGTAGGCGTCACTTCGCCCGCAGAAACGGTGAAATCGTCGGGCACGAGCAGGATCTTCTTTATTGTTTCGAAGTGGGCCAAATCTGCATTGACCGTGTCGACGATCCGGTAGAACTCCTCAATAACCTTGGGATTGCTCACCAGTTCTTCGCGCGATTGAAAAGTTATCCCTTGCTCTCGTGCCCATTGTTCCAAGACGGGAAAGTTCGGAGAGATGATCACGCTCGCGAATTTGCGTCCGTTGCCAATGACGATCGGATGTGCCACGAGCGATGACAACTTCAGCTTCGCCTCGATTGGTTGGGGTGCGATGAATTTGCCTCCGCTGGTTTTAATAAGGTCTTTCTTGCGATCGGTGATGCTGAGGAAACCACCTGCATCGATGTTGCCAATGTCGCCCGTTTTGAACCAGTCGTCTTCAAAAGCTTTGGCCGTTTCCGTGGGATTGTGCCAATAACTTTTGAAAATCGAGGGGCCGCGCACCAGCAGTTCGCCGTCAGGAGCGATTCGGCATTCTACGTTCGCCAAAGGCTTGCCGACAGTGCCGAGCTTGTTTGCTTCCGGAGTGTTTACCGCGATTACTGGCGAGGTTTCCGTAAGGCCGTAACCCTCGAGAATCCGGATACCGACATCCGCATACCAGCGCGCGAGATCGATGCCGAGCGGCGCGCCACCGGAGACGAACATCTGTGTGCGCCCTCCGAACCAGGCGTAGATTTTCGAATAGATCAGCTTGTTGGCGATGTTCCAACGCCAATCTGATGGCTTCACACCGCGCGCGATTTCGAGCCGATGGCTCTGTCCTACGCGCAGCGCCCATTGATAGATGGTGTGTTTCAATCCGGAACTCGCCCGCCGGTCCACTTCCTGGCGAACTTTTTCGTACACGCGCGGCACGCTGACAAAGAGATGCGGACGCATCTGCTGAATCTTGGCAGGAAGTTCCTCGAAGCTCGGACAATAAGCGAGCGTGACTCCGCGCAGAAAACAGAGATAGTCCACATGGCGCGCAGTCACGTGCGAAAGCGGTAAGAACGATAACGAGACCTGGCCAGGCTGCCAGCCGAGACTCTGTGCAGTTTGTTCCAAATTGGAAGCGATATTGCCGTGCGTCAGCATCACGCCTTTGGAAACACCTGTAGTTCCCGAAGTGTAGATGATGGTCGCGAGGTCATCGGCAGTAATTGCCCGCGCGTCCGCCTCGAACTGCGCATCGCGATCCACTGGCGCACTCGGTTCCATGATTGTGCTCATGCGCACGGCGTCGGCAGCGGTGATTTCGTCCATCACCACAATGCGTTCGAGGCTGGTTCGCGCTCGAATGCTGAGAACTTTTTCGAACTGCTTCTCCGTGGAGACGAAGATCGCGCGCGCACCGGAGTTCTCCAGCATGAACTCGGTTTGCTCGGCGGTAAGCGTCGGGTAAATGGGCACGTCGACTACACCGAGCAAAAGGCATGCCCAATCGGTGATTGCCCATTCGAAACGGTTTTCCGCAATCAGAGCGACGCGATCGCCTTTCGCGATTCCCCATTGTTGGATCTGCTTCGCGGTGTGGTAAACGCGGGTGTAGAGCTCGCGCGAACTGATCTCGTACCACGTGCCTCCGCGTTCGTAGGTCATTACCCGCGGCAGGTCGCGATCCACTCCAGTGAAAAAAATGTCGTTTAGAGTGCGCAGGCGGCTCAGGGACGAACCTCCATTCCACTCAGCAGCAGATTAATTACTGGATCGGCAGCAGCAGCGAGATCGTGCTCGCGAGAGCTGAGTACCCATGAAGTCGCGAGTTCGTCGAGAGCGCCAAAGAGACACGCGGCAGCAATCTTGTCCGAAACGTCGCGGCGAATCTCGCCCGAAGCTTGCCCATCGCGGATGATCTCGCGAATCAGATCGAAGTATCCCTTGAGCTCGCGCTGGGAAAACTCGGCGAGAAACTTCGCACTCTGCCGCAGCTCGGTCTGCAGTACCACAGCAAGACTGCGATTGCGGCTGAGTTCGCGCAGATGCAAGCGGGCGAGGATGCGCAATTTCATTTTGGGACTCGACGTTTGTTTCAGTTCTTCTTTCGCCAGGCGGTAGAAGGCTTGAAAGGCGCTATCGAGGGCGGCCATCAGGATCTGCTCTTTGGATTTGAAGTACAGATAAACAGTTCCGTCGGCAACGTCGGCGCGCTCGGCGATATCGGAAACGCGGCTGTTGTGGAATCCTTTCTCGGCGATGACCTCGATGGCAGCCGAGAGAATTCGCTGGTATTTATCGCCTCCGCGAGTGCCATTGGACGAACCGCGTGGGGAAACTCGTCCCTGCTCTTGCGGCCCAGCCGCCATTTTCGCCTTGCCCGCGTGCCTTGTTTGCGCCATGGTGGTACTGAATCTGCACTGTACTGGGTTTTCGCTTGGGGACGCAAGACACCAAGGGTTGACGGTCTAGCTCACCGGCGAGTACCCTGATTTGCTTTCATTTGGAGCCACTTACATGCGAACCAGAGCCATAGGCTCATTTCTGGTGGCGGCGTTGCTGCTGTTTGCGATTTCGGCAACAGCGGCGGACCAGGCACCTACGCCTGATCCCAAGATCAAAGTCGGCGACACTGCGCCGGACTTCACTCTGCGCGACCAGAATGGGAAAGAAGTAAAACTCTCCGACTTCCACGGCAAGAAGAATGTCGTGCTCGCCTTCTACGTCTTCGCCTTCACCGGCGGTTGAGAGAAGGAAATGAAAGCCTACCAGGATCAACTCAAGACCTTGGAAGGCACAGACACCCAGGTTCTGGGTGTGAGCATGGACAGTCCTTTCGCCAACAAAGCATGGGCACAACAGATCGGCGTGACCTTCCCGCTGCTCAGCGATCTCGGCGGTGATGCCAGTAAGGAATACGGGGTCTATAACCCGAGCTACAAAGCCGCGCGCCGCGTGACTTACCTGATCGACAAGGATGGAAAGGTCGTCGAGATGCAGAAAGATCGTGATGCCATCGATCCGACGGCGGTGGTCACGAGCTGTCAACGGCGGCGAATGAAGAGCTGACTCCTCAGCAGTTCTTGACACATCGACGGCGGCAGTCCAGCATGTTGCCCATCATTCGGGAGACCTCATTCCATGCTCGACCGTCGCCGTTTTCTTCTTTCTTCTGCCGCAATTGCTGCAGTTTCCGGACTTCCGTTCAGCGCCGCCGAAGCGCGCATAGCCGCTCAAACCGAAGATGATCCACCGCTGCCTCCACGCGAACTCTACGATCGCGACGAGGAAGCTTACTGGCGCGAGCTGCGCAAGCAGTTCCTGATCCCTGCCGACGAGATTTATCTCAACAACGGCACAGTTGGGTCGTCTCCTCGTCCCGTGCTGCGCGCCATCTTCGAGGCCTACGACAAGACTGAACAGATGGCCCAGACCGATCCAGAAGACTATCCCATTTGGGGATATGCCTCGTGGAACGAATACCGCGATCCGCTCGCCGCATTCGTCGGTGCAACTCGTGATGAGATAGCTCTGGTTCGCAACGCCACCGAAGCCAATAACTACATTGCTAACGGACTTGAGATGAAAGCGGGCGATGAGGTCCTGATGAGTGATCAGGAGCATCCCGGAGGCGAGCAGCCGTGGCAATTGCGCGCGAAGCGGTACGGAATCGTGATCAAGAAATACGAGATCCCCGTTCCACCGAAATCACCTGCCGACATTCTCAATCGCATCAATGACGCGATCACTCCGCGGACGCGCATCATCTTTACCAGCCACATCAGCACGGTCACGGGCGTCGTCCAGCCCGTGAAGGAGATTGCGAAACTCGCTCGCAGCAAAGGCATTTTGAGCGCATTTGACGGCGCCCACGTGATCGGTATGGTGCCGCTCAATATCCACGACATCGGCTGCGACATGTACACCTCGTCGCCACACAAATGGTTGCAGGCACCGAAAGGCACAGGCTTCTTCTACATCCGTCCCGAGGTCCAGGATCGCGTATGGAATACGATCGCGACCGAAGGTTGGGAACGGCCGGAGATCAAAGCAGAGCGCTTTCAGCGCATCGGATCATCCAACGTTCCAATCATCGCGGGCCTGCGCGCAGCGATTGAACTAGCGAATAACATCGGCATGGATCGCATCGAGCGACGCCATCGCCAGCTCGCTGACCGCATGCTGGCCGAAATGATCAAACGCGGCGCGCAGTCGTGGACCTCGCCTGATCCAGCGATGCGCTGCGGCATCGTGACGGTGAATGTTCCGCCAGTGAAGCGCGCGGATCTCGAAAACTGGCTATGGCAGCAAAAGAAGATTCGCATCCGCGGCGGAGAGCCGTCGAAGCTGCGTCTCTCTACGCCCTACTACCTGCTGCCGAGCGACATTGATCGGTATCTGGCCGGCTTTGACGAATTCAAACGCGCCCATGCATAAGGAGAAAGTTGTATGTCCCTCGCTGCAGGTAAAGAAGGGAATGGTGTTGTAAGTGTTCGCAGCCAGCACCCGTTCGCCGAGACAATGCAGAAGCTAGAGCGCACGCTCGCCAGTAAGGGATTCAAGCTCTTCGCTATTGTAGATCTCGGCGGCGAAGCCGTTGCCGCAGGATTTCGAATGCCGCCCACAAAGCTGGTAATCTTCGGCGATCCCAAATTGGGAACGCCTGTCATGCTCGGCGCCCCCTCGGCTGCGCTCGATCTGCCGCTCAAAATCCTCGTCGGCGAGGATCCCGGCAGTCAAACGTGGCTTTCCTACAACTCTCCGGCCTACCTGGCGAAGCGCCACTCAATACCGGATGACCTTCTGCAAAACATCAGTGGAATCGAAGCTCTAGTGCAAGCGGTCGCGAACTAAGCACATTAGGAACTTGCTTAGTGAGAACTTGAACGCTTCTGTCCGAAATCGAACGACGTGTGCGTGATTCCGGTCAGCTTAGTGCCTCCCAATATCGCTAAATCAATGACTTAGAAACCCGACCGTTGGATGCCGAAGTGCATTCAGATGCTCGGATAATTGTCTTTATCCCTCCAAGGAGTCTCATGGATCGTTTTCTCCAGGACGTGCGCTTCGCTCTTCGGCAATTGACGAAATCGCCTGCTTTTTCGATCACCGCGATAGTGACGCTGGCGCTCGGCATCGGCGGGAATACCGCGATTTACAGCCTGCTCGATCAGGTGATGCTGCGCAGTCTGCCCGTGCAAGCCCCAGAGCAGTTGGTGAGACTCAACGCCACCGGGAGCGATCGCGGCAGAACAAGCGCCTATGGCGGAACGGAAAAGGATTTCTTCTCCTATCCGCTATATCGAGACATCCGGGACAAGAACACAGTCTTTAGTGGAGTGCTCGCGACCGATCAGGTTCAGGTCGGAGTGCAATGGCACAACCAGCCCGAACTTGTGAATGGGGAGCTGGTCTCCGGAAATTATTTCGACGTCCTTGGCGTGAAGCCCGCAATGGGTCGTCTCTTCGTCCAATCAGACGATCAGGTGCAGGAGCAAAATCCGGTTGTCGTGCTCAGCTTCGGATATTGGCAGCGCCGCTTCGGCTCCGATCCTCGCGTTGTGAACGACACCATTCTGATCAACAGCCATCCTTTCACGATGATCGGCGTGGCCCCTCCGAATTTCAGAAGCATCGTCGTAGGGCAGGCGCCGGATGTCTTCGCGCCTATGATGATGAAGCCACAGATCACACCGGGGTGGAACGATCTTGATAATCGCCGTTCCCGCTGGCTGAACATATTCGGCCGTCTCAAGCCGGGGGAGACCGTCGAGCAGGCGCAGGTTGGACTCGCTCCGCTTTGGCATTCGATTCGCGAAGACGAGCTCAAGGAGATGCCGAATGCGACGCCGAAGTTCCGGCAAGGCTTTCTCGATAAGTCCCATCTCGACCTGATTCCGTCGCCCACAGGCTTTTCACCGGTTCGAGACCAAATTGGGACACCCCTTCTCATCGTTATGGGCATGGTCAGCCTGGTCGTACTGATCGCTTGCGTGAATGTCGCCGGCTTACTGCTCGTGCGAGCCGTGGGCCGGGCTCGGGAGATGTCAGTTCGATACGCGCTCGGAGCCTCGCGGGTGAGGGTGCTTCAGCAGCTTTTGATCGAAGGCATCGTGCTCGGACTAGCCGGAGGAGCTATAGGCGTGGCGCTCGCGCCGGCAATTACCCAACTTTTGCTCAACAAACTATTCACCGACTCTGTCGGCCAGATTCCATTCTCTTCCGGCCTCGATGCGCGCATTCTGCTCTTCAACTTCGGCGTATCCGTCGCCGTAGGTTTGCTGTTCAGCCTCGCACCTGCGTTGCAGTTCTGGCGTCCCAATCTGGTTCAGGCACTCAAAGAGCAACTTACCACTTCGAGCGGTGGACAGCTTCGTCTCCGTCGCGGATCTGTTGCCGTTCAAATGGGACTCAGCCTCCTGCTGCTCTTCGGCGCCGGCTTGTTTGTGCGCACGCTGCACAACCTGAAGAACGTCGATGTCGGCTTCGCCACCGATCACCTGGTCACCTTCGGCATCGATCCTGGATTAGCGGGCTATCGGCTCGATCAGAATCCTCAACTCTACAAGCGCATCATCGACACGTTGGCAGCGTTGCCTGGGGTTCGCTCTGCGGCTGCAACCAGCGATCCCGAACTCGCCGGCAACGACGAGCGCAGCAGCATCGGCATTCCGGGCTACACGCCTGGTGAGAACGAGAGAATGAACGTCGAGTGGGCTGAGATCAGTCCAGGATACTTCGAAACAATGAAGATTCCCTTTTTGGGAGGTCGCGATATCACCGATCAGGACTCCGGCACTACGGCTAAAGTCGCGATCGTCAATGAAGCCCTCGCGCGACGCTACTTCGGCGACGCTCAGCATGCGATCGGTCATAATTTCGCGCGCGGAGGCGCTCCGGAAGACAAGCCCGAGTTCCAGATCATTGGCGTCGTCAAAAGCGCGAAGCACGGCAACTTGCGCTCCGAGATTCAGCCTAGCGTGTACGTTCCATACACTCAGGCCGACCCGAAGCGAGGCGTAATCGGCATGCAATTCTACGTGCGCACGTGGCAGCCGCCGGATCAGGCGATGAACAATATCCGCAGCGCCATGCAGAACCTCGACTCGAAGCTGGTTGTGGAGTCTCTGCAAACGATGGATACGCAAATCGATGCTGATCTCACGAATGAAAGCATCATTGCGTTTCTCGCCGTGAGCTTTGGCATCCTTGCCAGCTTTCTCTCCGCAATCGGACTCTATGGTGTGCTCGCCTTCTCCATCACACAGCGCACCCGCGAGATCGGTATTCGTATGGCACTGGGCGCGAGTCGCAGCTCGGTAGTGAGCATGATCATGCGCGAGGTGCTCTGGCTGGTAGGAGTCGGCATTGCCGTTGCTGTTCCGACGGCAATTCTGCTTGGACGATATCTAGGTAGTCAGCTCTACGGGGTGTCGCATACAGATCCGGTAACGATGGTCCTGGTTGTGGTGCTAGTCAGCCTGGTAGCGCTGATTGCGGCGGCAATTCCCGCAAGACGAGCCGCCGGTGTGAATCCAACAAAAGCATTGCGATACGAATAAACAAACGTGGACGGGCGCCCTCGCCCGGGTGTGTGTCGATCGTGTGATTTCGTGATTTCGTCATTGGTGACTTGGTGATTGCAAATCGCGAAATCACGAAATCGCGAAATCACGAAATTTTCCACATTGGTTGTTGACTTGGAGGCTGCTTGAAGAATCTTCACAGATAGAGCTCAACTCCCCGCCTCCCACCCGCTACAATGCTGATCCATGCGACCCTCCCGCTTCCCAGCCTTTCTGCTCGGATTGATTATTGGCATCATCATCATTCCGGTGACCGTGTACTGCTATTTCCGTTTCGGATATGCCCCGGTTGCGACTAATGCCCCAGCCATGCCATTTGAAAAGAAGTTCGCGCGCATGGGACTGCAGGGAAAGATGGAAAAGGAGTATCCACGCACAGTCCCGATTCAAGCCACTGCCGAAAACTACCTGGCCGGCGCGCATATCTATCGGGAACATTGTGCCGTGTGTCATGGAATCGGCGGAGGAAGCCCAAGCTCAGTCGCGAAGGGCATGTATCCTCGTCCGCCACAGTTGATCGACCCAAAACACGGCGTCACCGATGATCCGCCGGGCGAGACCTACTGGAAAGTCGCAAACGGAATTCGCATGACGGGCATGCCGTCGTTCCACCAATCGCTCAGCGACACGCAGATGTGGCAGGTGAGCCTCATGCTCGCGAACCTCGACAAAGTTCCGCCGGATGTGACCCTGCTGCTAAATCAACCCTTGCCGACAGATCAGCCCGCAGCAGCACCCGCGAGCTCAACCACCGCGAGGCGCTAACGGAACCGCTGCCGGTAGGCAGTGGGTCGTACGAGTTCCACTGAACCAATTAGCGTCCTTGCTCACGCTTTCACCCACTGTCATCCTGAAGCGCTTCTTTTGCGCGAAGGATCTCCCGGAATGCGTCGGATTGAATTGCGCTTTCCAGGCTCTTCGCTCATGGACGTGCACTTCCTGGTGAGAGCCAAGCCAGAGCACTTCAGCCTGAAACGCTACGGGAGATCCTTCGGCCAAAAGCGGGCCTTCAGGATGACAGGCGATGGGGAGCTTCCCCGGGATCAACTTCAAGAAATCCCGGCAAAAAGTAAAGCAGGATGCGAACCGACGATCTGTCTTGACGCCGAAATGCTCCAGTATTCCCAACCGTTCATCAAGCGCAGACGCTCGCGCGAATGTTCAACTCGGCTGCAGCAATCGCTTCCGCACGCGCAGCTCGCAAATGCTTTACATTAGTCGTTTGCCATTCTTGCAAAGGAAAGGATCTGCATGGCTCGTCAGCCTGGAACGTACGCAACCTTCGACACCAGCATGGGGAAGATCGTCTGCCGCCTGTTTGAAAAAGAAGCCCCGAATACGGTGAAGAACTTCATCGATCTCGCCGAGGGCAAGCGCGACTGGCGGGATAACGTGAGTGGCAAGAAAGGTCCTGGGCCGCTGTACAACGGAACGGTCTTCCATCGCGTGATTCCCGATTTCATGATTCAAGGCGGCGATCCGAGCGGCACCGGCATGGGTGGTCCCGGCTATAAGTTCGCAGACGAAACCAAAGGCTCACCTCACAAATTCGATAAGCCTGGGAAGCTGGCGATGGCGAACGCCGGTCCGAATACAAACGGTAGTCAGTTCTTCATCACCGTCGCGGCAACTCCCTGGCTCACCGGAAATCACACCATTTTCGGAGAGGTCATCGAAGGCCAGGATGTGGTGAATGCGATCACGAAAGTGAAGCGCAACGCGCAGGATCGTCCGGCACAGGATGTGAAGCTGAATTCAGTATCGATCGAAAAAGCTCAATAAGCTCACGAGGTCACATAGGTTCGTCGGCGCTCGGCCCATAAATTTGTGGCACCTTCGCACCCATCGCGCGCAAGTATGTGGTTAGCTGCCCGCGATGATGAATCAGATCGAGTAGAAATCCCCAGGCATTTTCATAGCCCGGCTCGTTCATATAAGTTTGACCGCCCATCACAAATGGCACCCGCGCCTCCCAACGAGCCGCATCAAGGGCGTGAAGCTTCTTCGTGGCTTCCTTATGATTGCGATCATAAGCGGCAAAGACTTCTTTCATAGTTGCAGGAGCGGGCACTTCTACCCACTCCAACTGCCCTTTTTCAAGGCCGTCCGCGAGAACAATCTCTTCGCGAGCCATCAACCAGGCAATTTCTCGCGCAGTGCGTGATTTCGGATCCGGGCGATAAATCGATCCCTCCGGAATGCGTTCGATTACTTTGCGTGTTGCCAGGCCTTCCTTGTCCCAATATTTCAGGAAGAAGTCTTTTGAATCCATGGAGGTAAATCTCCCACTCACAACGCGTATTAGGTCCGATGCCAGTACGCTCGGCCACTCCCGTGAAAGCTACTGCCGTACCTCATAAAGATATGCTTGAGGGACACGAATTCCATTTACTACAGTGTCCTGTAGGCGAGCGCCCTCAATGCTCTCTGTAGCTCCGAACACCGAACGAAGAGCTTCAAGAAGAGGTGTATTCGGGCTGACCACTTCAATTCTCATCCGTTGAAAAGCTGATCCTGAGACATCGGGAATAAGACGGAGAAGTTCAAGATAGGTGCGCCGTGGGCCTAGCCGATCCACTGCATCGGTCGCGATCACAAGTCGCCAGTCCTCGGCAGTATCATCGTACAACCAAAGAACCGCCTTGACTCCAAAGCCACTCTCTCGCAAACGTTCGGCGATCCGCTTTCCGAAGTCGATGTCCGCAGACGTGAGATTCGCTAAAGACATTTACCAGTAGCCTTCGATCCAGCCAAAAACTCCATGTTGCGCATTCACAACTGCCTCAAACAAGTTCTGAGCCTCAGCTTTAGAACGCTTCTCGTACCGACTGCTTACATCCCAGTCTTTCACGATTAGCCAGTTTGCGTTGAACTCAACATCGGCCGCCGCTTTCTTCTCGTGCTCGGCAACCAAACCGGCTGCGTTCAGAAGTCTTGTTAGATCGTGATTCCAACTCTCTTTCGCGCAATCAAGATCAGGAAACTCAAACTGTTCTGTTGCTCGAGCGATGCAGGCCTTTAGACTACACTCGACTGCAAGACCCGCAATGTAATACGCTCCGGAAAAGCTTCCGGCCTTCATAAGATGTTCCGCCTCAGCGATGCGGAGCTTCGCCAATTCCTGGAAATCTGCGCGTTTAAGCCTTTGCCGAGCAGCCTTTGCCATCGGACTGCTAGACTCCTATGACCTTCACCAACTCCTGCACGGCGTCCGCGCTCTTTTTGAGGGCAGCCTGCTCCTCATCGGTTAGCTTGATCTGGATAATTTGCTCGAGCCCGCGAGCGCCGAGTTTGCACGGCACGCCGACAAAGAGACCTTTGATTCCGTACTCGCCCTGCAGATATGCAGCGCAAGGCAAGATCTTCTTCTTATCTTTGAGGATTGCCTCAACCATTTCGGTCGTCGCCGCCGAGGGCGCATAGTACGCGCTGCCGGTCTTGAGGAACTTCACGATCTCGGCGCCCCCATCGCGCGTGCGTTGAATCAGGCGGTCGAGGGTAGCCTTGTCCATCAGTTCCGTGATGGGAATGCCCGCCACTGTGGAATAACGCGCGAGCGGAACCATGGTGTCGCCGTGTCCGCCGAGTACGAACGCGGTCACGTTCTCTACGCTAACTTTCAATTCTTCGGCGATAAACGTGCGGAAGCGGGCTGAGTCGAGCACGCCGGCCATCCCGATCACGCGCTCGCGGTTGAACTTGCTGATCTTGAATGCCGCCTGCGCCATCGCGTCGAGTGGATTGGAGACGACGATCAGAATCGCATTCGGCGAGTTGGCGACGACTTTGCCGACAACGTCCTGCATGATCTTGTAATTCGTGTTCAGCAGGTCGTCGCGGCTCATGCCCGGCTTGCGCGGAATGCCGGCCGTGATGACCACGATGTCGGAATTCGCGGTATCGGCGTAGTCGTTGGTGCCACGCACATGAGAGTCGCGCTTCTCGATCGGCATCGCCTCGAGCAGGTCGAGACCTTTGCCTTGGGGTATGCCTTCGACGATGTCGATGAGGACAACGTCGGCGAGTTCTTTGGAGGCAATCCAGTGTGCAGCCGTCGCTCCGACGTTGCCTGCGCCCACGATGGAGACTTTCTTTCGCATTCTTGCTAGCTCCTATAAGTTCGGGAATTCAAATCAAAAGATGAACACGGAGGACACGGAGGGCACAGAGGTTTTCCGTTGTCATTCCGAACGCCTGCTGTTGGTGTGAGGGATCCCTACAGACTTCAAAAATGTTGTTGCCAGCGATCCTCGCAAGCGTAGGGATTCCTCTCTCCTGCTCACGCGAAGTGCGCGTGAGCATCCGCTCGGAATGACAAAAACCGCCTTCGCGTCCTCCGTGTCCTCCGTGTTCAATTGCCTTTAAACTAATGCCGCTTCTCGCGATGCACCCCTCAGCGCTTCCATGTTCTCGATCATGTACGATGCGAATTCGCTGGTCTTCACTTTGGTCGCGCCTTCCATCTGGCGCTCGAAGTCGTAGGTGACTTTCTTCTGTTTAATAGTCGCTTCGAGTGAGCCTTCGATCAGGCGCGCCGCTTCAGTCCAGCCGAGAAGTTCGAACATCATCACACCCGAGAGAATCACCGAGCCGGGATTGATGACGTCGAGATCGGCGTACTTGGGCGCTGTGCCGTGCGTGGCTTCGAAGACTGCATATCCGTCCCCGATGTTTCCGCCAGGAGCAATGCCCAATCCGCCAACCTGCGCCGCGCACGCGTCGGAGATGTAATCGCCGTTCAAGTTGGGCGTCGCCAGCACGCTGTACTCCTGCGGACGAATGATCACCTGCTGGAAGATCGAGTCGGCGATGCGGTCGTTGATCATCAGCTTCTTCTTCCATTGACCGTTGCCGTGGCTGCGATACAGGCGGTCGAGCACGTCCTTCACTTCGGCGTACACGCCTTTGCGAAATTCTTCAGGAGCGAACTCGAGACCGGGTTCCACCTGTTGCGCGTTCTGCTCGACGGAGATGTTCGGATTCTTGTCCTTGTTGTCGAGAATCCAACTCTCGCGCTCGGTCACGATGCGATCGCGAAATTCGGTCTGTGCCAGTTCATATCCCCACTCGCGGAACGCGCCTTCGGTGAACTTCTGAATGTTTCCTTTGTGGACCAGCGTAACAACCGGACGCCGATTATCGAGCGCATACTGAATAGCGCGGCGGACAAGCCGCTTGGTTCCCGTAATGGAAATCGGCTTGATGCCCACACCGGAGTCTTCGCGCACGCGCTTTTTGCCGCCCGCGAGCATCTCTTCGTTGAGGAACTTGATCAGCTTGCGCGCGCCGTCGCTGCCTTCTTTCCACTCGATGCCGGCATAAACATCTTCCGTGTTCTCGCGGAAGATCACCACGTTCAACTTCTCCGGATGCTTCACCGGCGAAGGCACGCCGGAATAGTGCTTCACCGGACGCACGCAGGCGTAGAGATCAAGCTCCTGCCGCATGGCAACGTTCAGCGAGCGAATTCCGCCGCCAACCGGCGTTGTCAGAGGCCCTTTAATGGAGACGCGCAGATCCTTCGCCGCACGCAGCGAGTCTTCCGGAAACCAGTTGCGGAACTTCGAGAATGCTTTCTCGCCGGCAAAGATCTCGTACCACGCCACGCGCCGTTTGCCGCCGTAGGCTTTTTCGACTGCCGCGTCGAATACGCGTCGCGAGGCCTTCCAGATGTCGCGTCCGGTGCCGTCGCCTTCGATGTAAGGAATGATGGGATTGTCAGGAACCTGATATTTGCCGTTCTCGTATCGGATCGGCGCGCCGTCGGATGGGAGAGCAACGCCGTTGTACACCGCTGCCATGAGCAACTGCTCCTATGATGATGGGAATGTCTAAGCCAAACTTCAAAAGTAACACTCGGGGTGGATGGACGCAATGAAAGCATCGGTAGTGTTTTGATGTGATTCTTGCGCAGCATCATTCCGTCCGCGATTCAAGCGGCCACCGAGAAAGGTCCGATGTCAGCCAGCTTTCATTCCTGGTCGAATGCATCGAATAGTGAATTCCTGTCCGAAACATCCACACCTGCCCGAAGTTCCGCCTTCCATGGTCGCAGCTTCAGACGAAATGGCTCCGATTGCGCAAGAGCGCGATTCAATAGATCATTCACGACCTGCTGAACGCTGCGACCATCCTCCGCAGCTCTCTTCTTGAGCTGCTCAAAAAGAGCGTCATCGAGTAGTAATGTGATTCTTGCCATGGATCGCCATCGTGCAGCACGCGACTGCAGACGTCAACACCGGATTGGCGATGCACGAGTGGCAATCCAACGCCGACTGGGTTCGGGAACTCGGAAATCCAGCGGACGAGCCTTTTAGCGGCAAAGTAAGTCGGAAACATTGCGGTAGATCCTTCGCGCAAAAGAAGCGCTTCAGGATGACAAGCCATTCCTTTCTGCTCTTACCTCTGTTGCGCGACAATATTGCTGGAGGCATGGCCATGCGAGACATCACTCTGAACGTCAATGGCGCCGAGCACCGCGTATCTGCGGCGGAAGATGAAATGCTGCTGTATGTCTTGCGCGATCGGTTGAATCTCACCGGCACAAAATACGGCTGCGGGGAAGGACAATGCGGCGCATGCACGGTGCTGATCGATGGACGCCCGACGCGCTCGTGCCAGATGCATGCAAGCGCCGTTTCGGAACGGAAGATTACGACGATTGAGGGACTCGAAGCTGACGGCAAACTGCATCCGGTCCAGCAGGCGTTTCTCGATGAAGAAGCCTTCCAGTGTTCCTACTGCACACCCGGCATGATCCTGTCGGCCGTGGGCTTGCTCAAAGCAAATTCCAAGCCGAGCGAGGATGACATCATCCGCGGCATGAATGGGAACATCTGCCGCTGCGGAACATATCCGCGGATTGTTGCGGCGATTCGCCGCGCCGCCGAAGCCGGAGGCGCACAATGAGCTTCGACAACGAACTTCTCCAGCAGACTCCCGACCGCTTCACGCACAGCTTTACCGTTAATCGCCGCGAGCTGCTCAAGCTATTCGGCGCGGGACTCATGGTATGCGCTGTGGATGCCCGCGCGCTGCAGGAATCGGGTGGAGGCAGACGCAATCCGGAACAGGAACGCGTTCCGCACGATGTCGCATCCTGGATTCACATCGCCGAAGACAATAACGTGACCGTCTTCACCGGCAAAGCCGAAATGGGACAGAACATTCGCACTTCCCTTGCGCAGCAGGTCTCTGAAGAGCTGAAGGTACCGGTGGAGACGATCACGATGGTCATGGCTGACACCGAGCTATGTCCATTCGACATGGGAACATTCGGCAGCCGCACCACTCCGCAAATGGGAACCGAACTGCGCAATATCGCTGCCACCGCACGCGAAATGCTTGTGGAAATGGCGACGAGCAAGCTCGGCGGAAATCGCAATCAGTTAGTGGCCGCGAATGGCGCCGTGACGAACAATGCGACTCGTCAATCCATTCGCTACGGCGAACTCCTAAATGGACGCCAGATCGTGCAGATGATTCCTGACGATCCTCCACTGATCTCGCCGGAGCAGTGGACCATTGCGGGAAAGGCAATTCCGAAAACCGATGGCCGTGATTTTGTCACGGGGAAACACAAGTATTCATCGGACATGTCGCGTCCAGGCATGCTGTACGGAAAGGTCGTGCGTCCGTCGGCGTACCATGCCACGCTCGCTTCCTTAGACGCCGGTGAAGCGCAGCACACGGAACGAGCAACTGTCGTTCACGATGGAGATTTCGTGGGCGTAGTCGCGCCCGATCCAACGAGCGCTGCACGCGCTGCAAGCACGATCAAGGCGCAGTGGAAAGCTCCTCAGCAGATTTCTGAAAAGGAACTTTACGGCTACTTACGCGAGAAGCCTGCGAATCAGGGACAGCACGCGGGAGGCGAAGGCGGCGAGCGCGCCAATCTGCACGAGAAGGGTTCGTTCGACTCTGCTTTCGGATCGGCCGAAAAAAAGATCGAGGCGACTTACACAGTTGCATACATTCAGCATGCTCCGCTGGAGCCCCGCGCTGCTGTAGCGGAATGGAATGGCGACAAGCTCACGGTATGGACGGGCACGCAACGTCCATTTGCCGTGCGCGATGAGCTTGTGCAGGCTTTCCATCTTCCTGAGCAGAACGTGCGCGTCATCGTTCCCGATACGGGATCAGCTTATGGTGGCAAGCACACCGGCGAAGCCGCAGTGGAATGCGCGCGGCTTGCAAAAGCTGCCGGGAAACCCGTAAAGCTGCAGTGGACGCGCGAAGAGGAATTTACCTGGGCATACTTCCGTCCTGCTGGAGTGATCGACGTGAAGGCGAGTACGCGCAGCGATGGTTCGCTCGTCGCCTGGGAGTTTCACAACTACAACTCCGGTCCGGCGGCGATCAACACGCCCTACGACACTCCCAATCAGAGAATTCAATTTCATCCCACAGAGAATCCACCGCTGCGCCAGGGGTCGTACCGCTCACTGGCGGCAACGGCCAATCACTTTGCGCGTGAGAGCGCGATGGATGAGGTCGCGCACGCGGTTGGCGTCGATCCGTTGGAGTTCCGGCTCAAACACATCAGCGATCCGCGATTGCGCGCGGTTTTCGAAA
>CAYNPS010000014.1:34348-48793 GCA_964399125.1 uncultured Terriglobales bacterium
TTGGAGTTCCGGCTCAAACACATCAGCGATCCGCGATTGCGCGCGGTTTTCGAAACTGCAGCAAAGCGCTTCGGCTGGGGACAGCAAAAGCCCAGCGAAGAACGGGGGTACGGACTTTCCGGCGGATTCGAAAAAGGCGGATATGTCGCTACCTGCGCCGAGGTCGCTGTCGATCCGGCGAGCCGCGCCGTGCGCGTGGTGCGTGTAGTCGAAGCCTGGGATTGCGGTCCGGTGGTGAATCCGAACGGGCTCAGGAATCAGATTGAAGGCGCGATCATGCAAGGCATGGGTGGAGCGTTATTCGAAGACATTCACTTCGCAGACGGCCGCGTGCTGAATCCGCGCTTCGCGCTCTATCGCGTGCCGCGCTTCCGCGACATGCCGAAAATCGAAGTCGAACTCATCGACCGCAAAGACGTAAAGCCCTTCGGGGCCGGCGAAACTCCCATTGTGGGAATCGCGCCGGCGGTGGGCAACGCAATCTTTAGCGCGACCGGAATCAGGCTGCGATCGCTGCCGATGGTGCCGCAGGGACTCCCTGAGAGGGGATGGGGAACAGGGGACAGGTTATAGGGAACCACAACTCCGGTGCCGTTCCCCTGTAACCTGTTTCCCTGTCCCCTGTAACCTACTTATTGATATCTTCCTTCGCCTCTAACCGCTTCACCAGCCGATCGAACGCTGACTTGTAGATGTCCGGCGCGTCGGCTACTGCTAGCTTCATTTCTTTTACTGCACCGTCGTAGTCGCCTTTCGCTACGGCGAGGCGGGCGGCGTCGGAGTGCGAGATCCACTCGTTCGGATATCGCTTCACGTTCACGCGGAAGAGCTCCATGGCTTCGTCCTGCTTGCCCTGAAATTGAAGCTGGCGGGCATACGAATGAAGCTGGATTGCATTGGCGCTGTCGAGCGCTTTGGCGCGAATGACCTTGGCTTCGTCGTTCTTGCCCATAGCTTCGAGGATTTGCGATTTCGTCAACAGGTTGTCGAAGCGGGACTCGAGTTGAATCGAGTGGTTCGAGTAATCGAGCGCCTGTGGCAGGTCCACTTTTTCTGCGAGCAAATAGCTGGCGGCTTCGTCCCAGCTCTCCCAAATGTATTGCGAGCCGGTGCGTAGTTGCGACTTGAGGTCGGCTTCGACGATGTCGTGTATGGGCACCGTGACCCGGAATGGAACTGCGACTTTTTCCCAGCGCAGCGTGACGAGTGTCGAGTCGGGCTTCACGTCATCGAAGTCGTAGGTGAGCGCCTCATGAAATTCGCTCGGCTGCGGCTTCACTGCGACGCGCAGCGCGTCTTCATCCTGCTTGTAGGAGAAGCTGCCCCAGGATGTTGCGGCTTTTGAGAAGATCACGGTCCACTCATTCTCGTTCGGGATCATATGCAGGCCGTAAACACCCTTGGCCAGCGGCTTGCCTTCGATCGATACCGGATCGGTAAATTCAATGGTCGTGTTTTCATTGGCGCCAGCGCGCCATACTTGCCCGTAGGGGACGAGCTTGCCCCATATCTGGCGTTTGTTGACCAGTGGACGGCTATAGTTCACGGAAATGTCGGTGATGCCGATGCGCTGCGTCACCAGCGCATGCTGGCTGGGCCGGGGCAGGTTCAGGATGCTTTGAGCGTGCGATTGCGACGCAATCAACAGCAATGCGCCGGTCGCAAGAAATGCGAGCAGCATTCGCTTCTTCATGTGTGATTAGCCTCCGCGATTGGACGTGGAGGTACTCGCACCGTGAGCGGAGCTGGTGGGAAAAGAGCGACCGCTTGTCCCACGATTCTGGTGTTTGTGGGTGCGGCGGCGGGTAAATACAATCCGAAGCGAGTCTCTAAATCCCCGGAGTAGGCTGTCGGCTTTCGGCTGTCGGCGTTCGGCCAGCCACCATTCTGGGAACGAATGAGGAAACCGTTCCGATGACACCGGCAGGCTTGCGTGCCGCAACAACGAAAATGTTCACTGGCCGAACGCCGAGTGCCGATAGCCGACAGCCTATTTCATGACTCTCTCACCCGATCGTCCCCTTCAAATTCTCATCTCTGCCGGCGAAGCTTCCGGCGAGAACTATGGCGCCATGCTCATGGCCGAACTGCGGCGGCTTACTGGGCGTGAAATCCAGTTTTTCGGAGTCGGCGGGGAGAAGATGCGGGCGGCGGGTTTTGAAACTGTTGTCGATTCGGGAAGAGTGGCTGCGGTTGGGATCACGGAGGTCATTAAGCATGTTGCCACGATCTACCGTGAATTTTTTCGCACAGTAGCAGTCGCCCGTGAACGAAGGCCCGACGTTGCTGTGCTGATCGACTTTCCCGATTTCAATCTTCGTTTCGCCGGCAAGTTGCACGAAATGGGTGTACCCGTTGTGTATTTCGTCTCGCCCCAGCTCTGGGCTTGGAAGCAGCGACGCATCTGGAGAGTGAAAAAGTTCGTGGATCGCATGCTGGTGATCTTCCCGTTCGAGCAGGACTATTACCGCGAGCGCAGCGTGAATGCGGAGTACGTGGGCCATCCGCTAGCCGATCTTGCTCCGCCGCAGATTCCGCGCGAGGTCTTCGCGCACGAGCATGGACTGGATCTGGCGAAGCAGTGGATCGCTCTGCTGCCCGGCAGCAGGAAGAGAGAAGTCTTGTTGAATCTGCCGGTGATGCTCGAAGCTGCCGGCAAATTGGGCGCTGAATATGAATACCTGGTTCCGGTGGCAAGCACGCTATCGCACGAGTGGATGAAGCAGCAGATCGGCCCGGCGCGCGTTCATCTTGTTTCCGATGCGCGCGCCGCGCTGCTGCATGCGCGAGCATCGGTCGTTGCCAGCGGCACCGCGACGGTCGAGGCCGCGCTCATCGGCAATCCATTCATTGTGGTCTATCGCGTCAGCGGGTTGAGCTACGCGATCGGCAAGCGGCTAGTGAAGGTCAAGAATTTCGGCATGGTCAATCTGATCGCCGGAACCGAGATCGTGCCCGAGTTGATTCAGTCAAACTTCACTGCAGAGAACGTAGTGGAGCTGCTTCACAACCTCATCCCGGACGGCCCTCGGCGAACCGAGATGATCCGCGATCTCGCAGGCGTGCAGTCAAAGCTCCGTAAAGTGGCTGCGGGAACCGGGGAAACTGCAATTGCGCGGGCTGCGCAGAGGGTAATCGAAGTTATTTTGTCGGAAGCGTACGTGAAGAAATGATATGGCAAAGACACCGCTGATTTTTACGTACTACATTGCCGCTCCAATCGAGAAGGTCTGGGATGGATTCATTTCCAAAGAGGCGAATCGACAGATCTTCATGGGCGCTGATTTTGAGGTGGATCTGAAGCCTGGCGGATCGATGACCTGGTCGGGGCCGGGTAAAGATGGGAAGCCGACGCGGTACGTGACAGGCAAGGTGCTTCGCGTTCAACCACCAAGACTGCTGGAGTACAAATTCGGGATGGGCGATGGGGGAGTTATGTCGAGAGTGAGGATCGAGCTGACTCCAGAAACTGAGGCCGTCAAGGTTGTGGTAACGAACGATGAATGGGACGACGATGACCCTGCCTATGCTCAGAATGCCGATGGGTGGCCGCGGATTCTTTCCCGACTGAAGACTCTACTGGAGACGGGAAGAACATTCCGGCCACACTGACTGGGAAATCTGGCCCACATTCCGTCAGCATCTGCTCGCCCGGGCTAGTTTTTTCTCGCAACTTTCATCGCCACCTCAGGGTTCACTGTGTCTTCGTGGTGAATCAGAGGGAGTGCGAGTTAAACTATTTCTGCACCTCATTCGTTTATAGAATGGAAGTGTCGATTCTCGTATTGGGCCATCCAACCTCCTCCTGTAAAGGTCATTCAACTGCATCTTTCACCGGATGTGCGGGGTGTTGTACGAGGACAGCCACTGTGGAGCTTCAATGAGTTTTTCTAACCGAATGCGCACCGAGCGCATTCCCTATAGCCTGCTGCGGCTGCTGATTTCTGCGGCCTTTGTTGCTGTTGCTCTTGCCGCCAGTGCCGCCGAGAAGCCTCGGATCGAGGTAAACGACTACGTAATCGACGCCGATCTCGCGCCCAAGACGCATCACATCACCGCTAAAGCCAAGGTCAAATTCACGGCGCTCGACGACATCAGCACCGCCGTCTTCGAGCTAAACAATGCTTTGCGCGTAACTCGCGTGACGAATGAAGCGGGGAAGGTGCTTCCGACGGAGCGCGTTACCCAGGACTACACCGTTCGCGTTTCCCTGCCGGACGGCATGTCTAAGGGACAATCGCACACACTCAATTTTGAATATGAAGGCGTCCTCGCAAACGGCGAAGACAGTCCGGTTGAAGGCCTGAAGCTCGCTTCCATCAATCCTGACACCAGCTATCTGCTTTATGCAGCGCGCTGGTTCCCCATGGTTGGCTATGGCACGAATCGCTTTACAGCCACGATCAACGTTACTGTTCCGGCGTTCTTTTCCGTCATCGGCAGTGGCGCAAAGCCGGGATCAGAGCATCCTGCATCAGCAGGCAATAAGACGGCGAGCTTTGTTTGGGACACTCCGAGCTTTCCCGGAGCCATCATCGCCGGTACTTTCGTCGAGACGAACGACAGCAATCTGAAGATTTACTTCAAGCCAAATCACAAAGATTTCGCGCATACCTACGCCGATACGGCTGCGCGTGAAATTGCCTTCTTCTCCGAGATTTACGGACCAATCTCGACGGCCAATCTGAGCATCGTCGAACTTCCTGACGACACCGTTCCATCCGCCTGGGCTCCGCAAATCGCGGCGATCGCATCACGCGCGGTGAGCGACAAAGTGAATTATCGGCTGCTCGGCAATGTTCTCGCCCATCAGTGGTGGGGAGCCTCGGTGAGCCCCGCAGCCAAGGACGATTTCTGGATCACGGAAGGCGCGGCCCGCGACAGCGAGGTTCGCTACGTTCAGGATGCAGCCGGCGAAGCCGGTTTTGAAGAAGCAACCAAAGACATGGCCGTCGGCGCGCTCGCGTACGACAACATTCCGCTTTCAGGCATAGGAAAACTCGACCCATTCTCGCCCGAGTTCCAGTCCCTTGTTACTGACAAAGGCGGGATGATCTTCCACATGCTGCGCTGGCAGCTCGGCGACGCCGCCTTTGACCGCACCATGAAGTCTTTGGCGCAACAATTTGCGAATAAGCCCGTTACGACCGATCAGTTCCGGGCACTGGCGGAGCAAAATTCGGGCGAGAAGCTCGGCGCTTTTTTCACTCAATGGCTCGACGGAACTGGCGCCCCTGAGTTCAAGAACAAGTACACGGTTTACCGGCTGGGGAACAACAAGGGCTTCCGGATTGTGGGCCAAATCAACCAGGACCTCGACCTCTTCCGTATGCCTCTGGAAGTGCGGGTCGATACCGACGGCAAGAGCGAGATGAAGCGCATCGACGTGGTCGGGACCGAATCCACATATTCGATTGAAACCTTCGGAAAGCCAAGGCGCATCGTTTTAGACCCCAACAATTGGGTCCTTAAGAACTCGCCTGATCTGCGCGTCCGCGTGGCCATCCTTCGCGGGCAGCAGCTTGTTGCGCAGGGAGATTTGGCCGAAGCCTTAAAGGAGTACCAGAAGGCGCTGGACGCTAACCACAACAGCTCCCTGGCGCATTATCGGATCGCCGAGGTGTTCTTCCTGCAGAAGAACTACCAGTCAGCCGCGAACTCCTACCGTGAGGCTCTGAATGGCGATGGTGAGCCGAAGTGGACCGAAGTTTGGAGCCATATCCAGCTCGGCAAGATCTTCGACATCACCGATCAGCGAGAACGGGCGACCAATGAGTACCGTCAGGCTCTGCAGACCAATGACAATACCCAAGGAGCTCTAGACGAAGCTCGCCGCTATCTCAATCAGCCTTATAAACGCGAGACTGTGGGGCAGTAACTAACACTTTTTGTCATTCTGAACGCATGCTCACGCATTCTTTTGCGTAAGCAGCAGTGAGGCAATCTGTCCTTCCATGCACCTGAACGTCGCCAACGGAACGCGCGGGTGTTCCGCAGCCAAAACAGCGGCGTGGGAATGACGGATTTGAATCTTTTTGTCTAGCCTCATACACGAGATACCCGTACACTGTTCGCAGGGAGAGCTGTCCTCCTAATACCCCCGATTTTCAAGCGATTGCCGGAACGCCACCCCTTGGCGGGGCATCCAATAAACAAAGCGGCTATCAGTCCATCGAACATCTCTCATGCTGGGCTGGCGGCCAACTGGAGCGGGTCGTGAACCAACGGCTGAAGCAATTGATGAAGGAATTGGGCGAGGCAATTAACGAGTCCTTATCTGAGGCAGAACCGATAGCGGCAGTCATAGGCAAGATCAAGGGCGAGGGCTATGACGTGTTCCTCGTGTTGGAAGCAACCGTCGGTTTCAACCGGCACGAAGAAGAGGATCAGGCCAAGCCGGAAGCTGTTCGCGCGGGCAAGGCTGTGAATGCGAATCCGGAGTTGAAGGTAAACGCACAGGACCTGCGCTTTCTAAAATCTCTACGCATTAGCCTCGACGAGAGCAAGGATCGCGCGGCCTAATTTTTACTACACTGCATTTTTTACTACCCGGAGCAGAAGCTCCGGGTTTTCATTTGACCTGTTATCATCGTGTGTTTCCCGGGCCATCTTCTGGCCCAAGTAGTAGCTCGCAGTACGAACTAGCAGCACATCAGAGCACTCATGAAGGACACACTCGGAGTCTTGCTGGCCGGAGGCGCCGGCGAGCGCCTCTTCCCGCTCACACGCGACCGCGCCAAGCCCGCCGTGACCTTCGGGGGCAACTACCGCATCATCGATATCACGCTCTCGAATTGCATCAATTCCGACCTCCGCAAGGTTTACATCCTCACGCAGTACAAGGCTCTCTCACTGAACCGCCACATCCGTGAAGGATGGGGCACGATCGTGGCCAGCGAGCTTGGCGAATTCATTGAGATTCTGCCGCCGATGAAACGCGTCAGCGAGAACTGGTACATGGGCACGGCCGACGCTGTGTATCAAAACATCTACTCGATCGGAAGCGAGCAGCCAAAATATGTGCTCATCCTCTCTGGCGACCATATCTACAAAATGAATTACGACCTGATGATGCGGCAGCATCTCGATGCCGGAGCTGATGTCACTCTCGCTACGATCCTGATCGATCCGTCAGAATCTTCCCGTTTTGGAGTTGTGGATGTAGATCACAATGCCCGCGTCATCGGATTTGAAGAGAAGCCAAAGAGCACACAGCTCCGCTCGCCGTTCAATCCCAACATGTGCTCAGGATCGATGGGCGTCTATCTCTTCAACACCGACGTGCTCTTACCGGCACTGCTGAAGGATGCGGAGGATCCTGATTCTTCGCACGATTTCGGCCATGACATCCTGCCGAAATTGCTCGACGAGTATCGTGTCTATGCTTTCAACTTCATCGACGAAAACAAGAAAGAAGCCCTCTACTGGAGGGATGTAGGAACCCTCGACGCGTATTACGACGCCAACATGGACGTAGTCGCCGTCTCGCCGGTGTTCAATCTGTACGACAAAGCTTGGCCCATCCGCACGCATCAGCGGCAATATCCCCCTGCGAAGTTCGTCTTCAGCGAACCTGGACGCACGGGCATGGCTGTAGATTCCGTCGTGTCTTCCGGCTGCATCATCTCAGGCGCTACAGTGCGCAAAAGTGTGCTCTCACCCGATGTACGCGTGAACTCTTACGCCGAAGTGGAGTCGTGCATTGTCTTCTCGCACGTGAATATCGGACGCCACTGTCGCATCCGCCGCGCGATTATCGATCGCGACGTTCACATCCCCGAAGGCAGTGTGATCGGCTACGATATAGAAGAGGATCGGCGTAATTACTTCGTCACTGATACCGGAATCACGGTCGTGACGCGCGACTACTCGCTCTTCGAGTCGCCGGTTGCAGTCGATTACTTCACTTCAGAATGATGTTGCAGCGCTTCCTGAATACCCGCACACCTTCCATCATTTGCATGCTGGCTTTCGCTGCGTGTTGTTTGATGTTCTGCTACGAGCTGATGGGCGCAAGAGATACTGGTCAGATTTCGCCTGAACTGCTACGGAATTTGGTTATTTGGGGGACGGTGACACTGCTCTGGATGTTCGCTTTTTGCCTCTGCCTGATGAGGGTCACACGTTATCGGCGCAGCCTTCCCGACGAACCTCCGCGCAGAACACGGTCGGCACAATGGGTGTAGTCAGGCACGAATTTCTCCTGTAAATTGCTGAAAAATGAGAAGAAACATAGATCAGGAGCTGTCGATTTCCCTGCCTTTCGACCGTCGTATGGATGGAAGGGGAGCTTGAATGCGCTATATGTTTCTCGTGTACTCGGTGGAACGGCCAAATATTGATCCGACAACGCTGCAATCGGTTGCGGAGCAGCATCGCAAGGTAATGAATGAAGCCGCCCAGCGTGGTGTTTTCGAGAGCGCTGAGCCGCTTAAACCAACGACTACGGCGACCACTGTTCGCTCAAATAACGGCCAGCCGGTACTTCTCGATGGACCTTTCGCTGAAACGAAGGAGCAACTCGCCGGCTATTACATCCTGAACTGCAAAGATCTGGATGACGCGATCGAGTGGGCGAAGAAGATTCCGACCGGCTGCAAAGGTGGCGAGGGCTGTATCGAGATTCGTCCGCTGCACGAGGGATTAGCACACTAGATGGACGCGCGGCTGGCGGCCGAAACGGTCTTTCGCGAGGAGTCGGGCAAAATCATCGCCAGCCTCATTCGCGTATCCGGTTCGTTCGACAGGGCCGAAGACGCAACCCAGGAAGCCTTCGCTGCTGCGCTCACCACATGGCCCAAAACGGGAATTCCTACCAATCCGGCCGCGTGGCTGATGACCGCCGCCCATCGCAAGCTGATCGACCAGGTCCGCCGCGACCGCACCGTCCGCGACAAAGAAGACGCGGTCCGATACGAGATCGAAGCCTTCGCCCCTTCCAGCGAGCCAGACCTCGAAAGCGAGCCAATGCACCTTCCCGACGACCGCCTGCGACTGATCTTCACCTGCTGCCATCCTGCGCTCAATCGTGAAGGACAGGTCGCGCTTACGCTGCGAACCTTAGGCGGACTCACGACACCAGAGATAGCCAAGGCATTTCTCCTTCCCGAACCGACACTGGCACAGCGGCTCGTGCGCGCAAAGCGCAAAATTCAGGAAGCGCATATTCCCTACGAAGTGCCATCGCCGGAGAGTCTGCCCGAACGACTCGCATCAGTGCAGGCGGTGATTTATCTCATCTTCAACGAGGGATACGTTGCTGCATCAGGAGAAAAACTGATCCGCACTGACCTTTGCGCCGAAGCAATTCGACTGGCTCGCGTTCTGCGCGAACTCATGCCGAAAGAACCCGAAAACCTCGGCCTGCTTGCCCTCATGCTCCTGCACGATTCACGTCGGCCTGCACGCACGCGAGACGGAAAGCTTGTAACTCTCGAAGAGCAGGATAGATCTCTGTGGGATCAGAATGAGATCGCAGAAGGTGTCGCGATTCTCGACGAAGCATGGAAGCTCCGTCAGATCGGTCCATATCAGTTGCAAGCAGCAATCAGCGCGCTGCATTCAACGGCGAGGACATCCACCGACACCGATTGGAGGCAGATCGTCGCCCTGTACGACAAGTTGCTCGAGCTAAGCCCGTCGCCGGTTGTCGCACTCAATCAAGCTGTTGCAGTCGCGATGAGCAATGGACTCGAAGAAGGACTGAAGCAGATCGACGCGCTCCGCGAATCCGGAGAGCTGAAAAGTTACTACTTGTTTCATGCTGCGCGAGCCGATCTCCTCCGTCGTCTGCAGCGCCCAGGCGAAGCTGCCGAGTCGTATCGCAGCGCTCTCGAACTCGCTACGAATGAGATCGAACGTGCATTCCTCAAAGACCGCCTTGCTGCAATGGAGAACGCCATTTCACCACGGAATCACGGAGCACACGGAGAGAATTGCTAGTTTTTTCCTCTCCTTTGTTTCTCCGTGTCCTCCGTGGCTCCGTGGTGAATAGAGCTGTTATCATGCCGCCGCTGTTCTATTCACGAGATTCATGAAGAAATCTATTTTGCTGGTCTCCTCTCTACTGATCTGCACCTCGGCAATGGGCTCCCAGAAGCAAGTACTCAAGCTGGATAGTGGATGGCAATTTCGCCTCGCTCCCGACGCCGCTATCAATCACGTGGAAGGCGTGAATCCCGAAGTGGATCAGGCCACTCTGCAGCGCGTATCAAACTGGACCGCGGCTACAGTTCCTGGCTGCGTGCAGACGGACTTGCTGCAGAACAAGATCATTCCTGAACCGTTCTATCGTGAGAACGAAAAGAGCCTGCAATGGATCGGCGAAGAAGACTGGCAGTACCAAATGACGTTCGATGTTTCTGCCGCGACGATAAGTCGAAAACATGTCGAGCTGGTTTTTCAGGGACTGGACACATATGCGACTGTGAATCTGAACGGCCACGGAATTCTGGATGCCAACAACATGTTTCGCATCTGGCGTGTCGATGCGAAGCCATATTTGAAGCAAGGCAGCAACACCCTGCTGATTACGTTTCGTTCACCAATTAACTTAGTCCTGAAGCAAATTCAGCTTCTTCCATATCACCTGCCTTCTATTTCCGTACGCGATGCCGACGTTGAAAAAGGAATCGGCACCGACCCGTACACCCGCAAAGCACCATATCAATATGGATGGGATTGGGGACCGCGCTTTGTCACTTTGGGAATCTGGAAACCAATCACTCTGGAGAGCTGGGACGATGCTGTAATTCGAGACCTGCACATTGCGCAGAACGAAGTCACCGCCGATGTCGCCAACCTTGCTGCTGAAGTTGAGATCGAGTCTGACGGAAATAATCCCGCGAAGGTAACCGTCAGCTACACCGCGCCGGAATCAAACGCATCGAAGAAAATCGACCGCAACTTGACTCTACATCCCGGAATCAATCAGATCAGCATTCCCGTTGAGATCGAGAAACCGTCACGCTGGTTCCCAGCGGGATATGGTCCGCAGTCGCTCTACAACTTCACTGCGTCGATTGAAGTAAAACGTGAGGCTGTCGATGAAGCAAGAGTTCGTACTGGCTTGCGCTCACTTGAGCTGCGCCGTGATCCCGATCACTGGGGACGCAGCATGGAGTTCGTCATCAACGGAATTCCTATTTTTGGAAAGGGCGCCGACGTAATTCCGTTCGACAGCTTTCCTTCTCGCGTCACCGAAGCTACGTACCGGCAGATTCTGCAATCTGCACGTGATGCCAACATGAACATGGTTCGCGAGTGGGGCGGCGGAATTTATGAGATGGATGATTTCTACAACATCTGCGACGAACTCGGTCTGATTGTCTGGCAAGACTTCATGTTTGGCGGCGATATGTATCCCGGCGACGCTGCGTTTCTTGATAGCGTTCGCCAGGAAGCTATCGACCAGGTAAAGCGCCTGCGCAATCATCCGAGCATCGTGATCTGGTGCGGCAATAACGAGGTCGAAACCGGCTGGGTTCACTGGGGAGATCGCCAGGAATTCAAGGCTGAAGTCGGACAGAAGGTCTCAGAGAAGGTCTGGCAGGACTACATGGTGCTCTTCAACCGCGTTCTGCCGGATGTCGTAGTCCAATATGGCCAGCCAGTCCCATATTGGCCCAGCTCTCCCAGCTCCAATTTCGAAGATGACCCTGATTCGCAGCGCATCGGCGACATGCATTATTGGCAGGTTTGGCATGCGCTCGCTCCCATCGAAGACTACAAGCTGCAGGTGCCGCGCTTCATGACCGAGTACGGCTTCCAGTCGTTTCCCGAAATGAACACGATCAAGGCGTTCAGCATTCCCTCCGATTGGGACATCAGTTCGCCGGTGATGCTATCGCATCAGAAAAATAAAGGTGGCAACGGTCGGATCTACGACTACCTGCTTCGGTACTTCGGCCAGCCGAAGGACTTCCCTTCCTTCCTCTACGCCAGCCAGGTGATGCAAGCAGAAGCGATCAAAGTCGGAGCGGAGCATCTGCGCCGCAGTCGCCCGCGAACGATGGGCTCTCTGTATTGGCAGCTTAACGATTGCTGGCCTGTGGCCTCCTGGGCGAGCATCGATTACTACGGCCGCTGGAAGGCGCTGCAGTATTACGCGCGCCGCTTCTACAACGATCTGCTGGTGAGCCCAAATGAGGAAAACAGCGCGCTGCAGATCTACGTCGTTTCCGATCGTCAGCAGATACAGCCAGCACAGTTGCATGTGCGTCTGCTGGATCTTTCAGGAAAGGTTTTGGAGGAAAAATCGGCTGATATCCAAGTCAAGCCGCTGGCGAGCGACGTGTACCTAAGCCTCCCAGTCACTCAGTTGCTTGCTCAGCGTCAACGCAATCAGGTCTTCATCGCTGCCGAGCTGTTAGTCAATGGAAAGGCTGTCTCGAAAAATCTCTACTTCTTCACTCCGATGAAGAACATCACTATGCCGCAGCCGGAGATCACAGCAAACATCGAAGCTGCAGGCAATGGCTATCGAGTAACTCTCCATTCTGCGCAGCTCGCCCGGGATGTCTATCTCTCATTCGGCGACGCAGACGCCAAGTTCTCCGATAACTATATCGATCTGCTTCCAGGGGAAACCGCCCAGATTGAAGTCGCGAGCAAAGCATCGCTTGACCAACTACGGCAGGCGATGAAGGTCGTGTCGCTCTACGACGCATTCCTGCCAGCACAGAAGCAAGCCGAGATTACGAGCGCGCCTTGAGGATTCGCCCTATCTCACGGCTGCCACGAACTACTGCCATGATTCGAACAGGCTTGGGTTCAGGCCTATAAACGATCAGGAAGGAGTAGAGACCAATGAACAATACGGGTCTTCTTGTGAGGTCGCGTCTGGAATGGCCCTGCCTTGGGAACTGCGCCAATGACTCAAACAGCTCATAAAACTCGCCTTCGATTCTATTGGCGAGTTCAACGCTATCTTCTGCTATGCGGCTCCATATTTCGAATAGGTCGTTCTGGGCTTCAAGTGAGAGCTCATACGATGGAGCTGTCAATGGTTGTGCTCACGCTTCCATTTGGATTTGCGATTTTCCATATCAGCTCGAGATTGTTCCGCCGTAAAGTACTCGCCCCTTTCCGACTGCGCGAAAGCAACTTCGATCTTGTCCGAAATCTGCTGCTTGTGTTCGCGGAGCCACGCCTCATTCGTCTGTAAAATTTCAAGGGCTCGGCTGATTACTTCATCAGCGTCGCGATAAGCGCCCGTTTTCATCGCTTCCGTAATTACTTTCTCGTGCTCAGGTCGCAATGTGATGGTCATTTAAGTCCAGAGCTTAAGTCGGACATTAGCAAGAGTCAATGTATCCTCAAAAACAGTTCTTCCTAAGCCCCCAATCGCTTCAACGCAGCATTGGGCGGTGCAAACTCGCTAGCCTCAGATCGGGCAGCGAGATAGGCGAGTTTGGCTCCCTGCACATCGCCGGATTTTTCCAGAATCTGTCCTAGCAGGTGCTGGGCCTGAAAGAGCGGCGCGTCCTCCGATTTGCTGCCCTGATCGATGTAGCGTCGCAGTAGAGTTTCAGCCAGCGGCAGATTGCGTCCAACTCGCAGGAGCAATCCGGCGGAATCCACCAGCGTCGAGTCGTTCTTTGTGTTCAACTGCGCAGCTTTCTGAATGGTGGCTTCGAGGTCATCAAGCCGGTTAGTGCGGCGATAGAAAGAAGCGAGATCGAACAGCCGGCGCGGTGAGTTCATATCGAGGGCCAACGCGCGCTTGTATTCGCCTTCGGCATCGCTGTTCCTGTTTTGGTGCTCAGCGATGCGGGCACGGATCCAGTGCGCCGTCGCAGGCTCGATTTTCTCGACGATGTTGGCTTGAGCTGCGGCTTTGTCGGTCCCTCCTCCCAGAAACCCGGGAGCTTCGATGTAGTACTCGCTCAAGTCCGAATGAGCTTCGACATTCTGCGGATCGAGCTGCACGGCTTTTTCGAACGCAATGCGCGTCTTCTTCGCCAGTCCGATTGCGGTCAGCCAGCTGGAGTGCTCGGCTTTTTCGCCATAGGCGCGGCCGAGCCAAAGTTGAAAATTCGCATTCTTCGGATCGAGATTTGCAGCGCGCTCACACTCGGAAACCGCGGCATCCCATCGCTCCTCGGCGTACTGGGCGCGACAAAGAAGATTGTGTAGTTGTGCGTCAGAAGGATTCGCATTCACCGAAGAGCGGAGAGTCCGAACCGCTGCATCGGCTTGTCCGTTGATGAAAAGATTGAGAGCCGACTCACTAGATGACTCCGCCATGCCCGAATTGGGAATCAAAAAGCAAGCAATAGTAACAACGAAACGGCCGCTGCGATACAGCTTAGGATTGAAAGGGAAAAGACGATTTGACATCCGAGGATTACCGAGTACGAACTTCCAGTCCAGGTCGTAAGGCTTGAGTTGCGTTGAGGCTGTTGAGGGCGACCAGTTCTCCTGGTTGAAGCCCCTGGGTGATTT
>CAYNPS010000014.1:48893-50880 GCA_964399125.1 uncultured Terriglobales bacterium
GCGTTGAGGCTGTTGAGGGCGACCAGTTCTCCTGGTTGAAGCCCCTGGGTGATTTCGATGCGAGTGTTGTTGGCGATTCCCGCTTCGACCGGTTGGCGATCCAGGTGTCCATCTTTGATCAGATAGACAAAGCGGCCATTTTCATCGTCATGAAGAGCCTCGCGGGCTACCGTCACTACATCTTTCTTATTCGCGATGCTCACGTTTACTGTCACGTTAATGTTTGGCAGAAGACGCCCGTCATCGTTGTCCACGCCGCAAAGTACCTGGCCCACATTGCGCGTGCCGTAGGTCGTGATCGTATACGGCATCTGGGTGATCTCGCCGTGCCAGCTCTTGCCCGGCAGCGCGTCCCAGGTAATATTCACGGGTTGACCGGTGGCAAGCTTTCCAATCTCTGGTTCATCTACGAATGCGCGGACTTGGACTCTCCTAAGATTTGCGAACTGAAGCAGCAGCTCACCTTGCTGTACGTACTCGCCTTGTTTGATTGGAATTGAGTACACCGTTCCGTCAAACGGAGCACGAATTTCCGTACTCTTCAGCTGATCCTCAGCAGCGGCGAGAGTTGCGCGTGCCTGCGCGGCTTCAGCCTGAACTTTGTTTACTTCAGGAGGCGAGTAGCGGTCTTGCTGCTTCTGTTGGACCAGCTTCAGCGTCGCATCTGCTGCGGCTAATCGACTCGCCGCCTCACGCACTTCCGAGGGAGCAGCTGCACCGGTTTTTGCAAGCTGCTGGAGAGCTTCGTAGTTCTTCTGCGCGGCGTCCCGATCCGCTTGAGCCTTTACAAGATCGGAGCGTGTCGCGATGACCTCCTCCTGAGTTCCTCCCGACTGAATCGCATGCTGATCAGCTTCTGCGCTCTTGAGTTGCGCCTGAGCGCGCGCGACTTGAGCGCGAACATCGGAATTATCGAGTTCCATCAGCATCTCGCCGGCCTTTACCTGCTGGCCTTCGCGCACATATATCTTCTTCACCGTTGTCGGCGCGGGACTATGGGGTTCGAAATTTCGAATCGGTTCGACTTTCCCGTTCGTAGAAATCGAAGTAACCAGATCTTGTCGAGTGACGCGATCGGCACGAACGGGAACGCTACCGCTGCGGCTGGAGATGAAAGCGGCAAGCACGATGACAGCGACGACTGCGATGATCGCGAATCGCCACACATGTCTGCGGTTCCCGTTGTTCTTAGTGCGTTCGGCCATTTGTTAACGAAAGTAAAGTATATCGGACTATAAAGAAGCTCCTCAGGCGAACCTCTGACCCAGCTGTTGTCTGCGTATATGCGCTGCTAATCAGATGCCCGCCAAGGCTGTTTTGGCTCAACGACATCTCAGGAAAACCGACGAATAATCTAATCCCTTCAGCAACCGTTATTCTGCTTACGATTTGCAATGGGGATTGGACTGCACCAGGCCAAAGAAGTCACGGTTTCCGTGTACAAGGAAGTACAGCGTACGCGTGTGTTCAACGTTGCCGCAGGTCTTTCCTACTATTTCTTGCTGTCGCTCTTTCCGCTGCTGATCTTGTTTGCAACAATTCTCGGATATCTCCCAATCCCAAACCTCTTTGACCAGATACTCGGCTTCGCAGCACGCTTTGTGCCTCGCGACGTCATGGGCCTGGTACAAAAAGTCCTGCACAGCGTATTAACCCCAAGCCGGGGAGGATTGTTGTCGTTTGGAATTATCGGCACGCTCTGGGCTGCGTCTGGAGGCTTCTCCGCGATGATCGATGCCCTCGATATCGCGTACGACGCGCGTCAGAGCCGCCCAATGTTAAAACAGCGGCTGCTTGCGCTCGGCCTCACCTTTATGACTGGCGGACTCATGGCGCTTGCAATGGTGCTCACGTTGGTGGGCAATCGCGCGGGAGCCTTCCTGAGCAATGAACTTCATCTCTCGTTTGTGTTCGAGCGCAGTTGGGGACTTATTCGTTGGGGCATTATCGTCGCCTGTATCGTGCTCTCCATGGAGCTGCTGTACTT
>CAYNPS010000015.1:0-36840 GCA_964399125.1 uncultured Terriglobales bacterium
TCTACAACGGCTTCGGCGGCGGTTGGCGTTGGGGAGGACGATTTGGGGACGCCACGACGACGACTGAGACCTACCAAGTCGGTACCCTCGTAGTCGATATGTTCGATTCCAGCACGAAAGAACTGTTGTGGCGCGGATCTGCCAGCGACACACTCTCCAACAAGTCCGACAAGAACATCAAGAACCTCGATAAGGGCGTGCAGAAGATGTTCAAGAATTATCCTCCGAAAGCGTAATGAATCGGGTGCGACCCATACCCTGTGTAGGGGGAAAAATGCCAAAGTGATAATTCAGTTGGCGCCTCGCCGAGAAGCTGTGGTCAGAAATCGAAGCGAAACCTTGTTGGTTCAAGCTTGGTCTGCGTCCCGAAAACCCTGAGGAATGAACTGTGATAAATCCGCCGTGAAAGGACGACCGATTTCGGGAGTGCTCGAGACCGCTACCTCTTGCATGATCATCGGCCCAGCCCGGAAAGCGGTGCGACCAGCATCAATCGCATTGGCGAATGCCCTCCCCATTCGGATTGGGTCAATAGCGCGTGAAATTGCTGTATTTAATAGCACACCATCGAATCCCCACTCCATCACCTGACAGGCGTGGGATGGAAGTCCAATTCCCGCATCGACGATCAGCGGGACGTGTCGGGCACGCTCACGCAGTTCACGCAATGCACGGGGGTTGCGTGGTCCTTGTCCCGTTCCGATAGGAGCGGCCCATGGCATGAGTGCTTCACAGCCGGCATCCATCAAACGTCTACAAAGAACCCAGTCTTCAGTGCAGTAAGGCAGGACATGAAAGCCAAGCTTGACGAGCTCGGTCGCAGCTTCGACAAGACCGAATGGGTCCGGCTGCAGGTTGACTTCGTCTCCGATGACCTCGAGTTTTACGAAGTTGGTGTCAAATAGCTCGCGTGACATGCAAGCGGTTTTTACAGCTTCGCGAGCACTGAGACACCCTGCAGTATTGGGCAAGATCGGCCGCTGGCTCTCGCGCAGCAGGTTCCAAAAGGGTTGACCAGAGTTTTTCGATGAGGAGAGCTGGCGTCGCACTGAAACTGTGAGCATCGCCGGGTCGGCTGCACGGATCGCGTCCGCTAAAAGCGACGGGGAATCATAGCGAGCAGTTCCGAGCAGCAAACGGCTTGCAAAACGTTGCCCGTATAGCGTCAGTTGATCTCCGATTTCTCGTGCTTCCATCTCAACCTCCTGCCGTGGGATGAACGATTTCGATCCGGTCACCGGAGTGTATGCAGCATTCTTCATAGCACTCGCGGGAAACAACCTCTTCGTTGCGTGCTACCGCGAACGGAGACGATAGCGAGAGTGAACGGAGCAATTCAGCGAGTGTTTTGATTTTGGCTAGCGGATGGATTTTTCCGTTTACGAAGACAAACATACCTCTGCCTCATTTTGAGTGGTGGCGTTGGCCGAGCCTACGTCATGCAGACAGGGCCAGCGACCAATTGGCGTGGATGACTCCTGCATATCCAGAAGAGCCAGCACTTCTTCAACGATGGTGGGCGTCAGCAAGAACCCATGACGATGAAGCCCGTTGATGAACAGCGTCTTGCGATTAGGACCGAAGCGAAGTGCAGGCAGATTGTCGGGCAGGGCCGGCCGTACTTGAGTACTGAATTCGAGGATGCGCGCTTCTGCCAATTCGGGAAGGACGGAATAGGCAGAAGTCAAAAGTTCCAGAACCCCTCGGACCGAGATGGTTGAGCGATCATCGCTCTCGATACAGGTTGCACCCACGACGATTCGTCCTTCCGCGCGGGGAACGATGTACACCGGGTAGCGCGGATGCAACAGCCGCAACATGTGACGAAGTTCCAGTTCGGGAGCATGAAGACGCACGATCTCGCCGCGAACGCCGCGTAGCTTTGGCCAATCGCGTTTGGCGCCCATGCCACGGCAATCCACAACAATTCCGCCATCCGGGACTGCACCATCCTCAACCAATGTTTCCCAGTGGCACTCAACATGAGCTTCTTCAAGAGCTATCGCAATTACATTGAGCAGCTCTCGATTGTCTACCTGTGCTTCGCCGGAAACATATAGAGCTTGAGGAAATCGGTTGCCAAGAGAGGGCTCAAGCTCATTTATTCGTCCAGCTTCGATGCGCTCGACAAACGCACGCGCACGCCGCGTGACTTTCATCTCTATACGGCGAGCTTCGATGGCATCCTGGCGGTGCCAAATTAGCAAGGATCCATTGTCGCGATAAAAAACCGGTAAGGGCAGCTCAGCTATCCATTGTGGCCATAGTGCAAGACTATGCCTTCCCATAGCCTCGACTTGTTCGTCGGCATCAATGCTCTCCGTTGTGGGGGTAATCATCCCTGCTGCCACCCATGCAGCTGCGCCTTCGCCGCGGCTGCTAGCTGCATCGTAGAGAGCGACCCGCGATCCAGCTTTCGCTGCTCTCCAAGCCAGGCAACGTCCAAGAAGGCCGCCTCCAAGGATGCCGATGTCCGGCCTCACACGTACACCTCGCCACCCCGTTCCACGAACTCGCGAGATTTCTCTGCCATTCCCGTTTCGGGTGAGCCATAGGTAGCCCGGATTTCCTCGGTGATCTTCATGGAGCAAAACTTAGGTCCGCACATGGAACAAAAGTGGGCAGTTTTCGCGCCTTCGTGAGGCAAAGTTTCGTCGTGATATTCGCGGGCACGCTGTGGATCAAGGCTCAAATTAAATTGGTCTTCCCAGCGAAACTCGAATCGCGCTTTCGAGAGCGCATTGTCTCGAAGTTGCGCGCCCGGCCAGCCCTTCGCTAAGTCCGCGGCATGCGCAGCGATTTTGTAGGCGACGATCCCTTCACGAACGTCCTCTTTATTTGGAAGACCCAAGTGTTCCTTCGGAGTCACGTAGCAGAGCATCGCGGTACCGTACCAGCCGATCTGTGCCGCACCGATCGCACTAGTGATGTGGTCGTAGCCAGGTGCGATATCGGTGACGAGCGGTCCCAAGGTGTAGAAGGGCGCCTCAAAGCAGTGTCGCAACTCCTCATCCATGTTTTCCTGAATGAGCTGCATAGGTATGTGACCAGGACCTTCGATCATCACTTGCACATCGTGCTTCCATGCTTGTTGCGTCAACTCTCCGAGGGTACGCAATTCCGCGAACTGTGCTTCGTCATTGGCGTCATAAATACAGCCGGGACGGAGGCCATCGCCCAGGCTGAAAGACACGTCGTAAGCCTTCATGATTTCGCAGATTTCGTCGAAATTCGTGTAGAGGAAATTCTCTTGATGGTGTGCGAGGCACCACTTAGCCATGATTGATCCGCCCCGCGACACGATTCCAGTCAGGCGCTTTGCCGTAAGTGCAATCCACTGCAGCCGTACACCGGCATGTAGCGTGAAATAGTCGACACCCTGCTCAGCCTGTTCAATGAGTGTGTCCCTCATCAATTCCCAGGTGAGGTCCTCAGCGCGACCGCCCACTCTTTCTAGAGCTTGATAAATGGGAACAGTGCCAATAGGAACCGGGGAGTTTCGAAGGATCCATTCCCGAATCTCGTGAATATGTTTACCGGTGGAGAGATCCATGATGGTGTCGGCGCCCCAGTATGCGGCCCAGATCATCTTGTCGACTTCCTCTGCGGGCGAAGACGTCACTGCAGAATTGCCGATATTGGCGTTGATCTTTACTTTGAAATTTCGCCCGATAATCATCGGTTCCAGTTCGGGATGGTTTATGTTCGCCGGGATAATTGCGCGGCCGGCGGCCACTTCTTCGCGGACAAATTCGGGCGTAATCCGAGGGGGAAGCTGCGCGCCGAAATTTTGACCGCGATGCTGCGAGAGAAGCGAACGGTAAGCCGGGTCTTCTAACAACTCAGACGAGCGCATCGATTCACGCAGGGCAACAAATTCCATCTCTGGCGTCACGATTCCCTTACGCGCATAGTGCATCTGGCTCAGGTTTTCGCCGTTTCGCGCCCGCCGAGAAATTGGCCCACAAGGAAAGCGCAAGTGGGATGTCAGTAAATCCCTTTTGCGTTCGCGGGCATACTCGGAAGTGGGCGCGGCAAGAACCTGGGTGTTGCCACGCTGCGCGATCCAGTCGGTGCGAAGGTCGGGCAGTCCGCGAGACAGGTCGATTCGCACGTCGGCATCCGTATACGGGCCGGAAGTGTCGTAAACCGGCAGTGCAGGGTTCTCTTCGACGCGATCACTATGGCGCGTTGGAGATAGAGCGATTTCCCGATAAGGTACCCGCAAGTCCTCCCGATTGCCGCGAATGTAACGCTTGTGCGATGCCGGATAGGAGGAAGGCGTGCGAATTGTCGAAAACGTTGGAGATTGTTTCAGCATTTGATCCTCTCTGCGCACTAGATACCACTCCCGATCTTTGGATTCATTCAGGAGAAACAATTGTGCGACCGCTCGGTCTTTCCAAGAATTGAAGGTTTTGTGTTCCGAGTCCCCAGCTCTCCGAACTGCAATCCGTCCAAAGCCGCTGCCCTGTCTTTGACGAATAGGCTGTGCACTCTACGCGAATCCGTTTGTCCTGTCGATCTTCTCCCATAAGCATTCCCTTCACAGTTCGACCCATTCCTCGAAATGCGCGGCCAAAGCCGTTCGCCGCGCGGTCAATCCATCGTAGTAATCTGCCCAGTCGGTAATCTTCCCGTTCTCCGTGCGTACGATGGAGGCTCCTTGGATCGAGACAGGAACCTTCCATATCCGTCCGGCATAGAAGGGTTCGGCTAAGGTAGTTTGAACCGTCCATTCCGCGATCACGTGATCTCCGCTCACGAAAATGGCACCACTGTGAATTGAACTATCCGGATAAAACTCACATGTCTTCCGAAAGAATTCTGTCAAGCTCTTTTTGTCATGAAATTCCAATCCAATTCCGTAGTCTTTGAACCGAAACTCGACAGCGAAATCAGAGATCGCGTCGTTGATGCGACCAGTTGCTCTGCCTTCCAGCGCGTTCAGAATTACCTGCTCCTGAGATGATGTCGTTACTGACTCAACTGTAGTCTGATTGCTCATAATCACGTCCTTTCTACTCTTCATCCTCCACGGATACTTTGTGCCGCGTTTGCAGCTCTTGAGGTAGTCACTTGGATTGCCTTGCAATGCGCTGTGTGCGTTGCGCCTTAGTTCGCTTGCGAGCGCACGATGTGCGGAGCGATGATGCCAAACGTTGGAGATTCTTTCAGCATTTGATCCTCTTTATCTCATCAAAACTCTAGTACGAGCCGAAGCTCAAGCGATACGAATCAGGCCGCAGCCTTTTTAGCGGTTCCTTAGAACCTGTAATTCATTGCGATGGCAACCGCTTTGTTTGCCTTAATGTTGATTCCTGGCGCCAGATTTGCACCGAGATGCCCTGTTCCAATATCGAAACTCCACTTCGCATCTGGGAAACGAGAAAGCCGTATTGCATAGATAAGATCTGTGGGCAAAGACGCGGTCGGGATATATTTGATTCTTCTAGGTTCTTGATTAACTTCCAATGCGGGCGCGATAATCACACGGTTCTTAATCGGAATTGGGATGGCAAAACCGCCGAACGCCCGGGCTTCCCAATCCACGGTGTTGCCACCATAACCGTACTTTTGAGCATTGGTCCCACGAACCCCAGCGTTCGCCACGATCCCGAACTTTTGCCCAATCATGAAGAGCTTTGTGCCAACTATATAGACATCACCGTTGGTTGCATTCTTATGCTTCACCAACTGCACGACATACGGATCATTCGTTCGCAGCACTCCACCCAAAGAAATGGTCGGCAGATATTTCCGGCCCTTGTAGTTTGAAGGCAGGAGTTTTGCCTTGAAATTGAAGATGTTCATTCCTGTGAAGTTAAAAAAAGGACTGAGCGTCGGATCTGCTCCATTCGTGTGCTGAGCACGAGTAAATCCAAACTCCAGGCGATTCCCAAATCCCTCTTCCACTCCAACGTTGATATAGTCCGCAGCAACAGGGCCGGCGTTCACTGCGTGGAGGCTAAGAGTAGTTCCACCGAACTTGCCTTGAGGTGACGGGACGACATCAGCCAAGGGCTGAAGGAAGATTCCAGACTGACCGTCCATATTCAAGGACTGCGCATTCGCTCGCGGCATAAGAAACGATGCGCAGAGAATTAGGGCGACGAATAAAACGTGGTTTGTACTGCTTGGCATGATGTTCACTTTTTCTTGTCCTTCTTACAACTCACTGGGCCGGCAGCCAACTCTGCGCAGCCCAGCGGGGAGGGGAGCTAATCTACGGGTGGGATCAAGGGCCGGAGCTGGTGAGCAACGCGAATCGCGATCACCGTTGGACCCTCAGCCTGAAGCGCCTCGGCGAATGCTTTTTTGATCTCATCCACGGTGTTCGCGGCGACGCCGGTGCAGCCGTAGGCCTTGGCGGTACCGACGATATCAAGTCCGGGTAGATCCAAAGCGGGAACGTTGGGCGTTTTCTCCAGGACCGCAAACTCCTTGAGAATCGCGTATTCGTCATTGCAAGGTACGACAAATATGAGCTTCAACTTCTGTTGCGCTGCGGTGTACAAGTCTTGAACCGAATATTGAAGAGCCCCGTCTCCAATGAGCGCCACAACCGGCCGCCCGCTTCCGCTTTTCTTCTGTGCTAACGCAATGCCTACCGCGGCAGGTGAGCCCCAACCGAGTCCGCCGCTGGCAAATGTGAAGTAAGAATCGGGTTTCACGATTGGCCAGGTCTGTAGGAAATCGGCGAAATTTGAAGCCGTCTCATTCACCACGATCGCGTCCGCGGGCCGGAGTTCGCTCAACGCAGCAAACGCCTCAAGTGCCGTCAATGGGCTGTTCGGCGGCGAGGGAAGTTTGCGTTCAATGTGCAAAGCTTTGGGCGCAGGACGCGACTTTACCTCTGGAATAGCATCGACGAAGGCTTCCAAGGCAAGCTTTGCGTCTGACAACAGACTGTCACCCACAATAGCGGCGCCGGAATCGTAGGGGTCGTTCGTGACCTGCAACAGCTCAGCGCCGTCAGGCAGGTACTCTCCCGCAACGTAGGGGTAATAGCGAAAAACCTGTGCACCGATCACGATGATGAGGTCGTGGCCGCGAAGTTTCTTGCTGAGTGGCCCAATTGCGAACGGGGCCATCCCGCGAAACTGGGGGTGAGTTTGAGGGAACGACGCTCGGTCAGATAATGGCGAAATATAAACCGGAGCCCTCAGGCGCTCGGCGAACTTGATGCCTTCTTCCCAACCGCCTGCGCGTTCAATCTCTGGTCCGTAAAGCAACACCGGATTGTTGGCCTTCCGAATACGCTCGGCGAAGACTGCGACGCGCTCAGGATCGGGCGAGTAACGGGTGCTGACAGTTCGAATAACTGCATCCCCCAGTGCGGGCTGGTCCCAATCATCCAGCGGGATCGACACATATACTGGGCCCGCCGGAGGCTGCAGAGCAACTGCATAGGCCCTCATAATCGCTCCCGGAACGTCCTGAGCTCGTACTGGCTGATATGCCCATTTCACCCACGGTCGCGGCAGCGTCGTCTCGTCACGATTCGTCAGATATGGATCACAAAGAATCATTTCGCGAGTCTGCTGGCCTGCCGTGATGATGAGAGGGGTTTTGTTTTGAAAGGCAGTCATAATGTTGCCCATCCCGTTGCCAGTTCCGGCGGAGGTGTGCAAATTCACCAGTACAGGTCTCTTGGTTGCTTGTGCAAATCCATCGGCCATGGCAACAGCCGACGACTCCTGAAGACCAAGTACATATTGAAAATCTTTTGGAAAATTCTTGAGAAACGGCTGTTCGGTGGATCCTGGGTTTCCAAAAAAGGTCGTTAGTCCAAGACGACGCATGAGGGTATATGTCGCGTCCCAAACACTCATCTGAGTTTCGGGTTGCACATGTTTACTCTCCTCTAGAACTTCGGTGAGGGTGCTACTGCTCATGTAGATATCTCCTTAATGCGATGACCGGCTCTTCGGCGGCGAATCGTCTCGAAGTGCTTCCGCAATCACAGAGACATGGTGGCAATTTCCTGATGTCTTGAGAACGTGAGCAACGGTTAGCTCACCGTGATGGGCTTTCCCTTTGTTGTCTTTGTCGAATGAGCCGAATCGGGAAATCCAACACACAGAGAAAGATCGAGCGATCCGCAGAGTCTGCAGAGGTGCTTCAGCAGAAGCGGCTGCGAACGAGGATCAGGTGCGTGAGCCAATTCTCACCACCGCATTCTGCACGCGAGTAGCAGCTCTACTTCATTTGAGGTGGCGAACTTGACTCAGGGAAGGAAGTGCCGTATCGAACGCTGGTGGGGACGCGATCACGGGGCCGCGCCGCTAGAAATCTGGCCGCTGAGAGCGTCCTTACCATGTCGGCGCGGACAATCAAGACGCGAGCGCGACGGAGGAGATCGCGTTGCGACAGCAGGGATCCGACCACTCGACTCCAACACCGCAGAGTTGCTCAGCAGCACTGCCCATAACATCGGCAGTGATACCTGCCTCTTCGGCTATAGGAAAATCGATGGTAAATGCCATCTAAAAAAGGAGGGCGGCATTGTGTTCCGCCGCCCTTATGTTCCGCCACGCCACCCGAAGGTGCATTTCGGGGATAGGTTCATTGTGTCAGCACAGACTCATCGGTTCGCCGCGGAGTCACCGCAGCATTGGGTTCGATTCCTTTGCTGACGAGGACTTTCACTTCCACCCGACGATTCTCGGCGCGTCCGTGTGAAGTGCTGTTGTCGGCTGCAGGATGTGTTTTTCCATAACCTGCTGGGGCTACGACTCGCCATGCAACGACATTGTCCTTCTCCCGCAGATATTCGGCTACGGCCGCTGCACGCCGGTCACTAAGACTCTGATTGTATGTTGCGGATCCGGTACTGGACGTATAGCCATCAATCTCGACCACGTAGCCATTAGCGTTCGAGTTGCCTCCGATGAACGCATCGAGAGCTGCCTGGCTCTTCTTGCTCAATCGTGAGGAACCGTTCTTGAAATAGACTTCACTGGCAGCCACAACGTTGTAGTTGCCCAAATCCGAAATGCGCTCATTCAACACGCCGATGCCGGCCCCATTGGCAGTTGCCATCGTCGTCGCTGACTGAGCAGTTGTGAGACCCTGATTCGCGGTATTCTGAGCCTGATCAGCCGAGGATTGAGCTCCACCTGCCTTGGCGATTCCCTCGTCGGCCGAGGCCTGCGCTTGGCTGACTGCGGCTTTATTATCGAGAATCTCTTCCTGGGCGGCGACCGCCATGGATAATGAATTCGGCTTCAGCGTGACCTTCTTGGCCTCGATCTCGCCGGTCGCATTTTTCAAACCCTTGACTTTGACATTCATGCCTGGGATCAGCGCCTTCACTCCCATGGCATGATCGTGCTCAATTTGCGTGATGTTGGTGATCTTTATCTCGCGGATTGAACCGGATTTCTTCTCTTGCACTTTCACCAGACTGCCATCGCGAGCCACGATGACACCTTGGATTTTCGTTTTTGACCGACTGCTCTTTTCGGCCGCTGACATTGGCACTGACGAAAACATGTACATGCAGACGACTGCTAGAAGAGCGAACCTCATTACTTGTGCAAACCGTACTTTCATTCTTAGTCTCCTGTAACGCATTCAGAATCGCGCCTCCGGTAATAATCAGTTTTCCTGACAACCGCTTTGTGGCCGTTCTTCACTCACATTAAGTGGTTGTCGCGAAGTGCGGAATGTGAGCAACGGCTAGCTCACCGTGATGGGTGTCGCGATTTGGCGTATTAGAGGGAAAAGAAAGGCGTGAGAGGCAAAGGCGGCCCGTTGTTTCTGAACCTACCGAGCAAGGCCATGGATACAGCCCGATCGTTATCCCGTACGGATTTTCTGGATGTAAGATGCCTGGTATGGCCCCCCCAGGGCACGAGTCCGAATCAAATCAAGCCCTTGAGGCGCAGTTGCGAGCGACTCTGGAAGTGATACCGGCGTACACCTGGTACGCTGATCCGTCTGGCGCGCTCACTTTTGTAAATAAACGACATGCGGACTATCTTGGTCTGCCGAAAGACCATCCTCTCCGATTCGGCATTGACACGGGCGCAGCGTGGGATTCGCACATTCCACTTGTGCATCCGGACGACCACGAAGAGGCACGCAGAGTCTGGTCAACCTGTCTGCGCACCGGCTGCGCTGGTGAATTTACTTTCAGAGTCCGTAACGCTGAAGGAGCTTACCGCTGGTTCATCACTCGTGCTGAACCCCTCCGGGCGAGCGATGGAACTCTCCTGTTTTGGATAGGGGTGAATCTCGACATCGACGACACGAAGCGGGCAGAGCATGCCCTTCGTAAGAGTGAAAAAGAGCTTCGCGACGTGGTTGACACCATTCCTGCGATTGTGTGGAGTACTCTGCCCGATGGCTCGAATGCCTACGTTAGCAAACGATTCGTGGAGTACACCGGGTTATCTCCAGAACAGGTGGCCGGATCAGGGTGGAAAACGCTAATTCACCCTGATGATCTTGAGCGACATGCACGTAAATGGATGGAAGCCGTTGCTACCGGCAAGCCTCACGAAAGTGAGGTACGTTCCCGCCGCTCGGATGGGCAATATCGCTGGCAGTTAGACCGCGGAGTGCCGCTCCGAGATGAAGATGGAAACATCGTCAAGTGGTATGGGGTCACGACCGACATCGAAGATCGCAAACGCGCCGAGGAAGCCCTCCGGAGCAGTGAAGCGTACTTGGCGGAAGCGCAGAGGTTGAGCCAAACCGGCAGTTGGGCATGGAGTCCAGACCACGATATCAGGTACTGGTCGGAGGAATGCTACCGTGTTCTGAGTTTTGATCCAAGGGATGGTTTGCCCCGATTCGAAGACTTCTTTCAGCGGCTTCATCCCGACGACCAACCCGGCTTCAGGGAACTAATCGAGACGGCTATCCGCGAGAAGGCAGAGTGGGAGGCGGACTACCGCATCGTGCATCCGGATGGCCCCGTCAGGGACATTCACGTCGTAGGTCATCCTGTTCTGAGCACGTCCGGCCATCTCGTTGAATTTGTGGGCACTGTGATCGACGTCACTGAGCTTAAACGAGCGGAGGAGGAACGCAAGCGGGCCGAGGAGGAACTGCGCAGAAGTGAAATGGAGCTCCGGCAGATGCTGGACCTCACACCTCAACTTGTTGCGGTATTCGGACCGAACCGCGAACGCCTTTATGCCAACCACGTCGCGCTCGATTACCTCGGCCTGAACCTTGAAGAGTGGCGGAAGAGATCTGATCGCGGTGAATTCTTTCATCCTGATGACCATGAACGGGTGCAGGGCCATTTTGATCGTGCTCTCTCTAGTGGCGCTGGTGTCGAGTTGGAGTTGCGCCTACGCAAAGGTGATGGAAGTCATCGCTGGTTTCTGGCTCGTTACAACACGGTGCGCGACGACAAGGGACAGATTATGCGTTGGTACGTTGCATGCACCGATATTGAAGACCGCAAGAGAGCTGAGGAGAAACTGCAACAGGAAAACGTCGCTCTCCGAGAAGAAATCGATAAGGCCTCGATGTTCGAAGAGATTGTTGGAACGTCTCCGGCTTTAAAAAGTGTTCTCTCGCGCATCTCCAAAGTCGCACCGAGTGATTCCACGGTCCTCCTCACGGGAGAAACGGGAACAGGCAAAGAGTTAGTTGCACGCGCGATTCATCGAAGATCAGATCGTGTTTCGCGCGCGTTCGTTAGTGTGAACTGTGCGGCAATCCCCCGTGATCTTATTGCTTCTGAACTGTTCGGCCATGAAAAGGGTGCCTTCACGGGCGCGACGCAGCAGCGCTTGGGTAGGTTTGAATTAGCAAACGGCGGTACGCTCTTCCTGGACGAAGTCGGCGAACTTCCGGCCGAGACCCAAATTGCCCTCCTGCGTGTTTTGCAGGAGCATGAGTTTGAACGTGTCGGCGGGACACGCCCGATACGCGCTGACGTACGAGTGATCTCAGCCACGAACCGTGACTTGCAGGCCGCTATTAGCGCTGGGTCGTTTCGTAGCGATTTGTATTACCGGCTGAATGTCTTCCCGATTGGGATTCCTCCTCTTCGAGAACGAAAGCAAGATGTTCCCTTGCTGGTCGAGTACTTTATCGATCGCTATGCTCGGAAGGCCGGTAAGAAAATTACGACCGTTGACAAGACGACTCTCAGATTGCTTGAGTCCTACCCTTGGCCCGGAAACATACGCGAATTGCAGAACGTCATCGAACGATCCATCATCGTGTGTGAAACCGATAATTTTTCGGTGGATGAAAGCTGGTTATCCAAAGATGCACATCCGCTGGCAGCTCGCACCATGCAATCGGGAGCCTTTCCGGTTGAGGTTGAGCCCCGCACCGAGCGAGAGGTTATAGAAGCAGCACTCGCCGAGACCAGAGGCCGAGTCTCCGGACCATCGGGAGCGGCGGCCAGGCTTAAAATCCCAGCATCTACTCTTGAAACCCGCATCAAGGCCCTGAAAATCAACAAGGGCCAATTCAAATTCCGCTAAACGTATTTCTGCAAACGCTATCGAGATTCGCGGGATTCGCGTAATTCGCGCGATTCACTGGATCTTCCCCACAGCTAATCTCCCTTTCCCTTTTGTTTTCAGAAAATTACGAGTGGCACAAGATTTGCTTTTGGTACTGAGTCGCGATGCTGGCTGCCGAAGGATGGCGTGCTCAGGCATTACGAGAAGCAAATGGTGGGGGTCGCTATGTGGATGCGTTGCTGTGCGGCATGTAAGCGCGTGCTCAAGAAAGCCAGGTTGTGCGATCACATTCGATGCGAGTGTGGATGGGAATGGTGACGCCAATGGCAATCGTGATTGAGTACCACGTACCTGGCAAATTCCAAAAACGGAGTGGGAAATGGATTCCGCCCGAAAAACGCGGAAAGATCATTCCTTTTCCCGCACCGGAAAAGAAGTCAGCATGACATCAAGGCCGGCCGCCGGCCACACTCTCCGGCGAATCCGCTCCTTCCCAAGGCGGTCCGCGAACGGCAAGGGACAGAGGAGTTCGAACGTAAACCTACTATGACCTGCAGAATCAACCGCCTTGTTATAGGAATGAATCTTGTGATCCTGCGCATCAGCGGACAGATCACAGGACAGGATGTGGAGATGCTTCGGGACTTGCTAGCCCAGGAAGACAGCAAGGTGGCCATCGATCTCCAGGACGTCCTTCTTGTGGATCGCGAGGCCGTACAGTTCTTGGCGCGCTGTGATTCGAAGGCAGTTGATCTCAGAAACTGCCCGCCCTATATCCGCGAATGGATTAAGAGCGAAAGGGTAGACCCGAATGCGGCGGATGAAGGAAAGAAGGACATCGACAATGCTTGATGCAAGTCTTCGCGGTTTAGAAAGTCGTCCAAGCCGTGCAGCACTGACCCAAACTGGGACACCTTCGCCGCTGTACAGCGGTGTCCGACACCGGGCCTTTTGAATGGAGTTGTCATGAGAAAAAGCTTTGTTTCGTTAGAGTTCAGGAAGGAAGACGCCATTCACAAAGAGTCGATCCTTGATGAGCTCTCTCGAATCCTGGACAGTCCGATGTTCACCCAATCGGAAAGGCTTGGTCGATTCCTTCGCTTCACAGTTGAGAAGACATTAGCCGGCGAAGCCGAGACGTTGAAGGAGTACCTAATTGGCACTCAGGTATACGAGCGCAAGCCTTCCTATAATCCTGGTGACGACTCGATTGTTCGCAGCGAGGCCCGCAGGCTCCGGAGCAAACTAAAGGAGTACTACGAATCCGATGGCAAGCAAAACCCAGTCTTGATCCGCTATCGACCTGGCAGCTATGTACCTGTGTTCCAGCTCCGTCAGAGCGAAGATCGCGGTACAAGAGATGACGCACTGGGTGAGCTTTTCGTTGACGGAAGAGGAATCCGTGTAGCGGTTTTGCCTTTTGTTGATGCTTCGCGTGGTAAGTCGTCGGGCGCCTGCGCCCAAATAATCACGGACGAATTGATTCATGAATTAGTGCGTACGGATGGACTCCGGGTAACTGCCGCAAGCTCGGTGGCGCCTTTGGTCGCCCAAACTCTTGACGTTCCTTCGCTCGCGCGAAAACTCGATGTACAGATCGTCTTCGAAGGGACGGTGCGCGAAGACAATAACCAGATACGGATTACGTCTAGAGTCATCCATGCCGATGGATTTCAAATCTGGTCAGAACGTTTCACGATCGACGCCGATACACAAAGTCTTTTCAAAGTCTCTGAGAAAATCGCATCGTCCCTGATCAGCCGCGTTCGGCCTGAACAACCATTAATCCACAAACAGAAACGCTCAGACCCATCTGATCTAGGACCTAACGGCAATGGGAAGACGTCTGGGACTTACTCGGGATCAAATTGGGAAGTGAGGCCGCGTGATGAAGCGCAGTTGTGAGTTTGTAAGCAAGAATCGCACTTTGGACAGTAACGTGATGGTCACGACGATCGGCGTCCAAGCGCAGATTTTCGGTTTGGTGGCCAGAGAAAGTCGACGTGCTCCTCAACGTACAGAGGACCCCAGTCGATCCAGCTCCCCTGCGAAACGGCAGAGCAACCCGCAAACAGATGGGAACCAACACTGCGCAGAGTCGGTCCCTGACTTGGAACTGGTGCATTTTGCGAAGCAAGGAGACAGCACTGCGTTCGAGGAGTTGGTGCGACGCCATATCAAGCGAGTGTTCACGATCGCGCATCACATCACTCGTTCGCATGAAGACTCAGAAGAAGTTTGTCAGGAGGCATTCCTTAAAGCTTGCCGTTACCTGAAAAGCTTTGAGGAAAAGTCGCAATTTTCTACTTGGCTGACGCGGATTGCGGTAAACACCGCCTTTACTAAGATTCGGCACTCGAAGATCACACAAATCGCGGGAGATGAAGAACACTTCTCGGAGTCAGGCAATACGGCCCAGGACGTACCCGATTGGAGACCGAATCCAGAGGAAATCTATAACCAATACGAACTTCGTCAGCGGCTGCAGCAAGCGCTCGAACAATTACCGCAGGCGTACAGCACTGTCTTCCTCCTGCGTGATGTGCAAGGTCTTTCAGTTGCCGAGACCGCGACGGCTTTGCAACTAAGCACTCCCACGGTTAAGACGCGGCTGCTGAGAGCGCGCCTGCAACTCCGCGAGATTCTGAGCAAGTCATTTATTCCCACGTGGACCGAGGCCGAACACGTAAATCGAACCTGATTTCCCGTGTTCGGCCGCTTTCAGTTGTGTCGGCAGAAGCTCAAAGCCTGAAGCTTTCTGGAGTACCTGTGACAGTCAATTCATGAGATGTTCGTGGACCTTCTCGACAAAATGTGATTGTCAGGGTAGTCGACACAAATCCCAATCAGAAACGGACCTGGCACTTCAAATGCCCCGCGGAGCGCCGAAGCAATTTCATCGGCAGAATTGATCATGTAGCTTGCGGCGCTAAAGGCTTTCGGTGGCGGATGCCCGCAAGCCATAAAAGCAGCTATGGTTCAGGAGGCAACCTTTGGAACAAGGATCAGTTTTGTGTTCACAAACTCTTGAATGCCAAGACTGGAAAGTTCCTTCCCATATCCGGAACGCTTAATTCCTCCAAATGGCAGGTCAGGGGCACTTACGTCGGGATAGTTGATGAAGACCATGCCCGTTTGAATTCGACTCGCCACTTGCCTTCCTCGCTCCACATCAACCGTGTACACCGATCCGCCGAGACCAAACGGCGAATCGTTGGCGATGGCGACAGCTTCATCCTCGTCTTTCGCTGGAAGAATGAGCGCGACTGGTCCAAAGAATTCCTGTTTATAGGCTGGGTTGTCAGGTGTTATGTTTGTCAGAATCGTCGGCTCCAGAAACGAACCAACCTCGCCGACTCGGCGACCGCCAAGTGCGATCCGAGCTCCGTGATCTGTGGCCTCCTTAATCTGTCGAAGGAGTAGCTGAAGAGCTGCGTCGGAAGATAGAGGCCCCAACGTCACAGTCTCATCAAGTGGATCTCCGAGCTTCAAGTCTCTTGTGGCGTCTATGAACCGTGAAAGAAATTTATCGAAAACAGAGTCGACGACGATAAAACGCTTTGCTCCAATACAGGTCTGACCATTGTTTCCGAATCGCCCAAGCACAGCCATGTCCACAGTATGGTCAAGATCAGCGTCCTCCAACACGATGAAAGCGTCGCTACCTCCGAGTTCCATTGTGGATCTCTTAAGATTTTTGCCGGCTCGTGCTGCAAGGACCTCTCCTGCACGCTCGGAGCCCGTAAGGGCAATCCCTTGCACGCGCGAATCGTCAATCAGGGCGCCAGCTTGATCATTGCTTAGGAATAGATTGGTGTAGACACCGTCGGGTACACCTGCTTGCTTAAGGACTTGCTCAAAAGCCAGCGCGCACTGCGGAACTCCGGGGGCGTGTTTCACCAACATCGTGTTGCCGGCCATCAGGTGTGGTCCCGCAAAGCGAGCCAACTGATAATACGGATAGTTCCAGGGTTGGATGCTCAGCAAAACTCCTAATGGCGAATACTCGAGGTGAGCGTCGCCCATAACGGACTGGAGTGTTTTCGGAGCGAGGAAGATTGCAGCGTTCTCGGCAAAGTACTGCATAATCGACGCGCTGAGCTCCACTTCGCCTCGACTTTCAACGATTCTCTTGCCCATTTCCAACGTAGCGAGACGAGCGAGTTCCTCCTTCCTTTCCAGAAGTATCTGAGCGGACCTGGCGATGATCTTCGAACGCTGGCTGAATGACCGCCCTGCCCAAATACGGAACGCTTCGTCTGCAGCAGTTAAGGCATTCATTACCTGCTTGTCCGTAGGTTGGGCAAAGGTTTTGAGTACCTCACCAGTTGCTGGATTAACGCTGCTGTAAGACATGTTGAAGCTCCTTAGAATTGCGTCGAAATTTAGCCGAGTTGTTTACTACCTACTTATCAGTCTGAAAGAACCAGAGCACTTCTATGAAAACCTCGAACTCTGATCAAGTCAGTGCAAGTGTCGGCGCCGGCCGGCCGTTCCTGTATCGGGAAGTAATGCAAGTGTGGGTCCTACTTCTTTGGGAAAAGAAATTGCACTTGGAGCCTTGCGGACCAGCTTGTTGTGCCGTCGGGGCGTACGACATTTCGGAAAAATTGGGTATAGACATTCACTGGCTGTCTCCCGAAACGGACAATCTTTCCGAGTCCGCCGCCTACTGGAACAGTCCACCTCTGGTCTCGTGTTGCCTCCCAATTTGCAGTAATGATGGGCGAGGAAGTGAGATACCATCCGTGGCGCAAGTTGTAATTGACGAACGGTTGCGCAAGCATCTGATTTACATCCCGCCGCGCCGATGGTCCAGCGACGGAAAACAGGTTGTTCGCCAGCGCTCCAAACAACCAGTGGCCCTGGCTCCTGAGTACAACAACAGTAGGTCCTACGCTGAGTTTCTTCGTGCCAAGGATGTTTTCTGTTGCTGTAGGAAACGAAATGATTGGTCCTACACCCCAGATCACTGGGCCAGCCTTTGCTGGTGACAGGAACAACGACTCGTTCACATCTCCTAGTCCGCTTGTTCCGGACACGCCTGCAGCCAGGTTGGGTTCTTGGATTATCGGAACAATGGTCCGCGTAATCAGAGTCCAGTTTTGCGACAAACGAAACGGGATAACTGGCTTGAATTGCAGGATGTAGCTGTCTTCCTTGTTAACGCCTGTTTGTGGGTTGAAATCGTTCTCGACTGGTACCGAAATTAAGTTTGCGATCGGATTCTGCGCCTGCTTCGCCATTTCTGACGATTCCTGTGCCCAGGTTGGGAGAACACTACCGCACAACACAATCATCGCGGCTAATGTGTTGCAGAACAGAGCCCAGGAATCTCGGTGCCCCGTGTTCTTGACTGGCTTCATCACTCCTCCATTTATGCGTTCGTTGCGTGAGACTATCTGCGCGACTCGTCTGTCAAGCGGAACATTTGCCAAAATGCCTATTCGGCCGGTTTCCGCAAATGACGATTGCATCCGAGCCATTTACACATTCGCACGTAGCCCTAAACTTAATAATGTGAGGAACGGCTAGCTGACGGTGATTAAGCGGGATCATTCGATAAGAATCGAATGTTTTTCGAATGCATATACATCCAGATATAGGATGATTGGATGTAGTTATTTCCGAAATGGTAAATATCTTGAGAGGCTCTGCACCAGGCTACACGCAGGCGCACGTTCGGTATTAGATTGTGGGGAGGACGAATGGATGCAGATGATTTGTATCAAGACCAGCCACGTCTCCGATTTGCTGTCGATCTAGCTCCGGGTCGGCAACCCAATGCAGCTCAGAGCAGTCGATTTCTAGCGCGGATTCGTCAGCTTTATTTCCAGTTCACTTCACTGCGGATGCCGTTTGTTGCGCAGTCTTCTGGCCACCATAGCGGTTTTTTTCAGTATCCTTTTTGACGCCGCGACCTGTCTCCTGGGCACATGTGCTCAGTCCTTCTCTCCTTCGCCGGCCTTTTCGCTCGCAGGGCCGGTTTTCTTGGCCACTGTGCTGGTTGCATGTACCGGAGTCCTTGCCTGCCTAGTCCTGGTCGTGAACAACGTCTTGCGCGAAGCCTACTGTGCTCAAAACAGGACCGCGACGAGAAAAAGCGATGGTGTGAATTTCATGTTCTTTATTGCCATCTAGTTATCGGCTACGAGCGTCTCACTTGACTTTTGAATTTCTTCCAGCTTCCTTTGTTGCTGCGGACTCAGGAGCTGATAGATCCTCGCGTACATGCGGGAATTGGCGACAATCAGTTTGGTCAAATTTCGTGCCTGCACTGCGGCCAAGGCTTTTACCCCTTTTCCGTTCTTCGTTTGATCCTGCTCGGTAATGCTGAGCAGTTGTTCCCTTGTGGTTCGCAGTTGTGCCATTAACGGTTCGAGAGTGCTGCGTTCGTCAGACATTACTTGCTGTATAGATCTAACCTGATATGGACTCAGTTCAAGGGACTCAACTAGTGAGGGATTGAGCTGCAGGGATGAGAACGGAAGCGCCACCATCACGATTTCGTTTTCCTGCGATGGCTTACTGCGGGATTGCGGCGCTGCGTTTTCCCGTGCCAGATCCTGCGCCAACATCTCGTGTAAGGCGCTCAACAAATTAAACTGCATTTGCGCCATTTCATATTGCTCCGCGCTGATGTCCTCTCCTTGTTCCCGGCTCAACTCTCCGCGCTCAACAGCACCGGCGATGACCGCAATCTTCGCGGAGAACTGTCTCGTAACGGATACCATTCCTGCTTCGTAGTCTTGAAGCTGGTCCTGAGGACCGCGCGGAGTAGCGGAAGGAGTGGCGAGCACACTTGCGACAATGTCCGATGCGACTCTTGGTACAGCCGTTCTGACTATTGGCGCGGATGGAACGTTATTACCTGGCACCTTCGCGAACGATTGGCCTGATATCGCAATTGTCGTCCAAAGAAGAATGATACTCAGTTTGATTTTCAAGAGGATCCTTTTCATGTATCTATTACCTTTGCCATTGCGTCGATATTGAATCGAAGCCGTTCTGTTCTAAGCTGCGTGATTAGAAGTCAATCAATTCACGTCGAAGCCATGAACAGGATCAAGCTTCATTTCTCGCCCACTGTCTGATCGACAGCAAAGAATTCCGAAACGGCGACCCGCCCAGCTCCGCTTCTATGAGGCGGGAGGCAGGAGTCCTGTTCTAAACAGGACTCCTACCTGGATGGGAGGGCGAATGAAGCGTGGCTGAGGAAACGCCGCTTACAGCGTTAAGAATTACAGCGTTCGGTGCCACTCTGAAATGTAACAAAGCAATTCGCTTGCCAAAAGAGGAATTAACGTAAGTCTCTGAAATCAGGAACAGGCCCGAGCGAGTCGGCAATTCGCGATGCCAATCTTCTGTCGTATGTCATTTAGTTGGCATGAAGTTGGCAGTGTGGGCATTCAGTCTGGGATACCTTGTACACTGAACTTACTCACAAGAAGAAAACATAGTGTGATGTGCAGTTCTATCAAAGAGAAAAAGGGCCGAAAAGCAGATGCACAATACTCCGAATGCTCTCAGCACGCATCCTCTGTTTATGAGTTTGTTTTCCAAATCATCTACTGGAGAGTTTGCCCCATAGCCTTTATCAGTTCATCGCGCGACACGATGTAGTCAAGTTCCGACTGCAAGAGCACTGTCTTCGCATCGAACTCCTGCGCAACCGCCGTGTCCGCTTGCGACCTAAGTGCGACTCCCCGTTCCAGCTGCTGTGCTGACACACGACTTGCTTCCGTGCGGAGTGCCAGCAGTTCTTGCGAGACATTCACCATTTCTCGTGTGCGCTCCAGCTTGTTGTAAGCAGTCTCAATTCCCAATTCGACTTCTTCAGTGACTCGCGCGAGATTTTCGCTAGCCTGCGCCAGTTGCGATTCGTGCTCGCGCACAGCAGCCCGCTTGCGACCTCCATCGAAGAGGTCGTATCCGAGGTGAAGGCCAAAGCTGCCAAAGTTGCGCGCCAGAAAAGGCACATTGTCCTGATAGCTGTAGCGGGCAAAGGCGGAGATATCGGGGATGTACTCCGCCTTGGCCAGTCGGACTGCCGCCTTGGCCTTTTCTACCTCATCGCGCGCTTCCATAATCTCCGTATGCGCGGCGAGCGCAGAGGCGATGCACTCTTGCCGCGCGCAGACATCCTGTACCAGTGGAATGTCAGCATCAAGAGCCAATCTCGTTGTCAAAGGAAGACCGAGTAGATCGTTGAGCTGAAGAGTTAGATCCGAGATATGCAGATCGCTCGTCAGGAGCTCTTGCTTCGCCTGAAGCAATTGCGCTCGGCTCTCGATCAGATCCTGATCGAGAGCGTTGCCGTACTTCACCTGCTGTACGCGTTCAGCCTCGAGATCCTGGCTGGCGTGAATATGTTCTTCGGTTGCGCTGCGGTGTATCTGTTCAATCAACATCCTGTAATAGATCTGGTGTACCTGCAATGCGACATCGTTCTCAGTTTGCCGCTCTATTTCACTCGTAGCTTTTACGTCGGCGACAGCCACGTCATTTGCACGTTTGATTTTTATCAACTGCGTGAGCGGCTGCGTAAGCGAGGTTCCGCTCGTGTATAGAGTTGTGTCGCCCTGGTTGAGAGTTACAGACCGCGATGGCAGCAGGCTGTTTCCTATTGCCCCGATGCTGCCCGCGGGAATGCCAATGAATTGCGTGTCGGTCAAATGCACTACGCTGCTGTCATTGCGAAGAACGGGAAAGTAGGCGCTCCGAGCAACGTCTTTAGCATTTTGCTTCTCTTCCGTTTTGAATTCCGCAATGCGCACCACATGGTTATGTTTCAGCGCCAACTGCACGGCTTCCTGCACCGTGATTCGGCGAACTGGTGGGGTCGGCTGATCCTGTGCGGAGAGATTTGGCGCAGGCCAGAGGCACAGGGCGGCTATGGCCAGTCGAATCAACCTTTCAGAATGTGGACACAAGCGAGGACGAGCGAAGGTAGCCTGCCGCGTGATGATCACGATCTAGCCTCCTTAATGGGAGTAGCGGACGACTGAATTTGACTGAGATCCTGGTAACTAAGTGGCGACTTTCCCATCAACGCGACCAAGAGCATCACGCCGACACAGGCCCAAGCCACCAGGTAATAGCCGTCGTTGAAAGTAAGGGTGTATGCCTGTAGGCGGACGCGGTCGCTCACAAGTCCGACGGCGCGACCAATCGCGGCTGCAAGCCCCGCGGATTTCGCAAAAACTCCTGCCGTCATTTGGTGAACGTTGGCATCGAGAATCCAGTTGCCCTGCTGAACGTGGAGTCCGAGCAGGTTCGAATGGAGCTTCTCGCGTTGCGCTACGAAGTGGCCCATGAAGATGGCGCCGAGGTTTCCACCGAAAAGCCTTATCAAATGGAAGTACGCGGAAAACGTGAGCGTTCTTTGTGGCTTCGCAAGTGCTCCCAAAAAGAGACCTTGCAGGACAATCGTTGAAACCAGGCCGATGAAGGCAAAAGACTGTCCCACACCCATGAGAAGTTCCGTGCGGTAATAGTTTGGAGCTGCCCAGACACTGGTTAACTCGGCATTCAAGCAGCATGCGAATGCTATGCAAGTAAACCCGACTGCCATGAGCAGGCGAGAATCCATGTTCCGCAGGAGGAGTAGTGCAGCAATGAAGGCGATCAGGACCTGCGCGAGTGCGGTCCAAATCAACGCCGGACCAATCTGGTCCGCCTCAAACCCGTGAATCGCCAGCGATTGAGGCAGGAGGACAATCGTTCCCAGGAGGGTGAAACGGAAAAAGAAGAGCCCGGCGCCTAGCAGCAAGATGTTCCGCTTAGTCAAAAATGGCAAGTCAACGAGTGGGTTGGGTTTCCTTAGTCTGAGCACAATCGCGCATGACAGGAGGAACGAAGCGCCAACAAACAAACCGGTAAACTGCCCCGAGCGCCACCAATCAAGCCTTTCTCCCTGGTCGAATGCCGCGAACAGAGCCGCGAATCCCAGGCTGCCGTAGAGGAACCCGGCAAAGCTGGGACTTGAAGAGTCCCGTTTCGGCGACGGACTTGCAGGGATGCCGTAGTAGACAAAGATCATCATCACAGCGGTGATCGGCACCGAATTCCAAAACATCCAATGCCACGACAAATGGTCGCGATACCAACCGTAGAGCGAGGGAGCGACATTAACGGTGAAGTCGACACAGCTCGCGTACAGTGCAATTGTGAATGGCAGGAAGCGAAGCGGTATATTGCGCAGCGCGAAGGTGAGTGTAAGAGGATAGAACGTTCCCGAAGCTAGACCGGCAAGCGCCAGCGCGGTGATCAGCAGGCTATAGCTGTGGATCAGCGGGAGAAAGGTAGAGATCAGAATGAAGGTTCCAGCAGCGCACAGAAGAATCCGCCGCGCTCCAATAAGGCCGCCAAGGTACACGGTGAACGGGCCGATGAACACCAGTGCCGCGTTGAATGCAGTGCTGAGCCAGGCACCTTCATCGAATCCGATGCCGAGGTGTCCTTTCAGATCAGCAAGCCCGAGCGTAAGCATGCGGCCGGCTAGCGTCACCATTCCTGCACCGATGATTACGCCGATAATTCCCAGAACAGGAGCGTGAGAAAGCTCCGAGGGCACAACTCGAGCAAAGCCACGGGCGACCTGGACAGGAGAAGGCTGGGCAAGGACGGTTGAGGTATCCACCACAGTTGTCTCCTGTCAGTGCGTTGTGCGCACGGTTGCTGACACGGAGAGACCGGGCCGCAGTTTGCTTGCGAGGTCCGTATCGTCGAGGGCGATCTTCACCGGCACTCTCTGGACCACCTTGGTGAAGTTTCCGGTTGCATTGTCGGGTGGGAGCAGCGCAAACTGCGAGCCGCTTGCGGGCGCGATCTCGATCACTTTCCCGCGAATTGTCTGCCCGGGATATTCATCGACGCGCAAGTCCACGGGATCGCCTACTTTCATATTCGTAAGCTGGGTCTCGAGATAGTTCGCCTGCACCCACTTGATCCTGTCCACGAAGGCGATGACCTGCGTGCCGGGAGAAACTAACTGACCTGGTCGCACCTGCCTTTCTCCCACCGAGCCGTCGCCTGGCGAAGCGATCTTGGTATAGCCGAGATTGACTTCGGTTACTTTGAGAGCCGCCTCTTTTGCATGAAGATCGGCAATGAGTTGCTGTTCTTGCGACTCCAGCACGGCTTCGCTGCGTCTTTCAGCTATGACCGCCAGCTCGTTGCTTCGCAAAAGAGTTTTCGCCTGGGCCAAATCGGCATCGCGGCTGGCGAATTGAGCGCTCGATCTTTCTTCGTCCGCAACCGCAGATTCCAGTCGCTGCTGTGTGGTAGAGCGCGTCTGCGATAAATTTTCCTGGCGCGTACGTTCGGAGCGTGTCCGTACGACGTCGGCCTGTACGGCTTCCTTTCCTGCTTCTGCCGCCGCGATTTGCGTCTTTGCCTGATCGACTCCGGCAAGCGCCCGCTGAATGCGCACATCTTCGAGCTCGCGTTGGCGGTGATTGTCTTCAATAGCCGCTTTGGCAGCTTCGACCGCAGCACTGGCTTGCGCGACTTGAGCCTGATAGTCGTCGTCTTGCAACTCAACCAGCAGATCGCCTTTGTGCACAGATTGGAAATCAGAAACCTTAACATCACGCACTATGCCAGCGATCTTCGTGCTAAGCGGCGTCAGGTCGCCGCGGACATATGCATCATCAGTGACCTGCTCGATCCGACCACCCTCCCACGAGTTCCACTTCACCATGATTGTGGCTGTCACTGCGACGGCAAGAAGGACCACGAGAAACGGGGTCACATACTTGTGCCATTTCGGTCGGGATGGAGGAGCTGGCTCAGGCTCGACCGCAGGCGCTAATGAAGGAGCGGACAATGTAACAGTAGCCATTCTCAGTCTGCTCCTTTGGCGAACATCGGGTCAGTGTCGCCTGTTCTCTGCTGGATGACGGATGTGTCTATCTGAACGCCGGAGGTCAGCGTTCGATGAACGCTGCAGCCATTGGCGACTTTCACCAGTGTTTGCCGTTGCACTTCAGAAAGTTCTCCCACGAACGAGATTCTCCTCTCGATGCGATCCCTTGGTTTCGTGGGGCCGCCTGGATCGGAACTTTCCGCATCGACTCGCGAATGCTCCAGCCGGACCTGTACACCTTCGAGAGGCCACTGGTGCCGTTCGGCATAAGCGTGCAATGTCATGCTGGTGCACGCTCCTAATGCTGCGAGCAAAAGTTCGTAAGGACTTGGAGGAGAGTCGTCCACGCTAGCATCCGCAAGCTCGTCTGACCGCAACAAATACCTTCCGACTAATATCTTTTGAGTGAGTCCGGAATTGCCGGCACTAACCACGACGGTTCTGCTCATATTCCATTCCTTTTGGCCCCTTGGTTACCGAGAACAAGGTCGCCTTGTTCAACATCGACGGCGAAGCTCTGCGAGCGAAGTGCTCCAATCAGGATTCCGCACTTGCTTCTATGCGACCGCTCGGGACCGGCACAAGTTCCACTTGCTCTGTTTGCTCCACATCGAGAGTCGGCAGATTTCTGAGAGCCCGGATCTGGGCTTCAAGTACGTATCCAAGCGGACGGCTCAGGAGAACCGAACACTCGCGCAGCGAAAGCCTTTCCATCACTGACAAAACGAACACAAATCGTTCAAACGGAGCCAATCGAGTTACTGCGTTGATTACAGTTCCGGCATGCGACTCGACTTGCGCTTCCTCCCAATCGTCTCGTCTTGCAACGTTCGGCGCGAGCGGAATGAAAGTCATGGCGACGGCGCTCTTAATGACCGCCCTCTTGCTCCACAAGCGCGCCCACCGGATATGGACATTGCTCTCGCTGAGAGAGCTCTCGAGTGCTGCCAGCACGCATTGCTTGGCTCTTTCATGATTTGTCGTAAGGAAGAAGGCAAGCTTGTACAGAGATGTCATTTCTTCGACAAATATCTGACAGAAATCACCGGAGCTGACGTGCTTCCGGTCCAACTCAGCAAGTCGCACTTGTTTACAGTCGCACATGAGCCCTCGTCCGCTGCCACATCTCATCTGATCAGTAGGCAATCAGCGTGCCGATTTCGAAACCCAACGCAATTGCGTGCAAAGACTTGCGTTGGCAGATACCTCGTGGCGATAAGCCATCCGAAGCTTGTCAAGTTGAGAATGAGGCGCTGGTTACCAGTTGCCGGGGTGATAACTCTTTGGCAGTAACCTCAGCAGCTGGTGAACAGCTCAAGTTTTGGTGTTGATTGTTCAACACGACGAGCGCAAGGTAGAGAAGTTCTCAACGGAAGCGGGAACTCGTCATGACTGCTGAGATCACAAAGATGCACGAGAGTCACTTCCGCGCCGAAAATCGCTGCGGCTCGGTTCACATATGCAGCCCTGGCCACGCAGGAAGCGGAAAAACGACAGGAAAAAGGATCTTCCGAATCAGTTGCGTCGGCAATTTCTTCGCGGTTCACAATTGCCTTTGCAGCGACTCAAGCTCAATACGACAAGTGTTGCTGAACTCCCACAACGGGTCTTCAGGAGTCAGCGCGCGAGACTCTATTTGTTCAGCGCTCAGGTTCGGTTTCGGATAACTCGAGAGAATGACTCTTATTATCTCCTCAGCCGCTTGCAAGACCTCCGACGAGGAACTAAGGCGGATGCGGCTCAGCAACGCATACACAGGAATAAGCTTCAGAGGATCGCTGCCGCTGTTGAGTTGTGCGTCCACCAGCAAGCGAGCACTTTCTGCGATGAAGTCGGAATACAACGCCTCGCGGCTCACGATCTTTTTGGCCAGCAGATCGCGGCGGCCCTGATGCCGTTGGGTGAACCATGTTCCCAGCGTGGAACCCAATGCGCCCACAATCGACCCAGACACAGCAGCAGAGGCGGCAATTACTCCCGAGTTCATACGGCACCTTCAAGGCGACGCGAACAAACTCTTGCCATCGATATGATCGCCTGATGTGTCGAGTGTTTCATTGTCCATTTATGGGCCGCTCCGATACTTCGGATGAGATCAGTTACTGCCATGCTGGAGCCAGTCGGTTGCACTCCTCTGTATCGCAGTAGCGCGAGCAGGTACTTGCCGGTGTTGTCAACGTGATGTTGCCGCGGTCTCTTTTTGCTTAAATCCCCGGACGACTGATTCCCAGTTTCTTTATGCGGTACTGAAGCGTCGAACGATTCATTCCCAATCTAGTAGCCGCTTTGGAGATCACCCACCGGGTTCGCTTCAGGTTCGCAAGGATATGCGTCCGCTCGGCTTCCTCCAAGGTTTGATTGATACCACCATTCTCGCCAGGCATAGCTCGGCTCTTCAGATCCGATAACTGCACTTTAAGCTCTGAATCCTTCGACACGATCACAGCGCGTTCAATTACATTTTGCAGTTCACGGACATTGCCCGGCCAGTGATAATTGCAAAGCGCGTTCATCGTCTCGGAAGAGATGCTGTCAATTTGCTTGCTCATGCGGCGGGCATACTGTTGGGAGAAGTGTCGAACCAGCAAGGGAATATCCTCTTGACGCTCACGCAACGAGGGAATGCGGATAGGGAACACATTCAATCGATAGAACAGATCGGAGCGGAACTTTTGCTCCTGTACGAGCGCTTCAAGGTCCCGATTGGTTGCCGCAACCAGTCGCGTGTCCGTGTGCAGCGTTCGGCTGTTACCCAGACGCTCAAACTCCCGCTCCTGCAGCACCCGTAATAGTTTCGGCTGTAGCTCCAGTGGGATTTCGCCGATTTCGTCGAGGAACATGGTTCCGTGATTCGCCAGTTCGAAGCGGCCGAGTCTCTGAGCTATTGCTCCTGTAAAGGCTCCTTTTTCGTGTCCGAACAGTTCGCTCTCCAGCAGTCCCGTTGGAATGGCGGCGCAATTCAGCTTCACAAACGCATTCTTGTGTCGGGTACTGCGGTCATGAATCGCTCGGGCGATGATTTCTTTGCCGGTTCCCGTCTCACCATAGATCAGAACGGTGGAGTCAGTTGGCGCCACGGTCTCTACTTGACGCAGCACTGAACGTAAAGCGGCGCTTCGGCCCACGATCTCATCAAAACCATGCTCCTCTCGGATTTCATCTTCGAGGGAAAGACTTCGCTGTTCGAGCCGGTCTTTGAGCTCAGCGATTTGTCCGAAAGCGAGGTTGTTCTCGACGGCGACGGCCACTTGGGTTGCGATCAAGGAGAGAAACCGAGTTTCTTCCGCGGTATAGACGTTCGGAATTACGCTGCCGATAAACAAGCAGCCAAGTCTGTGATGCGCACGGCTTAAAGGGACCGCGCATATTGACTGGATTCCATCATGCACAAGTCGCAGGATTCCGCTGCGCAAATGCGTCTCCTGATCGAGAAAGGGCACCACTAGCGGTTTCTGATTCCGATAAACCCACGCCGTCAAGGCGTCTTCGTTCGGTGCTTCCAGGATGCCACTCTCGGTACCTCCTTCTCGCGTGGCGCTGTGCCATTCCACGCTGCTCGCCGCTTCGTCGTAACGGGTGATTCCAATAAGGTCGAAATTGATGAGTTGTGATACTTCGGTGGCGAGAGTCGAAGTTAGCTCTGCGATGCTGTTGTGATGGCCAATGGCGGGAAAGACCCGTATCAGAGCTTCATAACGCGCAATACTCGACTTGGAGCCCTCTGACGTTTCGATCGAACCAAGAGCGTTTTCCACTTCGGTATCCATCTGCATGGCTGAGCTCGTCTCTTCCACGGATGTAATATTCGGTGGCATCCGCTTGAAGATCGGTGCTGCGGGCGTAACTGAATCGTTTGCCAAAAACGCGTCTCCGTGTTGGGATGAGGAAAAAAACAAACCGTTTAAGCCCATAACATCCTCACTTATCGGTACACCGTGAAAACTGCTGGTGTCCCAAATTGGGTCGTCACAGAGGGCCCAAAACTATCGCGCCGCAGCACTCAGCGATACAAGAGAGAGCTCCCTCTCACCCTGCTCTCGACTGTCGCGGTGCTTAGCTCCTGCTTGTGTCTCGCGTTGAATCTTTAGACGAACGCGCATGGCGATGAGCTCTTGTCCAATCGCATCTGCCAGGCACTGTTCGGTCTGAGCGTCGTGTTTACCGCTCGCGATTGCGTTGACCGCGCTGTAGATAAATTTCAATGACTCGGGCTTCATAGATCCTCCTTCACAAAAGCAATTAATCTGCGCTCGGCCCACAGCACCCCATCCCTTAGGGCCCGCCAGTACGCGACGCTGTACCAAAAGCAAGCTTTGTGCCACTCGTAATTTTCTGAAAACAAAAGGGAAAGGAAGATTAGCTGTGGGGAAGATCCAGTGAATCGCGCGAATTACGCGAATCCCGCGAATCCCGAGAACCCCCTTCGGGAATGCGTTTAGCGGAATTTTGAATTGGCCCTTTTTGATTTTCAAGGCCTTAATGCGGTTCTCTAGAAGTAGATGGTGGGATCTTACGCTTGGCTGCCGCTCCCCCTTCTAGTTTCCGGTGATTGCTGTGGGCACTGAAAGAGATGACAGGAGCTTCTGGATCGTGCGATCCATTGTGGTACTCATTTCAGCCACAACTGCGGAGACGCTGTGTTGGTCTACCCGGCTGGAATCAGTAGCGGAATTAGCCCATACGGTCTTCCCAGTGCGAAGCTCAACCAACTGAGCTGAAACCGCAACCTCGACCTTTACCCCTTTTTCGTAATCGACTTCATCAAGCTTCTCCAGTCGCCCGCTTAGGATGTAATCGGAGTCCGAATGCCCGTCATAGATTTTGACATCAGCGAATTTGCCGTCGCCGCGCAGATGATCTGCTATCGCATTCGTTACCACCTCACGGGGGTCAACGGCCCAGCGGTGATATGCGTAGAAGCCAATCTGTTCGGGTGAGGGGCGATAAACAAGAGGCCCCTCTCGCAGGTAGGTGGCAGATGTGAATTCGCGTATTGCGATCGACGCAGAGGCCTTTTCCTGAGGCGGCGGGTCTGCGATCGGCGGAAGCTGAAGTGTGTAGTACGTCGGATATTTTACCGAGCCGGCGCACCCGCTAAGGACGGTCGAAAGCGCCACAATCAGACATATGTTCATCCACTGCTTTTTCACGTTCATGCTCCTCGCTAAGGTACCTGGCGATCCTTCGGCTGTTTAATGCGAATCAGGCTCCATGGCCGCTGCTTTAAGGAATCAGTTAATTGATTTAAGTTCTCGGTGGTAATTCGGAGATTCTCTACGGTGTCGTCGATTTTGTAGTCATTGGCTCGCATCAGGACTTGCATGCTTGCAAGAACGTCTTTGGCCTCGCGCAGAGTCGTCTCGAGTTCCACTACGTCGGCACGGAGAGGTTCACGCAAGTCACTCACCGTACCATTGACATTCTGGACAGTGGCGTCGGTGTGATCGACCAGAGGACCTATCTTGCGTGTCACGTCATCGGCATGCTGACTGAGAGTCAGTAGTTGATCCGAGATGCGATTCATTTTGGGACGCTCATCGGCCAGGAGACGATTCACCTGATCCAAGGCTCTTTCAACTCGTTGTTGATTAGGTTGACCGGTCACCGAGTTCAGGTTCGCGAGAAGCTTTCGCGCGTCTCCGCCAATGTCGCCGACCTCTCCCTGCACTTGCGTGATCAGGGTGTTTGCATTGTCAGCAACCACGGCCAACTTGCCCGCGATTTCGTCTAGGGTTGCCGCCTCCTGCGAAGGGATCGTATTGCCGGGTGCAATTCGCGCTGCTCCGCTGCTGCCGGTGGTGATCAGCAGAGCTGGTTCGCTCATCAGTCCCACTGAACCGATCTTGGCCACGCTTTTTTCGTTCAAAGGGGTACCCGGCTTCAGTTCCACGGAAATCTCAATGCGAGTCGGGTCTGACGCGGCCGGTCGTACACCGCTGATCCTGCCGGCCACGATACCTCCGAATAGGACATCGGCGCCGGGAGCAAGTCCGCCGGCATAGCGTAAGTAAGTATGATATGGCACTAGCCCACTTCGCACTTGAGGGGTTATCAGAGCGACGAGTGTGGCTGTCAAGATCGAAGCACACACGAGGACAAAGGTTCCGACTTTAGCTTCTGCGGTCATGGCTTACTTCCTCCGCCTGCAAGTATTTTTGAAAGTAAGCTTCCACGGTGTTTGACTCTCCAACAGGATTGGGGACGCGATCAAGGAACTGTCTGATGCGCGGTTGCTCACTCTTTCTGATTTCTTCTTTGGTCCCTACCGCGATAAATTTTCCTTTGTACAGCATTGCTATTCGATCGGCGATCCGAAACGCACTCGGCAGCTCATGCGTCACCACTATCACGGTCATCTGAAATGCCTGCTTGAGTATCAGAATGAGTTCATCCAACTCCGCGGCAACGATCGGATCAAGACCGGCAGACGGCTCATCGAAAACCATAATTTCGGGATCAAGGGCCAGCGCTCGGGCAACTGCTGCCCGCTTCTTCATGCCACCGGAAAGTTCCTGCGGGTGCAGCTTGCCGAAATCTGCTAGACCAACTACGGCCAGCTTCATCCAAATCATCAGGTCAATGATCGACGGAGCCAAAGCAGTGTGTTCCCGCAGGGGAAGAGCAACGTTGTCTTCCAAAGAGTACGAATTGAACAATGCTGCACTTTGGAACGCGACCCCAATGGAGCGTCGAACGCGCTTGAGCTGTTCCTGAGAACAGCGCGTAGTGTCGATACCCTTCACGAAAAGATTGCCCGATCGCGGCTTTTCGAGCCCTATGATGTGACGCAGCAGCGTGCTCTTTCCCGACCCACTGCCGCCCAACAACACCATGGTCTCTCCTTGCTCAATCTCCAGGTTCACACCGTCCAATACTCGGCGGCCGCCGTATTCCACGACCAGATCGCGAATCGAGATCACAGACATTAGTGCTTCACCGTCAAGTAGAAGATCGCAGTGAAGACTACGTCGGCAACAATGACCAAGAAAGTGGACTTCACTACCGCGGCTGTTGTGGAACGGCCCACTGCGTCGGGGCCACCTCGGACGCGAAATCCTTCCAGACATCCCACCTGCACGATGATGGCGGCAAACGCCAGACTCTTGATGAGGCCGGCGACGACATCGCGCAGTTGGATTGAGTTAAAGACATATTGAAGGTAGAGGCCCAGGCCAAGATGTGTGCTGAAGAACATGAAGATTCCGCCGGCCACAATGCCACAGACATTCGAGAGGATGCTCAGGCACGGAACCATAATTAGCGCCGCAAGAAACTTCGGCGCGAGCACGAATTCAATGGGATCGAACGCCATGACTCGGAGTGCATCGATCTCCTCAGTCACTCGCATAGTGCCAATCTCGGCTGAAAAGGCAGAACCGGAGCGACCGCTAACCGCGATGGCAGTGAGCAGCGGACCCAGTTCGCGAGTAAACCCAACCGCAACAAGATCGATGACGTAGTGCAGAGCCCCGAAACGGCGCAACTCGGAAGCGCCTTGCATGGCGAGAATGAATCCCGCGCAAATTGCCATAAGACCCACCATCGGTAACGCATCGACTCCGACGTCCAACATCTCGCGGATAGCCGCCTTCCACCGATAGCGGTTACCGACGATCGGGAAAACTGAGCCAAGGGAGTGGACTGCTGCCCATAGCTGAATGCTTAAGCTGCCGACATAATCGAGTTGATTAACGGTTGCTTTCCCGACATTTTCAATGAGAGTTGGCATTAGATTACTGTTGCGACGGATGGAATACTTTCATCTCTGCTAGGTTGGAAGAGCGGGAGCAAGCCTGTGATTTCAAGCAGGTAGTGCACACGATCCTGCAGCCCGATCAGTCGCAATGTCTTATTGCGAGCCCGAGCAACCTTGAGTGCTTCGATCAAAGTCGCGATTCCAGAACCGTCCATGTAGGGGACATCGGCCAAATCGATAGTCAAGCTCTCAGGGGAGGGGCGATGTAACGTAGCGAGCAGCCGATCTCGAAGAGTCGGGGAGGACTCGATGGTCAGTCGTCCCTTCAAAGAGAGGACCGTGCCATCTCCGTCCTGACTCTCCTTGATTGATAGGTCGGTTGACGCTTTTGTGGCTCGCATGTTTTGTCCCCACTTATAAATGCTCTTGTATTTAGCTACGTCCGGCGGTCGATCGCTCTCCGCGTTTCGAGTAGCTGCCGGTCTACGGCTCGATGATTGGCATTTCTGCCGTCACTTGAAGATCGATGAGCAGTCCCAACCTATGATCCATTTGAAAAAACAGCGCGGTCGATTTTCCGGAAAGCACTTGATGAAACAATGGAAAGTATTTGAGCCTTAGCTGTGTGACTGACTCATCGACGCCTGCCCATCTCTTGACGTAGCTCTCAGCCTGCTGATCCGTGATCGTGCTATAACTCGCAAGATACTCTTTAACCAGAGCGACCTTCGTGTCGCTGATCTTGGTCAGAGCCGCTGTGTACTGGTCGTAAATTGGCCAGAACTTTTCCGCCTCGGCTTCAGTGAGATTCATATTCGCGGCGATGATTTGCTTCTTCTGCGACCTGACATCCTTTCTCATTAATTCAATCTCTTGATCCGACGGAATTGCAGGATAGTACTGATCGCTAGTCGGAGGAGCAGTCTGTGTTTGCTGCGACTCAGTATTCTGGCCGTGTGATCGTGATGCACTCAGCAGCACAGCTACGAGAACGGCAGTAAGTACCAGGCTTTGTTTGATCATTGATTATCCTCATCGTTGTTTGACATTAAGTTGGTATGTGTTGCGATCCGATTAACCGCGGGGGGGGCAGAACTCAACTTCCTGGTTGGGCTCGAGCAGTTTGCTCGAGACCATTTAGGTGGGTGCGCCTTGAGATCGCCTCCTACGCTTTCTTTGTGCACGATTCGTGCCAATATGGGGTCCGTTGCGACTCAGCTTAAGTACTTGAGTGGACTGCACATACGAAAAGATCGCAGAGAAAGCGCCTGAATAAATCGAAGCAGCTAGTGCCGATAAGCCACCGGTTTAGCTGCGGGTTGGCATGCACGCACATTCCTTTGATCGGAATTAGGAAGAGCCACAGCTACTGGTGTCCAACTCTCCCGCGAAAAGCTGAAACCCGACTGATTTGGCTTGTTATTTCAATGAGCCACACGACGAGAGTCGCGTCCAGGGCCGGGATACACATTGCGCTGAATTGGAACGTTAAGTGCTACGGAAATGAGGAGTGACTACCAGTACAGAGACAAGAGTGAAGAAGCTAAGAAAATCTAAAACGTTGAGCGACGAGAGTGCAAGCCAGAACTCAGGTGCTTCGGTAAGCGAAACGAACATCCCCCCTCGTCGACCTCCTTTGCGAGCTAGTGCTTTTTCGGCGATGAACAATGAGGAACAGCGAAATTCATCATGCAGAGATTCAGATATATCGAGGCAAATGAATTAGTAAGAATCGTGAATGCTATTTTTCGTCGGCGACAGGATAAGGGTCGTCCAACGACCGATGCGCGTCAGTTGTTCTCCTCTCAACATGACAGCGACCGTAGTTTCCAAGGAACGATGCCTCGCAACTATCTTGTGGGTGGTCGATGAATGGCATTTCCGGAGCGCCACACTGCAAATATTCTGCTAACTACTTTGTTTATCGGGCTTCTCTGCGGACTCATCTATACGGCTCGACGCGTCATCTTGCTCTTCATCCTTGCAATGCTGTTTGCATACTTGATCAACCCGTGCGTCAAGTTTCTGCAGCGTCATTCCTTGTTCTTTAAGAATTTGAGAGGGCCATCGGTTGTCGAAGTCTATCTCGCCTGCTTGCTGCTAATCGCATTTGCCGGATATGCAGTTGGACCAACGGTGTCGAGGAATACCGGCAAACTTATCGATGAAATCCCAGCTTTACTCAATGGCCTCTCGACTGGTGACATTGCCAGAGAAATTGGCGACAAGTACGGTTGGACTGACATACAAGAATTGCGTGTCAAGTCTTTTCTAGGGCGTCATAGCACCGACGTGCAGACTCTCGTGCGAGACGCAGATCTCATCTTGTCAAATGTGGCGCAGTCGGTTGGCTGGTTGGCTCTGATACCAGTTCTTGCCATCTTCTTCCTTCGCGATGGCGACCATATAGCCGACGCTTTGATTCACCTTGTTTTCCCAGCTTCTTGGTACCAAAGCGTCCGTAGCGCAGCAGACGAACTGCACCTCATGTTGACCCGGTACATCAGAGCTCAAATTGTTCTCTGTGGTCTTTCGTTCGCGTTTTACGCGACAACCGCACTGGTGTTGAGATTTCCGCACGCGATCGCCCTGGCAGTGATGGGAGGGCTGTTAGAGTTCATCCCTGTGATTGGATGGACGAGTACAGCAGGAACCATCATCGTTATCGGCGTCCTTACTCATTCTCACTGGGTGTTGATGGTTACATTGTTGGGTGCATGGAGAGTCGTTCAAAATTATTTTAATGCGCCGCGATTGCTGGGACGTCAGTTAGAGATTCACCCTCTGGCAGCAATCTTTGCAGTATTTGTCGGCGCCGAAGTCGGGGGAATTGTGGGTATGTATCTGGCCGTTCCTCTGATGGCCGGCATGAGGGTGCTCTGGCGCTTGCGTACACCGTCGAATTCGCAAACTCAAAGTCTGGCGATCGAGTCAGATTAGCTTCGCGTTCAGAGAGACATTCTCCTCGCACGAAAGAATAAGGCTGAATGTGTCCCTTTAGAGTTGCCTCTGAGCTTCGACTCCGGCCATCGTGTTGTGATGGTGAGGGCTTATCACGTGCCAGCCTTCCATCACACTCCATCAAGACCTAACCTGGATGTTTTGGAAGTTAGTTCTGCTAAATCCTGATCTTGAGCTAGCCTCGTCGCTTTTGTCTTCGGCTTAGATATGGCAGCTTACATGCTAAGAACATGATGTAAGTAATTTGTCTGACTCGACATTGAACATAAATGCGCCGAGTACTGCCTGAGGAAACGAGATATGAATGAAGTGAGGGTGTCAACGGAAGTTAGGTGGAATGCTCACTCAGTGATGAGTAGCAGTTTCGCGTGTCTAATTTTCCTGTTGTGGTGCAGCACGAGTTTTGGCCAGAGTTCCAGCGACGCAAAGAGTTCGGCTGGAACCTCTAGTATTCGTGCTACGCACGTTATGGGGTTCGAAGGCGCGTCGAACAACGCAACCGGGAATCTGTTGATCAAGGCCGATACTTTGCAATTTCAGAAGAGCAGTGGCACGGCGGTGCAGATAAACATCAGTTCTATCCAAGACGCTCTTCTAGGCGAAGAAGATAAGCAAGTCGGTGGCGTGCCTATGGCCCTTGGCCGGGCTGCAACTCCATTTGGCGGAGGACGTGTGATTGGACTTTTCTCACACAAGAAATACGACACTCTTACCTTGGAGTATTTGGATAACCACGGAGGATTTCACGGGGCAATTTTTCAGCTAGCCAAGGGGCAAGCACAGATTCTAAGGAGTGAATTGGTGGCCAATGGGGCGCACATCGCCCAGGTAGAAGACAAACCCGCGAGCCAAAGCGCTTCGGAGGCGAAGAATGACAACAAATAAGACAATTTGGTATGCGCTTGCGGCTTTGATGTTGCCGATGCTAGTGGTGGCTGCGCGCTCTGACACGCAGATCGCAAAAACGTCTGCTGGAGTCAGCGCAACTGGCATGTCGTCCTGGAGTATTCAGGTGGACAAGATTGATCCCGGCGACGCGAATATCGATCCTGCCTTCAGAATCGCAATCTACGAAAACCTAGTGGAAGAGATGGCCAAGACGAAACGCTTTAAACAAGTGTTTCGCAGTGGCGACCGGAGCGCCAGCGAAGTACCCGAACTTTTGGTTTTGAAAACAACGGTAGAGAAATATACACCCGGCAGCGAGACTCGACGTGCGGTTACCACTGTGAGCGGCGCTACGAAGTTGCGGGTCCATAGTCAGCTATGCAATCGAGATGGCCAAGTCATTCTTGAATGGGTTGTCGATGGCAACGTTCGCTTTTTCGGAGGCAACCTGCGAGCCACTCATAACTTGGCGCGCAATGTGGCCAATAAGATTAAGAGCTCGACGCTGCCAGAACCTGCAACTGCGATGAGCCTACGCCCTAAGCCAAAATCTCAACCTTTTACACGCCAGGATTCATAACAACCGTGCTTGAACGAGGAGAAATAAGTGAGCGGTGAGGGTTTTATGCCGGGCGTCTGGTGCGGCGTGATGTTCGGAGCGGCTTGGGCGTTACTGGCCGTGTCGCTCTGCTTCTCTCGTGCCAAAGCAGACCCGATCATCGACGAGAAGGGACTCGAAGAGCTGCGGAAGCAAGGCTGGTAATGCTTCTTTCTGAGGGTTGAAGTGAGGTACGCAGAGATGAAGAGAGTAAATGTAGTAGGTATGAGCGCCCAAATGAAACCCATCCTCGGTGCGGCCATATTCTTAGGGCTGATGATGTCGGGAGTCCTCGCGCAAGCGCAGTCAAATCGGGAACTGCACGAACCGATAATCAGCGCTCCCCTTGAGCCATTGCCAGCCGGTATCAGTGAAAGCCAGATTT
>CAYNPS010000015.1:36940-49835 GCA_964399125.1 uncultured Terriglobales bacterium
CGCGCACCCGACAAAAAGACGTTTGTCCTTAAGTCAGAGGGCGGTTCAGGACTGATTCGTCGTTTGGCGCTGAACCCACTAATTGCCAGTGAGATCGAAGCAGCATCCGGCAAGAAGCATTCCGAGAGCTCGATCACCTCCGCGAATTACACTCTGGAGTTGCTTGGAGAACAACAGGTTGGTCCTTATCGCTGCTTTGTTGCGCAGGCTATTCCCAAGCGTAGAGACAAATATCTATTTCAAGGAAAAGTGTGGATAGACACTCAGGACTACGCCATTGTGCGTATCGAAGGCCAGCCCGCCAAGAAGCTCTCTTTCTGGATAGAGCGAGCGGACATCGTGCGCCAGTATCAGAAGATCGGCGCATTCTGGTTTCCCGAGAAAGATGTAACGTTTGTCCACGTCAGACTCTATGGCACGAAGATTCTTACTATTGACCACCAGGATTACATCGTGAATGGTGCGATCGAGAAACATGAGTCAACCCAGATTGCGCAAAACGAAAGCAAAGATCAGAACTGATCTGCAACCGTTAAACTTCTCGTCCTTAATTCCGGTTCCAATCTCCTGAAGGCATGCCTCTATGCAGAGAGTAGAGCAGCATGGACGCATGCTCCATTGATAGTTTGAAGCGACTGCGGTTCGGCCACGGAGGATCTTGCGGATCGTCTCGACCTAACAGAGCGCTTGCTCAACGGTTGGCGAGTGGTGAACCGATACACCTCAGCGGATTGGCATCTGTTGTCAATTGACGTGTCTCTCTCAACTCGCATCCTCCATCTTTAGTCTAAAAGCCCGAGTTCTCAGCAACTTATAGAAACCTCACAGTTAACCTATTCGTTGGTATCACAAATGCAGTGAGCTCCCTTTCCAGACGCCCGAAACGTTCGCCTTCGAATTGCAGCCGGTCGCCAACAAGGCCACGACAGCGCAAATCAAAACAAGTTTCAAAAAAGACTTTTCCGGCATTGGCGCTCTCCTGCCGCGCCTTCTGACTCCGCTTCTTCAGCGTTCCAGAGAACTTAATGATGTGTTTGTGAGAGTAGAGAACGGACCTTCACATGCCGCCAAAGCAATTTTTAACGGCAACGAAGTGTACGCGCGGGCAGCGCGGGGGCTTGGATATGTACGTCTATGGTTAGCCATACAACGGAAATGCGATGTCTATTCTTGATTTCTTTTTAGCAGCAATCAGCCTGGTGCCCCTGAGACTCTTGCTTTTCTTCTGGAGGATGTTCCCCGATGACCGTGGCATCCACCCAATTTATAGAGACTCCAGCTTGAACGACGCACAAAAAGACAGGGCCTCAGGACATGACCCGGCCTATAGAGCGTAATCTCTTTGCCTTCGCCGCTAGAGACGGAGGTCTATTTTGCGAACTTCAATCCAGTTGAGCAACGTGGGGAACTCATACTCATGAATTCTAGGAACCATGTGCACAAGTCTGCAGTAGAAGCTGGCGAGCGGGCGGCCTTCATCGTGGTAGCCGCCCTGGCACTCACGCTACCACTCCAGAGTCAACAATCGGCGATTGGCGATTCCACCGAGGTTTCCGGATCGGTGAGCCAACCAGCGCACGCAGCGAGCAAGCAAGCCCAACAGGTCGAGCAGGACCCAACCGCCGTGCACAAACGGATTCAGCAGCCCGCAGAAGAATCGCCGATCCCTCCGGCGACTGTGGTGCTCGACGGTGGCCGGCCAGCAGCTCCATCGTCGATCGCACGCAACCCAGATCCTCAACAGACTGGATGGGTTGGTGCCTGCCCAGTCGCGGCGGTAGAACTGCGCCAGGCGGTGAAAGAAGTTGCCGAGCCGGACCATCTGTAACCAAACGCGGTCTTCCGGCTCCCGAAGATTCGCCGCCGTTCCCATTCTCCGACTGGGGGATACGGAGGCGCACCCGACATCGGCGCCCCGGACTGTAACACTTATCCTTTGATGTCCGCGCTCAAACTGGATAACAGCCGCACGAAGGTTTACGGATGGGTCGCGGGCAGCTTCAAGAGCACGTTTCATCAAGAGAGTCGTCGCAGGCTTCGCGCTGAAGATGCCCTTGAAATTTTCGCGGTACTGTAGGAAGACCAGAATCGATAACGCGCATGCGATCAGTGCTGGCGCGATGCTGCCTGGTGCCATCGTCTCAGGTGAAACGCGAGGATGTTATAGAGCTCCGCAGCAACCAATAGAGGAGATGGCAGTCAGGATTGAAACCATGGTGTCGACCGTTCTTTTCGGCGCCTCTCAATAACTGAAGAGTGGCAACACTAAAGCGTTCTTTGGCTCAGGAGCCGGTCGGAACGGATATTCGCTTGCCTGCTTTCGGGAAATCGGGCGAAAAAAGAATTCGGCCCATGCCGTGGAATGGCCAGGTTCGAGTCTCGCGGTCACAGCAAATTGGCAGTTCGTACCGAGCGGAACAACGTCGCGCAACACAAGGCGGAGATTACAGTCGCAAGCCACAGAGCCGCCGAGATCGAGTAATGTACGACGACTGCACCCAACGCCGCCCCAAAAAACATTGCAGCCACCGACGCGACCCTTCTCGCTAATCTCGGGTTGTTGCCGTTCGCGAGCGAAGAGTCCGCGCCGATGCCTGTAATCGTCAGTGTCAGGACCGTTGTCGTCAGATCCGGGATTGCGAGTTTCCGGACAGCGGCATTCCGTGTGCCCATGGCGAGCGCCGTCAAGGCGATCAGAGCAAACGGTTGAAAAGAATGTTCCAGCAAATCGCCGCGGTATCCGATGCCGCAAGACGATGCAGCAAACAGAAGGGCAACCTCCAGGAGGAACGCTTGTGCCGCAAATCGAATCTGTGAATCGGCACTCGACCGCGCCATGAGCCGTCCGCCGAGTATCGCCCCTACAAGAAAAGCCAAGAGTGCCGTTAACGAGCGAGCGATGGACAATCCGGACACGTGCGCCGTTGCAAACGCGAGAAACACGATATTCCCCGTCATGTTCGCAGTGAAGACGTGCCCGAGCGACAGAAAACTCACCGCGTCCACCAGTCCCGTGACCACCGTCATTCCGAGTAGGGCGTAAGGTATGACCTTTTCAGTGGTTGGGCTGCTCGCATGAACCACTACCCGACCAAGTATATTGCTATTGCTCATTGCCGGCCCTCCATCTCAAAACGGTTGTGGCGTTCCACGATCGCCCCCTAGAACTTATAGCCGGCCCACAATGCCCAGTAATTGAGGTTGCGGCTTGGCTGACTCTCCTTAACGAATTTCCCCGAGTAGAAAATTCCATAGTCGGCCTGAAACCAGAGGTGACGATTCGCTTGCCAGTGCACTTCCGTGCCTGGACGATGCCCGACGAAACGCGCATCGCTCTTTCCGGCGGGAATAATGAGAAATCCGGGGACGGAATACACACCGTCGCGCAAACTTTCCCGCCACTGAAATATCCAATCAACGGAGGCAGTCACACTGTGCGGCAACGCCGTTTCAACATGAGGGTGTACGTCGATAAAGTTGATGGGACCAGGACCTGCGGTGGCGAGGACGCCAAAATAATTGCCCTTCGGAAACAAGGGATTGAACGTGCCGAGAGTATTCGTCCTAGGATCGTCGCCACTGGAGATGTCTGCCTTGACGCTAAATCGTGGTTTCAGCGGAAGGGTAGGAAATCGGTAACCTGTCTCCGATGCCACAGTCCATGCGCGGATATTTGCGGATCCGAAGCTGCCAAATTGCCCAAGCGCTTCATAATCAAAATCCCAACCGGGCTTCGTTTGAGCGACGGGACGAGAGAGACGCGCACCGATACTGTGCCGCACCTCTTGGCTGACGCCTCGGTTGAATGCGGCTGCTTTTCGGTCGAGTCCAAGGTAGTAAGTATCCAGCGTGAGGCGTTTTTTGAGAGGTAGGACACCGTACACGCCCCAAAATCCGACTGAGTGGTTGGGGGCATTGTCAAAAAATCCGGGCTTGTCCAAGTCGGGTCGCAGGGCGAAGCCATCAATCTGCCAAGGGCCGATGCCGGTCTTGACCTTGAATCCGTCAAAACTCAAGCGGACATTTGGACCCTCCCGCACATCGATCAGGCGACCAGAGCCATATTCCATCTCGTGTCTGCCAGCTCTGAACTTTAGCCAGTTCCGATCATCTCCCGTTCCGACCTCGAGAAATGCGGTCTGGAAATCCAGTTTCTTTTCGTCGATCGGCCTCGGACCGCCGATGCGGTAAGAATTCAAGCCGCTTTTTAGCTCCACGAACGAGCGCACGTGCGTGCCGTAGTGAACGTCAAAATAGAACATGTACCGTTCATTGAAATAGCCGTTCATGAACGGTTGTTGGCCCCAGTTATCGTTCCCAATCTGTTCCCAAGTCTCGCGAGCTTCGCCACCCATGGATAGGAACCAGCCATTCCGCCCTGATCGCAGAGGAATGTATTTGATGGAATCCCAGAAATCCTGTCGTTCCGCTGAATCGGCAAGGAAACTCCAGTCGTCGTCTTCGCGAAGCAAGTGATAGGTTGGCGCCGGGAGAGGGGACTCGTTATTTGGAATCGATTGGCCTTGCGAGAGCAGCGAACTCACAGAAGACAGCACAATTAATATCATGACAGTTCGCATCTGTGTCTTCCTTGTCATATCGTGTCCGGCTCTGCTTGTTCCATCGCATCATCCGTTGTGTGTGCTATTTTTTTGTGACTGAGTGGATCTCAGCGATGTATCCTCCCGGAAACCTGACAACAACGGCATCTCGCTCGTCGGTCTTGTACGGAGGGACAAGGACATCTGCACCAGCCGCCTTAGCCTTCGCGAGCGTCTCCGCGAGATTCGCCACCTCATATCCTGTCATCTCCCGGCCACAGGGATATGGAAGGTGGCCGTCAGTAACGAGCGCAGTCAACTTCCCAAACTTTGATTCGATCCTCACTCGCCGGTAGGTTTCCGCGGGTCTTCCAATTTCAACGCCTGGGGCTTGCGTATCGGAGACAACGCTTCCGTGAGAGAAAGCAAGAAAGCTGCGCACGAAGGCATCCGCACGGTCCGGTGACACATAGACCCGATTTTCCGGGATTGTCTGGAGCGGGGTATAGGACGGAGCGGTAGTGTGCAAATACAGTTGCGTGTTCACGCCACCCGGCCATTGAATGATTGCATCTTGACCGATCGGATCGTTGAAGGCGGCGACCAGGACGTCTGCACCAGTTGCTTTGGCAGCGCGGACCGCTTCATCCATGTCCGTGACCATATAGCCTGTCCGCTCCGAGCCAAATGGATACGGGATCGGCGTCTTGAATCCGAAAACCGATAATGTTCCTACAGGCGTTAACACCAACTGAATCCTGGTGCTGCTGGGTGTTGGAGTTACCGTGAGCACACCATCCTGCGAGGTCTTGCCACCGAATGTCTGAAGGACGCTGGCAACGAAGCGATCGAAATCCGCCAATGGAACGTAGACATGTGTCGTGTCGTACTGCGGCCCTACAGCTACGCTTACGGTTTCGGCTGTCTGCGCACCTTGGGCAAAAGCACTGACGTGTAGAGATCCAACCGCGAGACCGAGCGTCAGAACTAGCGCAACGCACGTTGCAACGGTACTTTTGTTGAAGCGCATTTGTCTTCTCCTAAATTGACAATCATTTAATTTGCTCGACAACCTCGGGCGCTGACACTGCTAAAACGTTTCGGACGGATGCCGCCGAATTGTAGGACTCGCCGACAAGGCAGACGGCCGCAGCACGGGGGACGTCGAGCTTCTTGGTTTGAATCCATACCCCCAACTGTTCACCAAGCACCATTCCTAACAGGCCGAGCAACGCTACGATAGGCGGCGCTGGACTCTTGACTCGGATGAGCCCGTAAAGAACACCCACACCGAGACCAACTACAAAAGATAAGAACAACACCTTCATCTCCATCCCTCCTCCATCGCCCGAATTAGAATGCAAAGCAGTCGCAACCCAGGCCCCAAAGGCCGAGGTCGCCCAGCACTTGCAAGTGCGATTTTGCCCGGCTTGGTGCGGAGGTTTCGATATGCGAACAGGAAGCCGAATGAGACGCGCCAACTACTTCGCGCTGGCCCTTTGCATAACCGCCATACTCTTTGACAGGAGACCAGCTTGGACTCACCGGTAACGCCGGCGGCGCGAGTTTGGAGAATTCCTCGGCGGCATAAACGATCTTCCCGCCCACAATCGTGAGCACGGATTCGACCTGCTTGATATCCTCATCCGGAATAGAGAAATAATCCGCGGAAAGAACAGCCAGGTCCGCCAATTGCCCCGGAGCTAGCGCTCCCTTCTTACCATCTTCTGTAGAAAACCAACTGCTTCCTACTGTGTAAAGCTTGAGCGCTTCCGCGCGATCAAGGCGATTCTCTTGTGGATACAGGCTGCGACCGCCGATGGTCTTTCCAGTGACAAGCCAATAGAGAGAAAGGTAGGGGTTATAGCTCGAGACGCGCGTTGCGTCTGTGCCAGCCCCAACCGGAACGCCGATCTCGAGCATTCTCCGAATTGGCGGTGTGCGTTTGGCTTGCAGCGCCCCGTAGCGCTCGACAAAATATTCGCCTTGGAAGGCCATGCGGTTCTGCACCGCGATACCTCCGCCCAGCGCCTTCACGCGCTCGATATTGCGATCGCTGATTGTTTCGCAGTGATCGAAGAACCAGTGGAGGCCGTCAAACGGAACCTCTCGATTCACGTCTTCATAGACGTTCAATGCTCGCTCGATCGTCTCGTTGTATGTCGCATGCAAGCGAAACGGCCAGCGATTCTCTACGAGATGTCTGATGACGGCCCTTAGCTCGCTTTCCATCACGGGGACCATGTCCGGCCGTGGTGCAAGAAAGTCCTCAAAGTCCGCAGCGGAAAACACCAGCATTTCCCCCGCGCCGTTAAGGCGATAGAAATCATCGCCCTCCCCGTGCTTTGTCATTTTGGTCCAGCTCTGGAAGTCGCCTAGTTCCTGTTTCGGTTTTTGTGTGAAAAGGTTATAAGCCAGACGGAGGGAAAGCTCTCCATTTCGGTGCAGTTCGTTCACAACGCCGTAATCATCGGGATAGCTTTGAAATCCGCCGCCCGCATCAATGACACTGGTGATTCCAAAACGGTTCAGTTCGCGGAAGAACTGCCGTGAAGAATTAAGCTGATCCTGGCGCGAAAGTTTCGGCCCCTTGGCCAGGGTGGAGTAGAGAATATTTGCATTCGGCTTTGCGATGAGAAGCCCTGTGGGGTTCCCGTGACGGTCGCGTTGAACTTCACCGGCGGGAAAATCCGGGGCACTCTTGTCATAGCCCAGAGCACGAAGCGCCGCTCCATTCAACAGTGCCCTGTCATACAAATGCAGGACGAAGACCGGTGTGTCTGGAGCTACTGCATTGATCTCATCGAGCGTTGGCATCCTGGTCTCTGCGAACTGAAACTCTGTCCAGCCTCCGACAACTCGCACCCACTGCGGAGCAGGAGTCCGCGCCGCCTGCTCTTTCAGCATGCGCAGAGCGTCGGCGAGCGAAGGTACACCATCCCAGCGCAACTCAAGGTTGTAGTTGAGGCCGCCGCGGATCGGATGCATATGCGAATCATTTAGTCCAGGAATGACGGTTCGCCGCCGGCCATCGACGACGCGTGTCGCCGGCCCACGTAGACGCAGAATCTCGTCATTTCCGCCGATGGCCGTCACCTTTCCACCAGAAATAGCGATTGCCTCGACAAATGTGGGCACCGCGTTCGTGGCGATCTTGGCGTTGTGCAAGATGATGTCAGCAGACACACGAATCTCCTTCTTCGCTTTTGCTTGTGTGAAAGGGCGGAAGTAAGCTCCCGCCCATATTCTTTACTTGTGAGCTGCGGCAGCAGCGTGGATGACGTATTCGGGGAACTGAGTGGCTGGAGCGCCGTGTACCATCGTGTACGCGTACTCGACTCCGATCCCGTAGGCTCCGTAGTGGTTCTTCACAATGTCCAACAGGGCATCGTAAGTTTCTCTGTGAGCCCAGTCGCGCTGCCACTCCAGAATGGTTGAAAGTGACGTCACGGGTTTCGCTCCCGCCTGGATGACTCGCTTCATAGCGTTGTCATGAGCGAGTTGACTCACGTCACCGCAGCAATCCTCCACCACATAGACTTCGTAGCCGTCGTGGATCGCTTGTATCGTGGGAAGTGCTACGCAAGTCTCCGTCCACAGCCCGGCAAGCACAATCTTCTTGCGTCCTGTCTTTTCAATGGCCGCTACGAAGTTCTTGTCGTCCCAAGAGTTCATCGATGAACGCTCGATAGGCTCCTGACCTGGGAATACCGCCCGCAGCTGCGGCCACATATTGCCGCTGAAGGACTTCGTCTCGACCGTTGTCAAAATCACAGGTACATCGAACACCCTTGCGGCCTTTCCGAGTGCCACGGTGTTGTTGATGATTCCTTGTCGATCGAAATTGCTCGTTCCAAACAACATCTGGCCCTGATGGTCGATCAGCGCCACGACACAATTGTCCGGGGTCAAGAGTCCCTTCTCACTAAGCTTGGGACGATTTCCGTTTGATGAATAACTCATTCATTTCTCCTTCTTGTCTGGCGATACCAGCAGTCCTAAGTTGATCGCGAAGATCGCGACCGAAAGCGAGAGTTCGGGGAGTGTTTGGTCGGGCAAGGTTTCTTTGCGGTCAGGCTGCGCGGTGGCTTGCGCATCCAACCTGGCCGACCTTTACTCTGCACCTTCGCTCACGAACACTGCGATTGCACGAGGAGGGCCAAAATGGAATGCTTGCTCTCAACGCGTAACTCTCGCGGGATACGAGGGTGTGAAGCCGCAGATCGCTGTGACGCAAGCTTGAGAAAGTGTCATGTCATACGTCGTGTCGTGAAAATGACGCCTGACATGCAGCCCGGTGCTTGATGAACGTGCCGCTCTGCAGTTCTGTCACGGCCTGTCGCAACTCCTCCTGGGTGTTCATGACGATCGGACCGTACCACGCCACCGGCTCCTCAATGGGCTTGCCAGATACCAACAGAAAACGGATGCCTTCTTCGCCGGCTTGAACAGTAATCTCGTCGCCGCGATCGAAGAGCACGAGCGAGTGGTTCCTAGCATCGTACTTCGCATTCGCGTTTGGGTCGACGGCAGATTCGGTCAGAACCGCGCGCGGATCCGATGCATCCCGGAACGTGCCTGAACCGGCAAAAACGTATGCGAAGGCATTGCGCATGGTTTCGATCTTCAGGCGCTTTCTCCGGTTGGGAGCAACCGATACATCGACGTAGCTAGGGTCGGCAGCTACACCTTCCACTGGTCCGCGTTTGCCCCAGAATTCTCCACAAATCACCCTGACTCGGGTTTCGTCGTCATCGGTGATTTCTGGGATGGCACTTGCCGGAATGTCCTGATAACGCGGATCGGTCATCTTCAAATTAGCAGGCAGGTTCGCCCACAACTGGAAACCGTGCATCCGGCCTCGGCTATCGCCTTTCGGCATCTCCTGGTGGAGAATGCCGCTTCCCGCTGTCATCCATTGCACGTCGCCAGCAGTCATTTTTCCCTTATTGCCCAGGCTGTCACCGTGCTCGACCGACCCGGCCAGAACGTAGGTGATGGTTTCGATGCCGCGATGTGGATGCCAGGGAAATCCAGCTACGTAATCGTTGGGGTTATCGTTGCGGAAATCGTCCAGCAGGAGAAATGGATCGAATTCCCTGGTCTTGCCGAAGCCGAAGGCGCGCTGCAACTTGACGCCCGCGCCGTCGATGGTCGGCTTCGGTTCGATAATCTGCTTCACTGCCCTCAATGACATAGGACTCCTTCGTGGGTGATACGACAGTTTGTGATCAAATCCGCCGTTCCTCCAATACCTCAAGCTTTCACAAACTCCGCCTCGAGTGTGATAGCGACCTCCTCGCCAACCAGAATGCCGCCAGTTTCCAGGGCCGCATTCCAGGTCAAGCCGTAGTCTTTGCGGTTGATCTTCGTGGTTGCCGAGATTGCAATTCGCGTATTTCCCCAGGGGTCCTTCGTCGGTGGCGTTGGCCCTTCAACTGCGAAGGTCACCTTATGGGTGACGCCGCGAATGGTGAGGTCGCCATGGACCTTTAGTTCCCCGTCGTCGGCAACTTTGATGTCGGTGGACTTGAACGACAAAGTTGGGAACTTCTCCACATGCAGGAAGTCCGCGCTCTTGAGGTGCGTGTCGCGCTGCGATTCGCGGGTTTCAATGGACGCGGCTTCTATTGTGGCCTCTACGCGAGACTTTGTCCGGTCGGATTCATCATGGACCAGGACTCCTGTGACTTTGGAGAAATGACCCTTTACGTTCGCGATCATCATGTGTTTGACCTTGAATTCGGCAGTTGCATGTGCCGGGTCGATGTTCCAGGTTGTGATTGACGTTTGCGGTATTGCCAGGGTGCTCATTTTCGTTGTCCTTTCTGGCCTGTTCGGCCCGTACGATTGATATAGATGCGTTATGACGATATTCGTTGCAACATATGTTGGCTCAAAAAAAACTAGTCCGCATTGGCGCGCGCGGTGGCAAGCAGTTCGGTGAGAGACCATAGCTGGTTCCTGCCGATGTGCCCCAACTGCTTGCGATGGATTTCGTGGATTGGTTCATCCAGTCGAGCCAAAAGCTTGAGTCCCTCTGGGGTAATCCGTCCGATAACTGTGCGACGGTCTTTGTTGTCCCGAGACCGCGAGATCAGGCCCCGTTTCTCCATACGGTCGAGCAGGCGGGTCACATCGGGATCCCGAGTAATCATGCGGCTGGCAATTTCACCGCACGGGAGGCCTTCCGGCGATCCGCGCAGAATCCTTAGCACGTTATATTGCGTCGCCGAAAGGTCCTCGGTTTTGAGCAACTGAGCCGGACGGCGCGACAGTAGATCACAGGTGCGCAGCAGGTCCAGGAACACTGCCTCCTCGCGAGAGCCGGGACGGCGTTTGGTTGTTGGTTCGATGTTCGCCTTCATTTCTTACCTCACTGCCGCAGCCGATGCATAGGCCCAATTTCTTGCGATGCAGCCCACTTCAACGAAAAAACCTGAGTTGGTACGTCGTACTCCAAAAGCCGTGCTCTCCGATCGAGAGAAACTCCTGAACCCTGTATAGCGTCGAGTTTCGAAGTTTCCGGAAGTGGCTCCCAGCGCCGGCGGCATTGGATATGCTCCGGATCCCGCGAAACGATTTACAACTCGGGAGTCACAACGGCCATTTTTAAGCCTCTCACCATTTGGATGCGTCATGCGGATAATCGTTGCAACAAAGAATACGCATTTCTGAGAGCCAGAGGTTCGCTTGCCAGGTGTAAAACTCCCTGCAAGATTATTGTTTTGATAACGTCATCGGGCCGCTATTCGTGACTGTCCCGAAAAGCCCTCTTGAGGTCATGTCCACAGTTCCGTTCAATGACCCGCCCTTCACTGTGCCGTGAAAAGTAAGCTCGGCAGAGCCGCCCAATGGAAACTGCTGTTGTCCAGAGAATGTGACCGCGTTCGCGACACGATACCCGAGGTGATCGGAACTTGGATACCTGGCCTTGGGCAAAGCGCAGGTGAATCTGCGCGGCTTTGACTTGGCCCGACAAAACACCGTCAAGGCTTATGAGCTGCGCGACCGCGCCAGTGAGCGCGAAAAAATGGACATCCTCGCCGCTTACGATGCCTATGTAACCGGTGACCTGCACAAGACGATTGCGGACTCCGAGCTTTGGGTCAGGACCTATCCGCGGGACCGGGATCCGCACTTCCAGCTTATCTCGCCTACTGCGCCTTGGGGCAATGGGAAAAGGCGTTGGCCGAAACCGGTGAGATTTTCAGATTGGAACCGCAGTCAGGTCCTGGATACATAAATGCTGTTTTCGTATATACCAATCTCAATCGACTTGAGGAGGCCAGAGCTTTGTATGACGAAGCTCAAAAGAAAGGCCTGGATTCGGGGTACTTGCACCTAAATCTGTATCTGCTTGCATTTGTGCAAAACGACGTCGCTCTGATGGCTGAGCAATCTGCCTGGGCGAACGGCAAAGAAGGATTCGAGCACATGATCCGATCGGCGGAAGCCGACGCTGCGGCCTACTCTGGGCACTTGAGCATGGCACGAGAGTTGTCGGACAAAGCGGTGGCTCTGGCCAAGCGCGATCATCAGCCGGATGCGGCAGGCAGCTGGCAAGCAGAAGCTGCCTTGCGTGAAGCGCTGTTTGGTAATTCCCAGCGGGCCCGAGAAGAGGCCAAGCTGACTGAGAGCGATAGCGATGCAAAAGAGATCCAGGCTGCTGCTGCTTTGAGCGAAGCCTATATACGCGATGCGTCCGGCGCACAATTGCTCGCAGATCGACTGGAAAAACGATTTCCGGAAGACACCCTGGTGAAATCCGTGTATCTACCGATCGTTCGAGCGAAAGTTGAGCTTGACCGCCATAACCCTGACCCCGCGATCAAACTTCTTGAACTCATATCACCGTATGAGCTGGGCTCGCCTGCATACATATGGCTAAACCCCTACGCTATGTTCATCCGTGGAGAAGCTTACTTAGCTGCACATCAGGCTCCTGCCGCTCTTCAGGAATTTCAGAAGATCATCGCGCACCGTGAAGTGGTACAGAACCTGCCAATTGGCACACTCGCCCACCTTGAGCTTGGACGAGCCTACGCCCTGGATGGGGATAACGATAAGAGCCGGGCAGCATACAAAGACTTTCTCCGGCTGTGGAAAGACGCCGACCCGGATATTCCCATTTTGCAACAAGCCAAAATCGAGTATTCGAAATTGCAGTGATTCACGCTCTTGAAGCGCTCGACTCGATTGAAATCACCAAAGAGAGATTGAGGCTTTTTCGAAAACAAATTCACGTCACGTTTAGGTTCAAGACATAGGAAATAAGCACTACCTACAACGAGTTGAGACGCGAAGATCTACAGAACTGCGCTGCAGAGCCCTATTGATCAGAGGTCAGTAGC
>CAYNPS010000016.1:0-49236 GCA_964399125.1 uncultured Terriglobales bacterium
CAACGGCGGTATTTTCGTAGGAGTGAGCCATGCCGCCTTTGGCAGCACAACGACAAATGAAAATGAAGGGCGGATCCGCCCGCTACTCGCAAAGTTCCGGAGGGACTTTTGACGGACCTGCCACTGTTCCCTGGACTTCGTCGAGAGGCTGATGCGATGCGCCTTCGCTAAGAAAGAACTACCTCACCGTAAGTGTGAGTAAAGCGCTATTCTGCGCGCCGCCCGTGGAGCCTGACACCGTCACAAAATACGTGCCGGATGGTGTAGCTATGATCTGGTGCGTGCCGGAGCCGGATCCGGCATTTGATGAGCCGCCCCCTCCTCCGCAGCCGGGAAATACAATCGTCAAGCCCAAAACACAGATCAGCAGCATGGTAACGCGGAGCTTTTTGCGAGAGATATTTATGCACGCGGCGGTCACAAAACCAAAGGCCCACACGAGGCCTCCTAGTTTATGTAGAAGGGTAGCGGACGCTGGCGCTGTGGTTGCAATGCTTATGGTTAGCGGAGTTCCCGTAACTCCAATCGTTGCGGTGGCGGGATTCACGCTACATGTTGCACCCGTGGGAAGACCGCTCGAGCAGGAGAAATTGGCGCTGCCGACGTAACCGTTGCCGCCATCCCAAGCCAATAGAGTGAAAGTCGCGGTCTGACCGGCGCTGATCGTGGCGATGTTCGAAGTGCCTGGGGCAAGCTCAAATGCAACCCACGGCCGGGCTGGCATTGTTGCGAACAGCTTTATATCGGATTTGCCGATACCTCCAGCGGTCTGCACAGCAAGGCGCGCTGCATAAGTGGTGGCCGGCGAGAGGCCCGTAAGAACTCCGCTCGTTCCGCCATACGGCGTGCTATCTCCCACCAGCGACCACGCACTTGACTTGCTGAAGGTGGCCAAACTCCGGTCGGTTCCGTATTCGATCCAGGCTGTGCCAGGAACTGCGGTCCCTCCAAGGGTCACCTTGCCATAAACCGTTGCTGCAACGGTCTGGCCGAGAGAATCGATGGAGGTAATCATCGCCGACGGAACAAGCGTCTGGGTTCCAGTTCCAGAGATAGGAATCGCGTGAGGGCTTCCAGGCGCATTATCCACGATTGTCACCGTGGCGTTGAACGCGCCGACTGCTGGAGAGAATCCAAAAGTCAAGTTGCAGGTAGAGGATCCGAGAACATAACCGATGTTGGAGCAGGTATTTGCCTGGAGGCTAAAAGGTCCGCCGCTTATCGAAACTGAGCTGATCGTGTAATTGGCTGTGCCGAAGTTCACCAGCGAGATGACCTGCGTGGCGGTCACGCCAACAAGATTAGTTCCAAAATCGATACTTGAAGGATAGGTAATTACAGGATGAGCAGGAGAGACCTCAAGGCTGATGCTGTTAGAAGTTCCTCCGCCCGGTGCAGGGTTAAGTACGCTCACCGTTGCAGTTCCCGAATTTGCGAGCAGAGCTGCCGGCACTGTGGCAATAAGAAGCTCATCGCCTGCGGAGGTTGAACCGCCAACTACCTGCGTGCTGACAGGCTGCCCGTTCCACTGGATTACAGAATTGGAAACGAAATCGACGCCATAAATGCTCAATTGGGAATCAGAATTTCCGGTGACCAGGGTTGCGGGTCGCGTGTAATGAATCACAGGGACTGCATTCACCAGAGGAAGGGACATGGTGTTCGAAGTCCCTGTGTAAGGAGAAACGATCGTAAGAGGAACCGATCCCGTTGATCCAGTAAATTGCCAGGGTACCGTCGCCTGCATGTGCGACGAATCGACGAAAGCACTTAATATCCGCTGGCCATTGATCTCGACCCAGTCATAATTTGCAAATCCGGAGCCGGTGATCGTAACAGTAAGCGGCTCTCGATCAATCGATAGTGCTCCTGCCGCTGGTAGAAAGCCGCTTATCGCAGGCATTGGCTGCGGTGCTAGTGCCTGAAACAATGCATCAGCGGTGTAGGAGATTCCATTTGGATTGGTGACCGTTACGGAAAGCCATCCAGATGGGAGGGTCGGAAGGACTGCAGTTAGCGTATTTGCATCAACGAACGTGGTCGGCGCCTGCACGCCGCCGAAGGCAGCAACCGTCCCAGATTGGAAGCCGCTTCCCCGCACTGTGATCGTTTCTCCCCCAACCGAAGACCCGAACGCAGGCTGCACATTCCCAACGGAGAGAGGCAGCGTGTTCAGGATCATCATCGTAATTCCCGATTTAGTAACACCAAAAACATAACGGCCAGTGTCGTCAATGGCCAGCATGTGATCGACCAAAGGAGAGTACGAGGTCATAAACGGTTCCGGAAAGACGATGGAAGCGGCGGCCTGCCACCGATGGACATCATCAATTTCCACTGAGCCTCCCACCGGAGTTGTTCCTGCCTTATAGAGCAGAGCGCCGCTTGGATGGAAGAAGAAGCTCGGCGTGCCGGTCGGTACTCCCTGGATGGTCAGATCAAAATGCTGGCTGATGAATCCAATGGTGTTGAGATCAAAATCCACAATCTCCGGATTTTCTGTTTCGATCCCAGGCGTCGATCCGCCTGCTGCGATGAGAGTGCCGTCCTCGTTCGCGCTTGCCTCCTCGAATCCCTGAGTTTCATTCTGGGAAGTGAAGTACTCCGATGTATTCGCGTTCCACAGTCCCACTTCGCCTGTAATAAGTCCTCCAACACCGATGAGGACAAACTGTCCTTTATTAGTGGAGCTCCAGGGAATTCCTCCTATTTGGGTCCCGAAGCCGTCCTTGAGCCACTGCCCCAGCCCTGTACTCGGCTGGATTCTGAAGAGTGTTCCATTCACATCGGCTCCAAGAAGCTCTCCCGAACTCGTTTCGAATACGCGGGCTGGAGCAACCGGAGCAAGCGCGCTAAGCGCCTTGGTTGGATCAATACTGCTTCCCGATCCGGGATTGTTCAGATCCAGTACATGGATCAGATCAGCCCCGGAATCGCATATGTAAAGGCGGCTGCCGTCTGGGGATAGCGATATGCCGGCAAACTGAGAATTCGCGAGTTTTCCCGAGGCGGGAACTAAAGGCGTGAGGACCTGTTGGCTAGTCGCGTCGATGACTTCCACCTGGTCCTTATGCGACGCGTACAGCCTTTGCCGGAAACTGTCGTATACCAGAAAATTTGGACTGGTTGCGAAAGGAAACGTTTTCGTCGTCTGGACGTACTGAAACGCTTGCGCCGCGGTATCCGACGCCTGATTTACGTTCAATGTGACGTCGAAAACGCCGGGGGTTCCCGGTGGCGTCTTCACAGTTACCAGTCGCAGATTCGGCAACTTCGGCCAAGGCGCCGGATTCGTGATGGTGACGCCGCTTGCAAGGGCTCCGCCAATTTTCACTGCGACGGCTCCGGCTGTAACTGTGTCTACACCGGTACACAATATGCGGATGAGATCTCCGCCTTGGGGCGAGCCTATGTTGTCGATGACTCTGACGATGTGTACGGGATCGCTTTGCTGTGGAGCGCTTCCCGTCGATGCAAGCGTGGTATCGACGGCTAGGAATATGGCCCCGTTTGGAACGTTGGGCTGAATTCCATAAACCATGCCACTCGTATCGGCGGCTTCCCACCGGGTCGCAAACATTCCTCCCGCGAAGTATGTCGCGGTGTTGCGCATCGCGAAAGTGGTCATGTCGATTGCTTGCACCTGCGAAGCGCCACCGAAGTCGCGGTAAAGGGTATTTCCGTCGGGGCTAAACGTCATGGCGCCGCAGCCGCTGGCATCCTGAAAAACTTCGTTGAATGCGCCGTCGAGGATAATCAGAAAATTTCCAAGCCCGGCGGGTTGGGCACAGATCGCATAGCGGGTTGCTCCATTGTTTGCCGCCAAACCCATGATGTAGCTGCCGTATCCCAACTGTTGCAAGATCTGACCAGTGCTCCCGTCGATGATCTGAACGCCGCCTGCAGTCGTTGAGTCTCCGAGCATGACCTTGGTGTAATCGTCGCTTCTGGCAAGCGGGCCGTTGGTCTGGTAAATACCATGTCCCGTCCGGCTAAGGTCATCGGATTGATTGTTGAAGGTATTAGTGGTGTGGTCCCAGTAGGCGGTAATCCCGCCACCAGTCGATAGACCCTCGGCAGCTCGAACAAACGCATTGCCATTCGCGGTGTATACGAAGGCGGTGACGCCGAGGGCTGAGGTGGGAAAAACGACGTCGTTGGTTTGCGCAAACGTAGCCGTATCAAAGAACAAGATGTGGGAAGAAGAGGTTCCGACCGCCAACGTGCTGCCATCCGGAGAAATGTCCAGACTTGAAGGAGACGGGACCGTAATAGAACGGATGAGGTGATAGTCGGAAGTTGAAAAAACGTCAACGCGATCCCGATCCGCCCAGGCAGCGAAGATCTGTTGGTGCCGTGGATCAAGGGCAACCGTCTTGAAATCAGCTATAGCAGAGTCACTGTCTATCGGCAGGTACACGGAGCGACCGCTTTGCGCGAACGCTGGAGTCAACGACGTTGCGCTGACGAGCGTCAAGACAAGAGCCCACTTCGCGAACCGAACAGATGACTTCAATCCAGACTTGGTAGAAGTCCAAAACGGCAGGGTTCTCCCGGTCAACTGGTTCTACTCCCCTCAGGCTTGGTCGAAGCAGTCAACCACAGGAGAGGAGGGCTGTCAATCGGTGCAGATGGTATCGACGGTAATACCGCGCACAAGAGCATACGCGATCGCCGCAACGGGGATCAGTAACAGTTCAATGGCGTGCTCGAGAAATTGGCACTCCACAGTGGGCGTCGGAATTCCGTCCATTTTTCCCTGCTATGCTCGCAAACCGGTCCGGGAGGTGTCCTATGGAATAGTCAAGTGACGACGCGTTAGAGAGTTACGCAAAAAAATTAAGGGTTCGCTGCTAATTCCCTGCAGGTTCCCTGGTTGATCGCAAGTCACCTTTGTTTATGCGGGTTCGGCGAGGGGATTTTTTTTTGCGGGAATTTTTTCCCTGCTAAATTCCCTGCGCTGGGAATTGGCCATGAAATGCATCGAGCCCAAAAGCCGCGGTTGGGCGTCTGTGACAGCTCGGCTGCCAAGCTTTCGGACTCACGCAAAGGTCCGCTCTAACTGGCGGCCGCGTAGTATCCCTTCCGTGCCTGCACCTTGTATCCATCTTTGGTTTTGATGTCGACTTTGCGGTAGGTTCCGTCGTGCTTGTCGTTGGTTGGCGTGTAGCCGATGCTGTATTGGCTGCGTAGCTCTTCCGAGATCTGGTCGAAGGCTTTCTTGAGCTTGTCCTGATTGTTGCCAACGTGGATCACGCGCCCGCCGGTTTCTTCGCATAGTTTCTTCATCAGCCCTGGACCGGTACCCATGGCGACTCCGCTGTCGCTGATCAGCAGCACGTAGACGATTGCGTCGGATTTCTGGGCCGCTTCCAGAGCGTCCTGCAGACGCAACTGGCTGCCTTGATCTTCGCCGTCGGTCAGGAGGACCAGTGCTTTGCGGCCCACTTCGCTGCGCAGCTTGTCGTGGGCGGCGAGATAGACGGCGTCATAAAGAAGAGTGCCCTTGGGTGGAAGGTCGACGGGGCCTTGCCCAATTCCGGGAATTCCGCCGACTGCGCCACCAGCATTGATTTTGGCGGCTTCCATGCCTTTGCGAATATCGCGAGCGTTGTTGGTGTAGTCCTGCAGAAGATCAACGTTTACGTCGAAGCTGATGAGAAAGGCCTCGTCTTCCTTCCGCAACATGGCTTGCAGGAACTGCGCGCCGACTTCCTTTTCTATGGGAAGCACACGCTCCTGGCTGGCTGAGGTGTCAAGAAGAATGCCGATGGTCAGCGGCAGGTTCGATTCCGCTTTGAAGTATTTGATCGTCTGCGGCTTGCCGTCTTCGGTTACCTTAAATTCGTTTTTGTCCAGATTCGGCAGCAGGCGCCCGCTCTTGTCCTTGACGTTGAAAAGAAGGTTGACGACGTCGACGTTAACCTTCAGCGTCTGCATTGGGTTGTCTTCGTTGGGTTGCGTGCGGTTGCGGATAACCGGTCCGGCGCCTTCGTCACTGTTGGTCTGCGGGCCGGTATCGGGGTTCTTGGGCGGGGGCAGGTCCTGAGTTTGTGGGAACGCGGGCACCCACAAGGTCATCAAAAGAGAGAAGAGCAATGCAAAGCGCATCCAGCGGCTGGACGCACTCAGAACGGCGTAACGAAACTTCATAGTTGAGGACCGGCTTTTTGCTAATCTTTACTCAATTCTATAGCTTCGTACGTTCAGACACACGAATGGGACGCATAGTCGCGGTATCTGCTGCTGCCCGGAGGACGAATTAATGCAGGTGGGACGGTTTACCGCAGTTTTGGCTCTTGTGCTCCTACTCTCGTCAAGTTGGCTTGCGGGCCAATCGCAGCAGCAGAATTTGCCCGATGCTCCGCAGCCGCAGCAGCTTCCTCCACCGCCTCCGACAGAATCCAGTTCGCACGACACGCCCCCGCCAACTCCGGCAGCCCAGCCCAGAGTCGACAAAACCACTGAACCGGCTTCTCCAACTCCAGCAACACCTGAAACTGATAAGCCCGCGATTTCACCTCCGCAGCAAGTTCCGAGTCCAAATACGCCGGACACGCAGCGGCTCTACACACTCGGTGTGAACGTCAACTTCATCGAGATTCCAGTCACAGTAAAGGACGATTCTGGGCATATGGTCGGAGGTCTATTGCCCAAGGATTTCAGCGTGTATGAAGATGGTGTCCGGCAGAAGTTGAGCTTCTTCACCAGCGATCCGCTGGCGATTTCGGCGGCGGTGCTGATCGATGTGAGCATGCCGGCCACCGAGTTACGCAAAGTACAAGCCGGCCTGCAGGCGTTGCAGGGAGCATTCAGTCCGTATGATGAAGTCGCGGTATACACGTACGGTAACAATGTCATACGCGAATCCGGATTCAATGCCGCAGGGGACCGCCTGGGTGATGCGCTGAACCGCGTGGCTCAGGAAAAGCACGGAACCTACAGCGGAGTACCGGTAAGCGGCGGCCCATTTGAGGCCGGCCCGACCGTCAATGGTCATCCGATGGATCCGAGCGTGCCACAGACGCCCATCATTCCTCGCGAGCGGCATGTTTTAAACGATGCCGTGCTGGAAGCCGCACTTGACTTATCGAAAGTTCCGCCGGGCCGGCGTCGCATCATCATGATCGTTGGCGAGGGCCGCGAAGAGGGTAGCCAGGCTTCGTATGCTGATGTTTTGAAAGTGCTGCTGACAAACAATGTAAGCGTCTATGCCATCGGCGTCGGAACCGCCGGAGTTCCCTTTGTTCGTAAACTTGAGCAGATTAATGTTCCCGGAACGGGAAACTCCAACATCCTTCCGAAGTACGCCAGCGCTACTGGAGGCGAGGTCTTCAGCGAGATTACGCGGCAGGCGATTGAACAGGCCTACGCTGATATAACGGTGGTAGCCCGGAACCGATATACCCTCGGCTATTATGCGCACGGAACCCTTGCCGACAACTACCGGGATATTGAGGTTCGCGTCGACCGTCCTGGCCTGCGCGTTACCGCAAAAGCTGGCTATTATCCGCTGCCTCCCGGGCGAAGGTGACTCCGGGTAGTTACCAGCGGAACCCGTAGCCGTCGGCTCATGTGAATCTCGCCTTCGCCGATGTGTTATAAGAACTTAGGTCCGGCAATTCTTCTTCCAAAGTTTCATGCTGCCTGTGTGCGGCTCACCTGTGAGGACGGCTAATTGAGCTTCATCAATTTCGCAGCCCGCGAAATCAACTGCAAAATCGTCTATTACGGGGCTGGTCTCGGCGGCAAGACTACTAATCTTCAGCATATTTTCGATAAAACCAACGAAAAGCAGAAGGGGAAGATGATCTCGCTGGCTACCGAGACCGATCGAACCCTCTTTTTCGACTTCCTACCGCTGGATCTCGGCACGGTGCGCGGTTTTAAAACGCGATTCCATCTTTATACGGTTCCTGGACAGGTCTTCTACGACGCCAGCCGCAAGCTGATCCTTCGTGGCGTGGATGGAGTGGTCTTCGTTGCCGACTCACAGCCCGAACGTATGGACGCGAATGTCGAGGCGCTCGAAAATCTCCAGGACAACCTGAAAGAGCACGGCTACGACTTCGCCAAGATTCCCTACGTTCTTCAGCTCAACAAACGCGATTTGCCTAATGTGCTTCCGGTGGATGAACTGAAGAAAGAACTGGTCAGAAAGAACGAGCCTGTGTTCGAGGCGGTTGCTTTTCAAGGTGCCGGCGTATTCGAGACCCTCCGGGAAGTCGCACGACAAGTCTTGGTCGAGCTTAAGAAAGGCTGATTTACCACGCAGCCACGGAGTACACGGAAAACGGCTTCTTCTTTTGTCGCATTGCTTGCTTCTCTTGTGTCATTCCGAACCATCCTCTTCCCGCGGTGCGGAATCCTAGCGACTGCCGGTCCGCGTTGGAGTTCCGCGCAGCTCTTTATACATTCGTGCTAACGCATCGAGGCTAAGCTCTTCTGCTCGTTGCCTTGATTCAACTCCCGTCTTCTGCAAAGCCTCTCTGATCGTGGCTTCCTCATAGCGGAGGCGCAGATTATTGAAAACGGTTTTGCGCTTCTGTGCGAACACGAGTTTGCAAAAGCCGAGAAGCTCGTCTGCATTTATGCCGAGCCGTTCCGCTTTTGGGACAACGCGCAGCCGCAGCACACTGGAATGTACCTGCGGCCGCGGAGCGAATGCGCCGGGCGCCAGCGTGAACAGTCGTTCAACATCGGTGAAAAGCTGCGCTGTTACCGTGAGCAGCCCGTAATCTCGCGTGTGCGGCTCGGCCACGAGACGATCGGCCACTTCTTTTTGCACCATAAGCACGATCGTCTCGACGTACTTGTGCTGTGCAAAAAGCCGCAGCAGAATGTCTGAGGTGATGTAGTAAGGAATGTTTCCGACAACCCTCACCCGAGTTGATGCCGGTTCCGAAACTGGACGGATCAGCTCTGGAATGCTCAGCTTCAGAAAGTCGCCTTCAACAATTCTCACATTGGTTCTGCCTGCAAAGTCCCGCTGCAGCGAACGTGCAAGCTCGCGATCCAATTCAATCGCGACCAGATGACCAGCATGTCCGGCGAGCATCTTAGTTAGCGCTCCACGTCCCGGACCGATTTCGAGAACGACCGAGTTCTTGATATCGCCGAGTGCTTCGACGATCCGCCGCGCAGCTCCACCATCAACTAAAAAATTCTGCCCGAGCCTCGGCTTCGGTTTTGAACGCGAACTCTGGCGCGCTGCGTTGACCTGTCTGTGAGCGGACATTAGACTCGAACTTTTGCCTCGGCCCTCTGATTCTGCTCTATTGCGAGCAGAACATTCGGGCCTTCCGGACAGCGCCTTTCGTCGTGGGCGGCTGGCGGAAATGCGAATCCACGCCGAAGGAGCTCGGGATGCGAATCACCTTCGCCGCCTCGGAAGGTGTGCCTTATTCCAAAACCGGCGGTCTGGCCGACGTCGTCGGAGCCCTGCCCAAAGCGCTTGCGGCTCTCGGTCATGAGGTCGTTGTCTTCCTTCCGAAATACAAGCAGTCGCGACTCAAGCAGGAGCACGTGGTCATTGCCAATCTGACCGCTCCAATGTCCGACCACCTGCTCTTCTGCCAGATTGTCGATGGAGGCAAACACGACGGAGTGCAATTCTACTTTGTCGATCATCCGGAGTTTACGTTGCGCGATGGACTCTACGGCGACAGCCGCGGCGATTATCCCGACAATGCCGAGCGCTTCACCATGTTCTGCCGCGCGGTCATCGAAGCGTCAAAACGTTTTGGCCCTCCCGACATCTTTCACGTTCATGACTGGCAAACGTCGCTGATTCCCGTTCTCCTGCGCAATCAATACGCCTCCGACACGGACTTTTCCCGAACCGGAACGGTTCTGACGATTCATAACATCGGATATCAGGGCGTATTTCCCAAAACGGTCATGCGCATGCTGCTGCTTCCCTGGACTCTTTTCACGATGGACCGGCTGGAGTTCTACGACAGGGTCAATTTCCTGAAAGGCGGCATCGTATACGCCGACTATGTGACAACGGTCAGCCGCACCTATGCCCGAGAAATTCAGACCAAAGAGTACGGCTTCGGCTTGGCTGATATAGTGCGCGCTAAGCGCGATCGCGTGGTCGGCATCGTGAACGGCGTGGATTACGGAGAGTGGAATCCAGAAACAGATCGCTATATTCCTGCAACGTTCTCGACTTCCGATCTGACTGGGAAGGAGAAATGCAAGCTTGCTCTGCTCGATGAGTACGGCATTCCAAAGTCAAAGGCCGACTGGCCGGTGGTAGGCGTGATTTCTCGTTTCGCCGCTCAAAAGGGTTTCGATCTCATGGAAGCCGCGCTGCCGCAGCTTCTAACCGAGGATCTCGTTATGCTGGTGCTCGGAACCGGCGATGTTCACTACGAGTCAATGTTTCGCACGCTGCACAAGCGCTTTCCTGATCGGCTCTGTGTGAAGATCGCCTACGACAATCGCCTTGCGCATCTGGTTGAAGCTGGTTCCGACATCTTTCTCATGCCGTCCCATTATGAGCCTTGCGGCCTGACTCAAATCTACAGCATGCGGTATGGTACGGTTCCCGTCGTACGCGCCACTGGCGGACTTGAAGACACGGTCGAGCAATGGAATCCAAAAACGGGAAAGGGGACTGGCTTTAAATTCGCAAGCTATACAGCGATGGAATTACGAGCCGCTATGCATCAGGCGCTTGTGACCTACCGAAAGGAGACCGAATGGAAGCAGCTTATGCTCAACGGCATGCGCCAGAACTTCTCGTGGCTGGAGCCGGCGCGGGAGTACGTTGCGGTTTATGAGCGTGCGCACCGGTTGCAGACGGTCTGAGTCACCGCCGTTCTTCGTCGGTATCCTTCAACATGAGCGCGATCCAATGAATCACTGCGGCCTGATCGCGCCATCCCGGTTCCTTCTCTAGGCTCACGTGTGAAATTGCCCGGCTGATTAGCGCTTCCTGAAGATCGCCTTTAGGAATGTCGCGTGCCAGCCACTCCGTCTCTGATGGCGGTATTACGTCGTCGCCCTCGCCATGCACAAGCAAGACCTTTGCTCTCAGAGCCTGAATGTGACCGTGCGGTGAGACCGCAACGGCCTCGGCTGTGTGTTTGTCCAGATCCGCCAGCAGCTTGTCTCGAAAAACTTCGCGATGATGCTCGAAGATGGCTTTCATCAGGAGCTGTCCTTCAGGGGAAAGTCGAGCCGCTCGTTCATTCGCTTGCTTCACATCCTCATGCAACAGGAGGCGCAATGACTCTCTTGCACCTTCCACATCGGCAGCAGGGAAGAAGTCTTCCGGATGCGAGTAGATAAGAATCAGCCAACCATATTCATGCGGTGGAGTTGTGAGCAGTCTCCCATCTGGCCAGCGAGTTTCGCCTTCAACGAGATAGTGCTCTACGCGTTGAACATCGTCTTGGGCACCTACCGCAACAACGAATGAGATGTCGTCCGCGTACTTCGGATCGGCAGCCGCCATCAACGACAGTCCACCCGCGAAGCTCAGGCCGAGAACGCCGACTCTGGTTCCTGCACGCTGTGCCAGGAACTGCGCCGCAGTTCCAATCACGTCGATCGACTGTGGCTCCACTCGATAATCGGCGAGTGCGTCCATTTGCGGCGTAAGCGCCTCAACTCCAGTTTCCGCCAATGATTTAGCGAAGTTCGCCAAGCGCGGCTCATCCATCCCGAGCTGATGCAGGCCGGGAACCACGACTATCGCTGGCGGATTCTGCACATCATGTGGAACGTACAGTCGCGCCGGTGTTAAGCCGGCAGTTGACTGCAACGAGAGCGTTTGGATTTCGTAATTGTGGCGGTTGAGGCGAGCCATCCAGTTCTTCTGTTGTGCCATTCGCGCCAGCAGTGACATGGCACGAAGGTGCTCGTGTGCCGATGGCCACAGAAGGAGCAGAACAACGGCGAGAAGCAGGAGAAAAATTTTGAGGAGCTTGTGGCTGTTCGCTTTCTTCTTCTGTGTCACGGCAGAGGAAGGCGGTGTCAAGTTAGATCTCAAGAATCACTGGCATGATCAGCGGGCGGCGGCTGGTTTGCTTGTTGATGTAACGCTTTAAGTCCTGGCGGATCTTCTCTTTGATTACCCCGTAGTCTGCCTTTTCTTCCTGACTCGATAGTTCCAACGTACGGCTGATTACATCGCGTGCCTCGGCTAGAAATCCGTTTTCGGCGCCGGCAGCAGCGAAGCCGCGCATCACTATTTCGGGAATGGATTCAACTCTTCCGGTCAGCTTATTGATGGCGATGATCGGCAGCACGATGCCGTCTTCGCTGAGGTGGCGGCGATCGCGAATAACAAGATCCTCGACTACATCGCTCGCCGAACCGGAATCGATGCACACCCGACCGACTGTAACCTTTCCTGATTTGCGCACGCCGAGTTCGTCAATTTCCAGGACATCTCCGCTCTCAAGCATGAGCACGCTGCCAACCGCTCCATGCATCGAGCCGGCGAGTTCCGCGTGGCGCTTGAGCTGTCGGTACTCGCCATGAACCGGAACGAAGTAGCGGGGACGCACGAGGTTAATAAGGAGACGAAGCTCTTCCTGGCTGGCGTGTCCGCTCACGTGTACCGGCGATCCGGAGCCATCTTCGTAGATCACGTCGGCGTTCCGGCGGTATAGGTGATCGATCATGCGGAAGATTGCCTTCTCGTTTCCCGGAATGATCCGAGAAGAGAGTACGACGGTGTCGCCTGCCTCGATACGAGCGTGCTTGTGATTGTCGACTGCGGCGCGTGAGAGCGCCGACATCGGCTCACCTTGCGTGCCACTGATCAGCACGCAGACTTTCTCCGGATTGAAGTCACGAATCTGTCCAGGATGAATCAGCGTTCCTTCAGGAATGTGCAGGTAGCCGAGATCGAGCGCTATCTCTGTCGCTTCGTTCATCGAACGGCCGACGAGCGCGAGCTTGCGCCCGTGCTCGAAGGCCATGTCAGCCACCAGCTTGATTCGATGGATCGATGATGAAAAGCAGGAAACGAATAGACGGCGCTTGGTGCGCGTGAATATCTCTTCGAATCGCGGACGCACTGCGCGCTCGCTCGGCGTGTAGCCTGGGCGTTCGACGTTCGTCGAATCCTGCAGAAGAAGAAGCACACGTTCTTTGCCGTACTCTGCAAATTGATGAAGATCGAAAAGGTTGCCATCAGTCGGCGTTGGATCGACTTTGAAATCGCCAGAGTGAATCACAACTCCGAGTGGCGTGTGAATGGCCAGCGCTACACAATCGACAAGGCTGTGAGTCACCCGCAGCGGATGAACCAGAAACGGACCGATACGAAAACGCTCATTCGGTTCGATCTCATTCAGGATCGCTGAGTCCAGTAATCCGTGCTCCTCCAGCTTGCCTTCCACGAGTGCCAAGGTGAACTCAGTTCCATAGACGGGAATGTTCAGTTCGGAGAGAATCCAGGGCAGGCCGCCAATGTGATCTTCGTGCCCGTGAGTGAGGAGGATAGCGCGGACCTTATCGCGATTTTCGAGCAGGTAGGTGATATCTGGGACGACAATATCTACGCCCAGCAGCTCCGATTCGGGAAACATCAGGCCAGCGTCGATGACGATAATGTCATCTCCCCAGCGCACAGCCATGCAGTTCATGCCGAATTCGCCAAGCCCACCCAACGGCACGACCTGAAGTTTGCCCGATGTCATCGAGAGTCGATGCTAGCACACAAAATCCTAAGGACTTGACCGGGGTTGAACACGGAGGGCACGGAGGTCACAGAGGAAATTATCAGATGAGTTTCGGGGAGAAATCCTGGAGTTCCTATTAAAGTGGATGAGCGCGCGAAAGATCTTTCGTGAGAATTCGACTTTTTCCTGTATCTCTGTAGGAGCTTCATTCATCCATCCATTGCACCGGCCTCTGTGCCCTCCGCGTCCTCCGTGTTCAAATCTCAACGGTCGCGGTTTCGACGGTATAATCAACTCCAGTTCCCGCCATGAGCTATCAGGTCCTCGCCCGGAAGTATCGTCCTCAGCGTTTTTCTGACGTAATCGGGCAGGAGCATGTCACGCGCACGCTGCAGAATGCCATTTCCCAGCAGCGCATTGCCCATGGATATATCTTCAGCGGCCATCGTGGCATAGGGAAGACCACGATCGCACGCATTCTGGCCATGGCGCTAAACTGCCGCTCGACAGACAAGCCTTCGCCGGAACCGTGCGGCGCCTGTGATTCCTGCCAGGAGATCAGGGCAGGAAGCTCGGTGGACGTGATCGAAATCGACGCCGCTACGAATCGCGGTATCGATGAAATTCGCGAGCTGCGCGACGCGGCGCGCTATCGTCCAGCCCGTGATCGCTACAAGATCTACATCCTCGACGAAGCTCACCAGATTACCGATGCCGCCTTCAACGCGTTGCTGAAGACACTCGAAGAACCTCCGCCGCACATCGTGTTCATGATGGCGACGACGCAACCCGAGGACATTCCCCAGACGATCCGCTCTCGCTGTCAGCACTTCAGCTTTCATGCCGTTCGGTTTGACGACATCGTGCAGCAACTGCGTGATATTGCCGCTCAGGAAAAAATCAACGCCGAAGACGATGCTCTCGCCGCGTTAGCCGAAGCTGGAGATGGTTCAATGCGCGACGCGCTGTCGATCATGGATCAGGCGATCGCCTGCTGCGGCGTCTTCGACGGCGATTTGGGCGCGAAGCTCACCGCAGAACAAGTTCGCGGGCTGATGGGAACGGTTTCGTCGGACGTGCTGGTGCAGGCGATGGAATCCGTGCACCGCAACTCGAGTGAAGATCTGCTGAAGCTGCTCGACCGGTTGATGACTGAGGGACAGAGTCCCTCGCATTTCGCTAAACAGTTGGTCCGTTTTTTGCGCAACGCGCTTGTAGCCAAGATCGCAGGCGGAGATTCGCCGCTTCTGCAGATTTCTTCAGATGAGAAGAAGAAGGTAGCCGGTGTTGCGGCGTTTTTTTTCGAGGAAGACCTCACGCGCTTTTTGAATATCATCCTGCGGACGCAGGACGAGCTTGGCTATCGCCAGGAGCAGCGCTTTCATCTCGAACTTGGCATGTTGAAGATGGTGCATGCGCATCGCCTGTTGCCGCTGGAAGAGTTCCTCAGCCAGGCGAGTGCGGGCGGAACAGCAAAATCCGTGCCCTCGCCTGTAGCCGGTGGGTCAACGCGAGTAGCAGAGCCCAGAGTCTCGGCCTTGGGCTCGTTACGGCCGCAAACGCCTTTTGGCTCTGGCTCAGGTTCCGCGCCTTCTCGCGTTGTTTCTCCTTTCGAAGCCGACCGCTTGCGCAAGGTTCGTTCGTCGGAGCCGGAAGGTTTGGCTGTAAGTTCACTTTCCGATTCGGGAATTGAACTGCAAACGCGCGGCAGCCTTGCCGTCGCGGCGGTCTCAGGCGCGACGGCGGTTGCAGTCGCGGAAGCGCCCGAGGACTCAGAACCGGTAACCGCTCCGAAGGAAGTCGGTCTCCATGACCTCCGCACGGCGCTCATTGGAGTTCTAGAAGCCCAGAGCCAGGACACCGCTGCCGATCTGCTTTCGCGTGGAGAGTGGAAGTTCGAAGGAAACCAGCTCAGTCTGCGCCTTCCGCTATCCGAGAAGGTGATCGATCTCAGCTTGAGTGCCGACGCGCGTCGGTTGCTGACTCAAGAAGCGTCGCGGCTCTGCGGTCGCCCAATTAAATTGAACATTGCAGGCGGCGGAGTAGCACAAGCTCCTGTCGAACACGTTAGCAATGGAAACGGAAACGGCGGCAGCGCAGGCGGCGCACGTCAGCGAGCGGCGGAGGATCCGATTGTGCAACGTATGCGCGAGAAGTTCGGAGCGGAGGTTCGCACCGTAGTCGATTTGCGAAAGAAGTAGTCGGAGACGCGGCAAGAATGGAATTCAATCCCAAGGAGTTGCTGGCCCAGGCGCAGCGCGCTTCGCAGGAAATTCAAGAGAAGATGCGCGCGACGATAGTCGAAGCATCTTCCGGCGGCGGCACGGTGACGGTGAAAATGAATGGGCAGAAGCAGGTGATCTCGATGAAGATCGATCCTGAAGCGGTAAAGTCGGGCGACGTCGAGATGCTGCAGGACCTAATCACCGCGGCAGTGAACGAAGCCGGGCGGAAGATTGATGGGACGATGCAGTCCAGTTTGGGAAGCATGCTCGGCGGCATGAACTTGCCGGGGTTGTTCTAACAACCGCTGGTGAAACCAGCGCCCAACCATCTTCGCCCGCCTACCGCAGGGCTTTCGTGAGGCACCTTGTCGAAATTCGCAGAGCCGATGGCGCGGCTCATCGATGAATTGAAAAAGCTACCGGGCGTCGGCGGCAAGACGGCGCAGCGGCTCGCCTTCCACATCCTGCGCGCCAGTAATGAAGATGCCGAACTGCTGGCGGATGCCATTCGTCAAGTTAAGGCCAGCCTTCATCTCTGCTCGATCTGCAGCAATATCACAGATATCGATCCATGCGTCTACTGCAGCAGCCCAACACGGAATCAGCGCCTAGTCTGCGTTGTTGAAGAACCAACCAATATTGCAGCCATCGAGAAGACGCGCAGCTACAACGGCGTTTATCACGTTCTGCACGGAGCGCTTTCACCGTTACACGGAATCGGCCCGGAACATCTCCGCCTGGCAACGCTGGCGCAACGCGTGGAACGCGGTGATGTTGACGAGCTCATCATCGCGACGAATCCAACCGTAGAAGGTGAGGCTACTGCGGTCTACATCCAGCGAATGCTGAAGAATTCGCCAGTGAAGATGACGCGCATCGCTACTGGCATTCCCGCCGGCAGCGACATCGAATACGCCGACGAGGTCACGATGGCCAAGGCACTCGAAGGCCGGCGCGAGCTGTAGTTACTCCACCCAAAAACCTTCATCGAAAAACAGTAGCCACGAGCATTAGCTCTGGAGGCATCGAAATCACGTGAGGCGGCGCTCGATTACGCTACCGTGCGACACAACAGCGGCGGTCCTCAGGAGGAAACGTGCAATCCAAACTTTTGTTGGAAGAAAACAAGCTCAAAACGTTTGCGTTGGTATTCGATAAGAATGACGACATTCTTCCGCTCCTGCTGCAGTTTGCCGAGGAGAACAACATCTGTAGCGCTCGGCTGAGCGGCATTGGAGCCTTCGAGCGCGTGCGCCTTGGCTACTTCGATCGTGATCGCCGCGAATATCAGCCGATCGAAATCAACGAGCAGGTTGAGCTGCTCTCGTTTATCGGCAATCTGGCACGCAAGGATGGGAAAGCAAAGCTGCACGCCCATGCGATCGTAGGCAAACGCGATGGCACAGCGCATGGAGGCCATCTGCTTGGCGGAAGTGTGTGGCCGACGATGGAGATCATGGTCGTCGAAACGCCTGCTCATCTGCAGCGCACGATCGATGAAGTCACCGGATTGGCTTTGCTTGACCTCGCAGCATGATTGTTCGAAGTGGTTAGGTGTTCAGACTGACCGAATGATAGATACACTGGTGCAGGAGGCAAACCGAACTCAATGGCAGACGTGAAGATCACCGTGAGGCCAAATGGCCCGTATCGTGTCGAAGGGGCAGTCAAACTGGTAGACGCCGAAGGTCGCGAATGGGACTTGACCGGCAAGCCCGCATTCTCGCTGTGCCGCTGCGGCGGGAGTACGAACAAGCCATTCTGTGACGGCACCCATTCGAAGCTTGGCTTCCAAGCCGCTGAAGCCGCGGTCCGAAGAGAAGACGCCGCGCAGGGACAAGCTCCGCCGCCAAACCCCGTTACAAAGATGTAGCTGACAACTTAGGGCGTGCATGACTCGAACCTTTCTTAGAGGCACGGATCAGGAGTGAAGGCCAAGGTCCTTATCCTCATTAGTGATCGCTGGTTGGCTCTGAATTCTGCGCGCTCTTGCGATGTGCACGTAACCGGGCTCAGGTCTGCTTTCATCGACGACCTTACCCGGAGCGTACTTCCGAGGGGCCTCGTCCCCTCGGCCGAACGATTTTCCCGCGATGTCTCCGTCTTAGCTGGTCCGTCCTGGCTCTCGCCTGAAGCCGCATTGTTAACGGGTCGCGAGCTTGGACAGCTCATTTCAGTTTGAGGGACCATGGGAGATCTCCTTCGGCGAAAAAGACGGGGTCAGGATGACATCTTCAAGAGCCTTCGCAAAAAAGACGCGAACTGTGCAAAAGGGAACGTTTTGGCTCGATTCGCGTACCAGTAGCTAAGGCTTCGTGTCTGCACGCCAAGCGCGCCCAAGCCTTTGCGACGCGCCGAATCCCGTGACACACTGGAGCATCTACATCTACAAAGCTTATGGGAAATAATCTGAAAACTTTGGCTCTGCTTACTGGCCTCACGCTCTTTCTGATGTTTGTCGGAGACGTGATCGGCGCACGCTTGGGCACGCAGCATGGAATGGCCATTGGCCTGGCGATTGCCGCCGTGATGAATTTCTTCAGCTATTTCTTTTCCGACAAGATTGCTTTGTCGATGTACGGTGCGCAGCCGGTTTCGCGCGAAGATCTGCCTCGCGTATACAACGTCGTTGAGCGCATGACGCAGCGCGTCGGCCTGCCTATGCCGAAAATTTACGTGATCCCAACGGACTCGCCGAACGCCTTCGCCACCGGACGCAATCCTTCGCACGCTTCAGTTGCAGTTACGCAAGGCATTCTGAATCTGCTCGATGACGAAGAACTCGAAGGCGTCCTCGCGCACGAGCTGGGTCATGTCAGGAATCGTGACATCCTTATCAGCTCAGTCGCCGCGACGTTAGCCGGCGCGATCACATTCCTTGCGCGCTCGCTGATGTGGGCAGGAATGTTCGGCGGCTACGGCGATCGTGATGATCGCGATCGTGGCGGCGGATTTGCTGCAATCCTGATGATGATCTTGGCGCCGATCGCCGCGCTGCTGATCCAGATGGCGATCTCGCGCTCGCGAGAGTATGAGGCAGATCACACTGGTGCAAACACTACCGGAAATCCATATGCTTTGGCTCGCGCGCTGCAAAAGCTCGATGCCTGGTCGAAGCGGCGCCCGCTAGTTGCTTCACCCTCGACAGCGCATCTGTTCATCGTGGCGCCGCTGATAGGCGGTGACACGCTCGCGAATCTGTTCTCCACTCATCCGCCGATTGCGAAGCGCATCGAGCGGCTCACGGGACGTCCGCCGGAGTTTCAATAAGTATCTGATTCGCACGCCGTGTTTCTTTGCGTTCGACCGTGCAGCGTTAACCAGTGTGGTTATCGGACAACGTTAACGTCCGCGATCAAGCGCGAGACTTCCTGGGCCTACGATCAGGAGAAACACTAAGCCTAGTAGCATCGAAAAATCCGTTCGTGCCTCATGCAGCATGCTCAGCAGTCCATAGTGTTTCAAATTGGGAAGAGTAAACCGCCAGAAAGGGTGACCAAGCAGAATAGGGACCTTGGTTGAGATAATGGCGACGACGATGTCGATCAGCAGCGGAACGCACGCTAGCCTCGTCAGCAGGCCCATGATCACAAAAGCGCCGCAGACGATTTCTACACCTCCGACGAACGGGGCCATAACATGCGAGGCGGGAATTCCAATGTTGGCGAAGCGTCCGACTCCGAGTTCTTGCGGCAAGCGAAATTTGAGAAAGCCTTCGACCAGGAACACCCAACCGACCAGCACGCGGATGATGATGATTGCGCCGCGATGAGCCATCTAGCTTGTTCTCCTTCCAAAACATCGTACCCACCAGTGCTGGAAACGGGAGAATTTTCTTGATTTCCACCTTGCGACCGCAATTTCCTCATTGTGAAATTCGCCTTTCTTTCGCATAATCATTGAGCACGCTTTAGGCAGGCCACGTGGGCATCTCGTATTCACAACTTAATTTCAGGCAGAAAGACGCCGCCAATCATGTGCATGGACCCATGCTGGTGCTTGCCGGCGCGGGCACGGGAAAGACAAGCGTTCTTGTTCATCGCATCTCGCGTCTCATTCTGGGAAAGCATGCGCGTCCCAATGAGATTCGAGCCTTTACCTTCACGCATAAAGCTGCCCGCGAGATTCGCTCGCGTGTGGCCAAGTCGTCGGCAGGCATCGCCGCTGCCGGCCTGAATGCCTCTACATTCCACGGCTACTGCTATCAGCTTCTGCGCGAGGCTGGAGAAGATTTCCAGCTTGTCGACGATGTCGAACTGTGGACCTTTTTGCGGCAGCGTGTAGCCGATCTGCCACTGAATCGCTTTCTTCGAGCGGCCAATCCCGGCAGATTTCTACACGACCTGCTGGCGTTCTTCGATCGCTGCTCTGACGAACTGGTCACGGCGGACATCTACTCGGAGTATGTAGCGCGCGTGAGTCGCGGCGAGTTGCGTCTGCCGCGAGTCGCCAAGAAAAAACAAGCGGAGAAAATGACGCGTGATGAAATCCTCGAGCGCTGCGAAGAGATCTCGGCGATCTTCAAGGCTGTCGAGAAGCTTCTGATGGAAAATCGCCTGCTGACTTTCGGCGCGCTAGTTGCGCGTGCTACGGCGTTGCTTTGCAGCGATGCCCAACTCCTCGATCGAGAACGACGCAGCTCGCGATTTCTCTTAATCGATGAATTTCAAGACTCCAATCACGCGCAGATCGAACTGGCACGCGTGCTCGCCGGCGAAGCGCAGAATGTTTTTGCAGTAGGCGATCCCGATCAGGCGATCTATCATTTCCGCGGTGCGTCGAGCGCGGCTTTTAATGAGTTCGCCAATGTGTTCGACAAGCTCGAACGCCGTAATCTCATCAATCTCGCGGAAAATCAACGCTCAACGCAGAACGTTCTCGACTGCGGTTACGCGGCAATTCGGCACAATCCCAAATTGACCGAAGGCGGTAGTCGCCTGCAGTTTGACAGGGAGACGCTGGTTTCGGCTCGGGATCGCGAAGAATGCAGCCGCGGGATCGGACTTCTGTTCGACACACAGCCAGTCGATGTAGTGCCATATCGGCACTACTCAGAAGAATGCTCCGATGTTGCCGAACGCATTCTGGCCCTCCATGCCGATGGCGCGCGGTGGAGGGACTGCGCCGTTCTCTTTCGCAGCCACTCCAATGCCGAAGGCCTGGTCGAAGAACTTGGAGCGCGATCGATTCCGTTCGAGGTGCAGGATACCGATCTGTTCGAGGGCGACGCGTTGCGCGATGTGGTTGCATGGCTGCATTGCGTCAATTCCCGTAACAACGATGTCAGCTTCTTTCGACTCGCGCTGCGTGATGGCTCAGGCATTGATCTTTCCACGCTTCATGCGAAGCTCTCCTCGGCTGCGCGAGGCACGAAAGTTGCCACCGTTCTCGAGGGCGTGAATGGCGGCCCGGAATTGCTGCGCGTCCTGGAAATGTTCTCCGAGCAGCATGGAGACGGAACGGATTTAGTTCAGACCATCCATGCCGCGGCCGATCTTCTGGGAATTTCCCGAAGCTCAATCGAACTCACACGCTTTCTGGAATTCACGCGCAAGTGGCTGGGAAGCCGTATTTGCACGAGCGGCAAACTCAGTGAGTTCCTTGAATACCTCGATCTGTATCGCGAAGGCGGAGGCACGCTCGCGCTCTCTCCGCCAGAGCGCCCGGAAGACGAATTTGCCAGCGGTTCCAGCGAAGCAGCGGAAGATCGCGATGCCGTGAAACTGCTCACCGTTCACGCTGCGAAGGGACTCGAGTTCAAGAATGTCTTTGTGTTGAGGGTCGTCAGTCCATCTTTCCCCACGAGCTACAAAGAAACGCTCTTTGAGTTTCCCCGCGAACTGAGTCCAGGCAACTACCGAGTCGAAAAGGCAGATGACCAGATTCACAAGGAAGAGGAGCGGCGACTCTTCTATGTCGCTGTCACTCGCGCGCGCGACACGCTTACGCTCTACGGAAAAAAGCGTGCGAGCAAAAAGAAGGAAGCGGAACTTCCGCCTGTCTACCTTCGTGAGTTAAGGGAAGACCAGGCGATCAAGCACGCGCTCCGGCTCCGCGATCCCATTGTGGTCCAGCGCGAGGAAGTTGCAGCGGAAGCGCCGGCGTGGATCGCACTCGCGGAGGAATCAGTTATAGGAAAGATTGAGCTGAGCGCGTCGGCAATCGATGCATATGCGGCGTGTCCGATGAAATTCGCTCTGCAGAAGCGCTGGCGTCTTCCGGAAGAACCGTCTGCCGCGTTGCAGTATGGGGCGGCTATGCACACCGCGCTCAAGGATTTCTACGAAGCGGCGTTGCGTGGCGTTGATCGCACCGTTGAAGAAACGGTCGAGATCTTCCGACGCGAGTTCGAACTGGCGAAGATCGAGGAAGAACTTCAGAGAAGACTCTACGAGCACCAGGGCGAGGAGCAGTTGCGACAGTTCATCGCATTGCGTGCGCTCGAGCCGAAGCCGCAGGTGCTGTGCACGGAGAAGTCGATCCGCTTCACGATTGAGGACGTCCTGATCAACGGACGAATCGATCGGATTGACCGCTTAGAAAACGGCGGCGTGCTGGTGCTCGACTACAAAACTGGCGCTCCGCGCAACACGCTGGATGCAGTGAACAGCATTCAGCTCGGCCTGTACTGGATGGCAGCCGAGCTCGAAGGACATCGAGTTGAGCGTGCGGCTTTCTACAACCTCGAAGACAACACCACGGCTGAGACGGAGAGCATCAGAAAAGAGAGAATTTACGAGAGGGTGATCGCAGTCGCAGAAGGCATTCGCAGCGCGAATTTCGCACCAACCCCCGGGTTCCATTGCAGGAATTGTGGTTATCGCAGTTTGTGTCCGGCGACGGTGGAAACGGTGTTTGTTCCCGGCGAGAAAAAAGCGGCCGGCTTGGGCGTGTAGAGACGTGGCATCCCACGCCTCTACCTACGCCGTAGTTGAGTGGAGCCAGGTTGCTAAGCCGCTGCTGCTCCGTCTGCCCAGGGATCCAGCACGACTTTCGTGCAGTGATCTTCCTTATCACGGAACATCTTGTAGGCTTCCGGTGCTTTCGATAGCGGGAGGCGGTGACTGATTACGAAGCTCGGATCGATTTCGCCGCGCTCGATGCGTTCTAAAAGGGGACGCACGTAGCGCATCATGTGCGTCTGGCCCATTTTGAAAGTGAGGCCTTTGTTCATGGCTGCGCCGAATGGAATCTTGTCGAGGAATCCTCCATAGACTCCCGGCACCGAAACCGTTCCTCCTTTGCGGCAGGCCATGATGCATTGACGCAGCACGTTGGGCCGATCTTGAGCGAGCTTCATCGCTTGCTTCGCGCGATCGACAAGGAAAGGCAGCGTGTGCCCGAAGGCTTCCATGCCGACGGCGTCCATGCAAGAATCCGGGCCACGATTGCCGGTCATGTCTTTGAGCGTCTGCACAACGTCTTCGACTTGTTCGTAATTGATCGTCTCCGCGCCTGCATCTTCGGCCAGGCGCAGACGATCAGGTAGACGATCGATCGCGATCACACGTCCCGCACCGAGCATGAATGCACTGCGAATTGCGAACTGTCCTACTGGTCCGCAGCCCCAGATGGCGACCGTGTCGCCGGGACGAACATTGCAGTTCTCCGCGCCCATGTAGCCGGTCGGGAAAATGTCAGAAAGGAAAACGACCTTTTCGTCAGAAAGGCTGTCAGGAATCTTGATTGGACCAACGTCGGCGCAAGGAACGCGCGCGTACTGCGCCTGCCCTCCTGCATAGCCACCAAGCATGTGTGTGTAGCCGAAGAGGCCGGAAGGCGAATAGCCCATCAGCTTCTCTGCCATCCAGGCATTAGGATTCGTGTTGTCGCATAGTGACCATAGCTCCTGCTGGCAAAAAAAGCATTTGCCACAAGCAATAGTGAACGGCACAACGACTCGATCTCCGACTTTCAGCTTTGCGCGATCAACACCTGGCCCAACTTCAACGATTTCGCCCATGAACTCGTGACCGAGGATATCTCCTTGTTCCAAAGTGGGCATCAGGCCGTTATAGAGATGGAGATCGGAACCGCAGATGCAGGTGCGCGTAACGCGGACTATCGCATCATGCGGATTCAGAATTTTCGGATCGGGAACGTCTTCGACGCTCAGTTTTTCAATTCCCATCCAGCAGAGTGCTTTCATGACGCGCTCCTTTGCGGTTGAAGTTGTTGCAGATTGGCTTCGAACTCGCTCTCCTTGCGCTTCTCGGGATAGGCAACGTCGAGTGCTTTGTGCAATCTGGATCGTGGACCGTGTGTCTGGCCTTGAACATTGGGAACTTCTCCGGCTTCCATCAAGGCTTTGAAGCGGCGCAGGTCCTCTCGCATCATGAACTCGGGATCCTTGCCGAATGCGAGCGCTACCGCTTTGCCCAGCGCACCAGCAACGGGACGACATTGCATTGAGGCAGTTACAATCGTGCCGCGATCGCCGACGGCAGAACGGAAGTGAACCGAGCCGCGGCAGTCGATGTCAGACCCTTCGAGCGAGCGCCAGACGACCCACTCGTTCTCGCGTTCGTCGACGATCTCCGCAGTCCAGTGGACGTTTATTCCCATGCGACCGAGAGCTGTCCATTCCGAGCGTCCATCATCGAGCACCTTTACCGATTCCAGGTTGCGCATGAACTTGGGAAGGTTTTCGAAGTTGCGCCAGAACTGAAATGCTTCTGCAGGTGAGCAGTTGACAGCAAAGCTGGTCTCGACGTACCACTCCTGATTGGCTTCTTCGAGAGTTGCGCCACGATATGCCAGCAATCCGCCAGCGGCAGCTAGCGCGAAGCCTGGCTTCGAGCGCTTTGAAAGGCCGAACAGCGCAAGAGCGCCGCCACCGAGCATCGAACCCCAGCGCAGCGCGTCAAACTTGCGACTGTGTGTGCCGTCGGGAAATTGAAGGACGGAATCTGAATCCATGGATACTTCTCCTCAAATGGGAAAGATGCTCTTGTAGAAGAATTGAACACTGAGAACTGAGGCAAGCAAAGAAGGTAGGATGCGCGGCGGTCTAGTTGAGAGCGCCAGGGTACTCTCGATTGTTCGACGAGCAAATGGAATTCTGGAATGTCTGTGCTTAAGCCCTCGTCGAGCGTAAGTAATCGCAATTTCGTGATTTAGCGATTAGCGATTCAGACTTGAAACAATCACGAGATCGCGAAATGAGGAACTCAAGAAGGTGCTACGTCGATTGCTACCTATGCCCGGCATAATACTTCCCGATAATCACGCCGATCTCAACGGCCGAATCAGGTCCGAGATCATCGAATGCGAAGCCGATGCCTTTTTCTTCTGAGTACCGGACCTCGCAATTCAAGACGCGCTCGATTCCTTCGCTCGGATCGACGATGCGCAGCGTGACCATCTGGCCTGGACGATAGAGCTTGGGATCGCACTCACAAAGCAGACCACCCTGGCCGATCACACGCAATGCGCCGAGACGTTTGCCGTTTGTGTCTTCCACATATGCAGCAGCTTCGGGAGGCAGAGTCACTCGCTCGTATTTTCGCTTTTCAGCTTGCTCCATCGAGATCTCCTTATTGGACCTTTTCGGGAAACGGCTGCACTGGATCGACATCAACGGGTATGTTGCGCAACTCCGCCATTTTGGACTGCAGCTCGCTTGGCATCACGTCATACTTCTTGAACCAGGCCGCCGCGCGGTCGCGGTCGCCTGTGGCTTCCTGCTCCAGCAGTTCCTTCGCCAGGGCTGCAATTGTGTCAGGCATCTTGGCGTAGTCCACTTGATAGCGGCCCGAAGCATTGCGGTTGATTGCCTTCTGCTCGCTTAGATAATTGAATTCCATCATCTCGGCGCGTCCATGGGCTTCGCCTACGCCGAACCGAACTGTGCGAAAGATTCCGGCCACGTACGAAGCATAGTATTCCTGCTCGTGTTCTTTTGGGAGCACGCCTTTGTCGATGAGAAACTTCAATGCAAACATGCCCACTACGTCGGCTTTGGCCTCTTCCAATCCGGGATAGATATCCGCCAGCGCCTCACGAATATCTTTCTTTCCTGATGCTGTGCGCGAGTACGCCGGGCCCAGGCCGTGACAGATTTCGTGCATTACCGTGCTTGCCATGTAGCCATCTGCGGTGGCTTGCGCAGCCTGTGCGGGATCCATGATTCCCTTGGCCAGCGGCAGGATGACGTAGTTAACGCGTGCATCCATGTAGTTCTTGAAAAAGATTTTCTTCGTGCCTTTTTGCTCGTGAATGCGAGCGTCGTTAGGCAGATTGTCAGCTACGGCCTGGTATCCATGACGCAGATCGCCACCGCGGAACGGAGTGTCCATCACCTCCATAGGCGTGGGTTGACCGGCTTTTGAAGGACGATCTTCAGCGGCGAGCGGCAACGCGTCTTGAATCTCAGGGACATGTTGTTGGTACACGGCGAGCTTCGCGCTTTCGGCTTCGTTCCGAATCATGACCGCTGCGCCATAGGACGTCTTCACCCCGAGCACGCCGTCGAGGTAGGTCTCGTACGGCGCCATGATCACGTCGAACTTCGGATTCTGGAGATCGACCCATGCGAGATCGCTCTTGTAGTAGTCGTCTGAAAGGAGGGCGTCGGCCCGGAGTCGAAGGAAATCAGCGAAAGCTTTGTCGTCGGAGAGATCGGCGGCTTCGCGCAAATCCTTTGCAGCCGGAATCAGGAACTGGCGATATGCGGTGCGGTAGGGAATTGCTTCCAGTTGATCTCCGTTGCGGCGGATGACGGTGTATGGGCTGTAAAGTTCCTCTTTCTGATCTGGATGCGCAGCCACGTACTTCTCGAGCTCTTGACGAGTTAGTCCGTCGGGATAGAGTCCGCGGCCCGGCGGCATCGGCTTTGTGCCGACGAATGGTTTGTTGTCGTTCGTCAGATCGAAGCGGCTGCCGTTGATCATGAGGAACTGCCGCAGGTTCATGTCGCGCGGATTCTTCGAATTCTCAAGGCTCTTGTAGAGCGCCAGACCTTCCGGATCGCTCTGTCGCCAAAAGATGTCGTCGAGATAGCGCGAGGCATCGACCAGCTTGTCGATCATCTGCAGCTCGCGCGTGGAGAACCTCGACTTGTCGAATGGAATGACAACCCGTTTGTACTTCGCCAGCCGCTCCGCCAAATCCGGCACAACGTATTCCGGCCTTGCGAACCGCGAAACGCCGTGATGGAGCGGTGTGCTGGCTTTCCTGGATTTGCTCTGAGCGGTCAAAAATGAAGAGAAAAGAACAGAAAGGAAGATGCAAATCAGTTTGTAAGAAGACACGGCCTGAATTTTAGCAGCAGGTCCAGAACCGACGGCGGTCGCGAGGATTCACTGCCGAGGGAATGAATCAGGAATCTGCTCTTTGTGTTTTTGGAGACTCGCGACATAGCCGGCGATCGCATCCTTTGCCATTACTTTGGCTTCCGAGAGACTTCGGCCATATGTGACACAGCCGGGGAGAGCAGGCACTAAAGCTGTGAATCCGCCCTCCGGTTCCGATCGCAGAACCACGTTGAACCTGCGACGTTGTTTTTTCATGGCCGACACAATCTTAACCGGACCTTGCTCAGGAATCGCACTGACCTGATTTCGAAGTGAATTTTGAGAGATTTCTGCTAAGATTTCCACAGCTCTCGCCGATTCCCGCGTTCCCCTCTACATGACTCTTTGTGTGCGCACCTGCAGCAACTCAGGTGCAATATCGTGGGTTCCTGCCGCAATATCCACAACATATTGTGTGGCGTTGTTGACGCAGGCTACTGCCAATCGTAAATTGAGCAGGTCGTTTCCTTCTCTGGCCGCTAGCGCGACGGGCCAAAACGACCGGTGTAACCATTTGAGTCAACACGACGCGACGGCGCTCAAATTGATCGCACCTCGGCCTGAATGTCGAGTTTCGCGATTCATCGTCCTCCCCTCTTTTCCCGAAGGAGCGTGCAGTGCTTAAGCTCAAAAAGCTTCAGATTCTCGGCTTCAAATCTTTCTGTGACCGGACCGAACTCAAGTTCCACGGCGAAGGCATCGCCGCGATCGTCGGCCCCAACGGATGCGGCAAGTCCAATGTGTCTGACGCGATCTCCTGGGTACTGGGCGAACAGTCGGCGCGCAGTCTCCGCGGCGCGCGCATGGAAGACGTAATCTTCGCCGGCACGCGCGATCGCAAGCCGACCGGTATGGCTGAAGTCTCGCTTACGCTCATCGACCCGGATGTTTATGACGGCGATCACAATGGAGCGCCTGAGATCGAGATTCAGGACGAGCTCACAGCCGAGGACTGGGACGAGGCATCGCTCCGCGCTGCGGCGGCCGAAGAAACCACGCGTGCTGAGGAAGAAGCCCGTCCAGGACAGTTGATCGATGCAGAAGGGAATGTAGTTGCAGCGGCGGAGAGCAACGAAGCCGAAGAGAGCCCGAGCATTGAGGGAGAGGCTCAATCCGGATCTGAACTTACTCCCGAATCGGGAACTGCGGAAGGTCAGGCTGCAAGCTCGGAAGTCGTCCTCAAAATCCGTCGCCGTAAATTCAACTCGCAGTTCCGGGCGGGTGAAATTGTTGTCACTCGCCGTTTGTTCCGTTCCGGCGAATCGGAATATCTACTGAATGGCAAGCTCTGCCGTCTCCGCGATATTCAGGACATTTTCATGGGCACGGGCCTTGGCCCGGAGTCGTACGCGATCATCGAGCAGGGACGCATCGGCCAGATTCTCTCAAGCAAGCCGCATGATCGCCGCGCGATCATCGAAGAGGCCGCGGGGATTACGAAGTTCAAAACCAAAAAGCGTTTGGCCGAGCTGCGTCTAGAACATGCGCGGCAAAACCTTGCGCGTATCAATGACATCTTCGACGAAGTCGCGCGGCAGATGAACTCGCTGAAGCGGCAGGCGGCGAAGGCCGAGCGGTACGCCAGGTTGCGCGAGGAGATGCGCGAAAAGCTGCGAGTCGTGCTCGCCAGCAAGCTCACGCAGATGGCGCGCGAGAATGCTGCGCTCGAAGAGAAGATTCAGGCTCTCAGCATTGAAGTAGGCGATCGGTCTGGCTCAGTCGAGCTGATGGAGCGTGCGCATTCGTCAGTCTCCGAACGCGCCTATTCACTGGAAGCAGAAGCTCGTGCGGTTCACGATCGTTTGAGTCAGATTGACGTCGAAGCCGGCCGAGCAAACTCTCGGCGTGCAAACAACGAAGAGCGCTGTGCTGAGCTGGTGGTACGCGCTGCCACAGACGAGGCGGAACTTGAGCGCACGCGAACAAGACTGCAGGAGCTCGCTGCCGAAGAAGCGGCCAACCATACCGTTTTGGAATCGGCTTCAGCCGAAGTCCAGATGGCCGAAGAGCAGCATCGTTTCGAGCAGGAGCAGGCCGCCGAAGCCGGCCGGCAGCTTGCCGGAATGGAACAGCAGCAGGAGCTACGGCGCAGGTCGGTGTACGAGGTGATGGCCGCGGTCACGAAGGTGCGCGGCGAGATCGCGCAGACCGAAGAACACCTTGCATCGCTTGCCCAGCAGACTCTGCGCTTGAATTCCGAAACGGAATCGACTCTGTCGGAAGTTGAGGCGCTGGGTGGACGCCGAGGCCAGGTCACGATGGAGTTCGAATCGATCAATGAAACCGTTGGCGCGTTGGCGACTCGCATCAGCCAAGTTCGTAGCTCGTTAGAGGAGAAGCGCGCCCTCGAACTCGAATGCAAGCGTCACCTCGACGGACTACGCTCGGAATTGGCGACCGCCATGGGGAAACGAGCGTCGATTGAGGCTCTGCTGCGCGATCACGGATATTCGACGGAATCGGTAAAGCGTCTGCTGAAGGCTAACTCGCTCGAAGGCGGACTCGCGCCTGCAGGCGTACTCGCCGACTTCCTCGAGGTGGATGATCAATACGAAGGAGTGATCGACGACTTCTTCCGTGACGAGCTGAACTACATCGTCGTGAAGTCGTGGAATGCCGCCGAGGAAGGAATGCGGCTGCTCAAGACCGACGTCGATGGTCGCGCAACGTTCCTGGTTCACCCCAGTGATTCTCAAGCGAAATTCTCCTTCGCGGTGGACGAAAATGCACAGCGCCAACCGGCCCGAGATTCCGTCGTTCCGCTCACGCGCTGCATTCGCGTGCTGAACGGATTCGGGAAGTCGCTCGAGGTCATCCTGCCCAAGCTGCGCGACGGATACATTGCTCCGGATGCAAGCGTGGCTCGCGAGTTGGCTCTGGAAAATCCAGATGCGTTCTTCCTATCGCCTACAGGCGAAACCTTCCACAACGTGACGGTCACAGGTGGTAAGCAGCGCACCGAGGGTCCGCTGTCACTCAAGCGCGAGCTGCGCGAAGTGAATCGCATGGTTCAGATGCTGGAAGACGCGCTTCGCAATGAAGAGCTGCGCGTCCAGCAATTGGGACGCGAGGTTTCCGAGTTGAGCGCACTCCTCGAGCGTTTGCAGGACGAGAAGCGCGAAGCCGAGAAGAACGCACACAGCTCGGGAGTGGCGCTCAAGCAGATGGAGTCCGAGCTTGCTCGTGCCGAGCAGCGGCTGCACCAACTCCGCATCGAGATGGATCGAGTGCAACAGCAGCAGTCAGGCAAGCAGGAGCTGCTGGCGTTCAAGCGTGAAGAACTCGAACGTCATGAAGTGCGTCAGTGCGAACTTGAACTTGAACTCAACAATGCGCAGCAGAGCTTGGTTGAGCATCGCTCTACGCGCGATTCGGCGACTCACCGCGCAGCCGAGGCGCGGGCCCGACTTGCCGCACTCGAAGAGCGTCGCCGCGCGGCTGCGGTCGCGCTCGAGCGCATCAGCCACATGGTTCGCGAAGTAAGCTCGCGGGTCGAGTCGCTCGAATCCCAAATCGCTAATGCGCATGCTGAGAAGCAGGAGCGTGAAGCTGAGAATCTTCGTATTGCTGAGTTCCTGGTTGCGCTACAGACCGAGCGCGAGCAGGGCGAGCGCAAGGCTGAGGAGCTAAAGACAGCAGGCGAGAGGATTCGCGTGCTCTGCGCGGAACTCGATGCGTCCCTACGCGCTGTACGGCAGCAGTTGGAAGTCGTCCGCGAGCGTCGCGGAGAATTGTCCACGACCTTGGCACGCCTCCAGTCTGACATGCAGCACATGGCCGAAACATGCGTGCAGGAGCTGTCGATGACTTCTGACGCGTTGCTTGCGGAACCATCAATCGTCATTATCGAAGGCGAGGCGCTCGCGCAAGAAGAAGAACTCTATCGCGAGATGCGGACGAGACTCGACAATATGGGTCCCGTGAACATGATGGCTCTCGAAGAGTACAAGGAAACAGCGCAGCGCCACGAGTTCCTCGAAACGCAGCGTAAAGACCTCCTCGATTCCATCGAGAACACACAAAACACGATCAAAGAAATCGACGAGTTCTCAAAACAGAAGTTCGACGAGGCGTTTGCAAGAATCAATGAGAATTTCCAGGTTACGTTCCGCAAACTCTTCGGCGGTGGACAAGGCTTTATGAAGCTCACGGATGAAGAGAACTCGGCCGAAAGCGGCATCGACATCGTCGCGTCTCCTCCGGGCAAGAAGCTGCAAAACGTGCTGCTGCTCTCCGGCGGAGAGAAGGCGCTTACCGCGCTCTCGCTGTTGGTCGGGATCTTCCAATATCAGCCGAGCCCCTTCTGCATCCTGGACGAAGTCGATGCGCCGCTCGATGAATCCAACGTCGGTCGCTTCACTGAATTAGTGAAAGAGATGAGCGATCGTACGCAGTTCATCGTGATTACGCATCATAAACGCACGATCAGCTCCTCGCCTGTGCTCTATGGAGTGACTATGCAGGAACCGGGAGTATCGAAGATCGTCTCGGTGAGGTTCGGCGAGGAGACATCGAAGCTGGCAGTGGGAGCGACGGCATAGAGTCTTTTTCACCACGGAGCCACGGAGAGCACTGAGAGGCCAAGAAACGATATTGAGCCTTGGGCTCGACCAATCTTCAATCGAGTGCTTGAAAGAGGGTTGCCGAAAATTTAAACAGCCGAAACGCTGTTCGCCTTCTCCCATGTCCTCAGTGGCTCCGTGGTGAAAATTGAAAACGACACTCGGCAATCCAACAGTCTGAAAGTGTTCTTCGCATCGCGGAATCCACGAGGGAATTGCAAGTACAATCTAAGGTCATGAAGACGCTCGTCACCGGCGGCGCTGGATACATCGGAGCGACCACCGTCCAAGCGCTGCTCGATGCCAGACACGAAGTCCTGGTCTTCGACAACCTGACCAAGGGCTACGCCGATGCGATTCCCTCTCACGTTACGCTGGTGAGAGGAGATGTCGGGAATCGCGAGCAGATCGAGAGCGTGCTGCGCGATTATCGTCCAGAGGCCGTTCTGCATTTTGCCGCATCGATCGAGGCCGGCGAATCGATGAAGGTTCCGGAAAAGTACTTTCGCAACAACTCTGCGGCGACGCTTAGTCTGCTCGAAGCTATGCTTGCTGCGCGAGTGCAAAAAGTCATTTTTTCCTCGACTGCAGCTCTGTATGGTGAGCCAAAGCGAATCCCGATTCAGGAAGATGACGAGCTGAGGCCAACGAATGCATACGGAGAATCGAAGCTGCTTGTCGAGCGCATGCTGGCGTGGTTTCATCGCATTCACGGGTTGCGATATGCCAGCCTCCGGTATTTCAATGCCTCAGGATCAAACGGCCGTTCCGGCGAGCGCCACGATCCGGAGTCGCACTTGATTCCAATTGTTTTGCAGGTAGCAGCAGGGCTCCGCGATTCCGTTTCCATTTTCGGGACCGATTATCCGACGAAAGACGGCACGTGCATTCGTGACTACATCCATGTGAGTGACTTGGCAGATGCACACGTTCTGGCTCTTGAAGCGCTCGATCGCCACGATAAGCTCATCTACAACCTGGGCGCCGGGGCCGGATTCAGCGTTCGCGAGGTAATCGACTCGGCTAGGAGAATCACAGGCAAGCCAATCAAGGTTGTAGAAACGAGTCGCAGACCAGGAGATCCCGCAGTCCTGGTTGCCAGCTCAGAGCGCATTCGCACTGAGCTTAAGTGGAAACCCAAATACCCGGGTTTGGATGAGATCGTAGGCAGCGCATGGGAATGGATGCAGGCGCATCCGCAACTTTACGCCGAACCAGCCGGCGCACGCCGCTCCTGAGACGATGCAGATCGAGAGCTTTCAACAGGAGTTCCAGAACATCTATGGACGCCAGCCGGAGATCTACCGCGCTCCTGGGCGCGTGAACCTGATCGGCGAGCACACCGATTACAACGACGGATTCGTGATGCCGGCGGCGATCAACTTCTATACGTGGCTGGCGATCTCTCCGCGTTCCGATTCGACGATCAACATCCGCTCGCGCGCATTCAATGAAGCCGTCAGCATCGTCTTGAATGGCGATCTTCGGCCTCGACACGCCTGGTCTGATTATGTGGTCGGGATCATCGATCAAATCCGCCACTCAGGCAAGAAAGTTACCGGCGCCGACATACTGATTGAGAGCGAAGTTCCCATGGGATCGGGACTCAGCTCCTCGGCGGCGATTGAAGTCGCGGCAGCTTTCTCGCTGTTGAGTACTAACAACTATTCCATCGATCGAACCGAACTGGCCCTCCTCTGCCAGCGCGCGGAAAACCTGTTTGTTGGCATGCGCTGCGGAATCATGGACCAATTCATTTCCTGTAATGGGACAGTCGATCACGCACTCATGCTCGATTGCCGCAGTCTGGCTTTTCGTTTGCTGCCGCTTTCGCCGGCATCGCGAATGGTGATCTGCAACACCATGGTCAAGCACGAACATGCCTCGGGTGAATACAACAAGCGGCGGGATGAGTGCGAGACAGGTGTGCTGCTTTTGCGTGAGTTCCTTCCGCAGATCCGTGCGCTCCGGGACGTTTCTGCGCGTGATCTCGAACAATACCGAGACAAGCTGCCGGAGGTCATTCATCGGCGTTGCCGGCACGTCGTGACAGAAAATGAACGCGTACAACATGCAGCCACTGCCCTGGAGCAGCACGATATGAACAAATTTGGTGTGCTGATGGCGCAGTCTCACGCAAGTCTTCGCGACGACTATGAAGTCAGCAGTCGCGAACTCGACATCATGGTCGAGATCGCGCAGAGGCAGTCTGGCGTCTTTGGCGCCCGCATGACCGGAGGCGGCTTCGGTGGGTGCACGATCAATCTTGTCGAAGCTTCGCAGGCAGAACGATTTCGCGACAACGTTGCCAACGAGTATAAGAAGGCGACAGGCTTGTCTCCCGAGATCTACATCTCAACCGCCGCCGACGGTGCGAATCAGGTTCAATGAGCTTCGCGCCCGACTTCTTCCGCTCTCCTCATCGTCGTTGGAATCCGTTACTGCGCGAATGGGTCTTGGTCTCGCCGCATCGTACGCAGCGTCCATGGCAAGGGCAGGTCGAGAAGAGCGCACCCGTAGCTCGACCGAAGTACGATCCTCAGTGCTACTTGTGTCCGGGGAATTCTCGCGCAGGCGGGCACAAGAATCCTGAGTATAAGACGACATTCGTTTTCGACAACGATTATGCTGCTCTCGTTCCGCAAGTCGCTCCAGGCGAACTCGACAACCGCGGTCTCATTACAGCGAAGAGCGAGCGAGGTATCTGCAGAGTGATCTGCTTCTCCCCGCGTCACGACCTTACGATTTCCAATATGGAGCTCGACGATGTGGCGCGTGTGGTTCAGGTTTGGACCGACCAGTACAAAGAACTCGGTTCGCTCGATTGGATCAACTACGTCCAAATCTTCGAGAATCGCGGGGAGATGATGGGCGCGAGCAATCCACACCCACATTGCCAGATCTGGGCGAATGAAACCATTCCTAATTTGCCCGCTGCTGAGCAAAGTGCGCAGATGGAGTTTCGCAACCAGAAGGGTCACTGCATGTTGTGCGAATACCTGGCGGTAGAGCGAGCCAGCGGCGAGCGTGTGGTTTGCGCTAATGAATGTTTTACTGTCGTAGTGCCATTTTGGGCTGTGTGGCCATTTGAAGTATTGGTGCTGGCGAACCACCATTGCACTGGATTGGACGAAGTGGACGCGAGTGGACGAAGTGGACTGGCCGATATTTTGAAGCGCATTACCTCGCGCTATGACAATGTTTTTGGGGTTCCTTTTCCCTATTCGATGGGCTTTCATCAACGACCCACTGACGGCCAGCCACACCCGGAGTGGCATCTTCATGCGCACTTCTACCCGCCGCTTCTGCGCTCAGCGACCGTGCGGAAATTCATGGTGGGATATGAGATGCTCGCCAGCCCTCAGCGGGACATCACGCCGGAATCGGCGGCTGAGAGGCTGAGAGCCGCTTCAGAAACGCCGCTTGGATGAGCTGACTCTTCGTTGGGGTGGCGTGAGATTTCGTCATGGTTGTCATTGTGAGTGCCATAGCGAAGTCACCCGATCATGAAGTTGCCGCGGAACACCCCCGGCCGAGGGCGGCCGGCTCCACGCTGGAGCTATCCGCTCATCCGCTTCACTTCAAGTTTCAAATCGAGACGCCGGATCAAGCGGAGCAGGGAATTCGGATGCAAGCCTAGCGATTTAGCTGCTTCGACGTAGCTGCCATTGGCTTCTTGCAATGCTTGCAGGATTACCTGGCGTTTCGTGTCCTTCATTGCGCCGGCATATTTTGTGGCAGGAGCTCCGGCGTGGGTGGCCGTCTCGGAGATCGCGTCGGGCAGGTCCTCTACCAAAATGGAATCCGTGGCTCCGAGCACGAGAGCGCGCTCGATAGCGTTCTCCAGTTCACGGACGTTCCCCGGCCAGTCGTAGTTCGCCAGGCTCAGTTTTGCCTCCGGCGAGAGCTGCTTTGCGCGTGTGTTGCACTTCTTTGCCGTCTTATCGATGAAGTGCTCGGCCAGCGGGAGGATGTCTTCGCGTCGTTCGCGCAGCGGAGGCATCGAAAGCGAGACGACGTTCAATCTGTAGAAGAGATCTTTGCGAAACTTGCCTGCCTCAACTGCTTGTTCGAGGTCCTGGTTGGTGGCCGCCACGAGGCGCAAATCCACTTTGATCGGCTTCGTTCCGCCGACCCGCTCGAATTCGCGCTGCTGCAGAACGCGCAGCAGCTTTGCCTGCAGCGGAAGTGCAAGTTCGCCGATTTCGTCGAGGAAGAGCGTTCCACCTGCGGCAGTCTCGATTTTTCCTTTCTTCTGCGCGACGGCGCCGGTGAATGCTCCCTTTTCGTATCCGAACAGTTCACTTTCCAGCAGATTCTCCGCAATAGCGGCACAGTTTATAGCAACGAACGGCGCGTTTGCGCGTTTGCTGTTGGTGTGAATGGCATGTGCGACCAGTTCTTTTCCGGTACCACTCTCACCTTGGATCAACACAGTGGAATCGGTCGGTGCGACTCGCCGGATGAAATCAAACACTTCGCGCATGCGGGTGCTTGATCCGACCATGTTGTGCTGGATCGTGATCTGCGTTCGCAGCTCGCGGTTTTCCTCCTGCAGCTTTTCCAAGTAGCCGATGTTATCGAGTGCAAGGCTGGCGAGGCTGGCGATCGCGGTGAGCATCTGCAAGTGGTTCGCATCGAAACGCACGCGAGCGTCTTGTGTGTCTAGATAAATGATCCCGGATGCTCGACCCGAGATCATGAGCGGAGCGCAGAGCAGCGAATGCACCGGAAAGTCGGCAAAACTGTCGCTCTTCTTCAGCTCTGCGTTGCTCGAGACATTGGTCATCAGCAACCCGCTCTGCTCGCGCGACACGCGGGACACCACGGTTTTGCTAACGCGAACGGGAACGCCAGGACCACGGCGCCGATCCCACGCGGCCGACCAGGCAAGCTGATCCGGCTCTTCGCCGAAATAGAGGATCGCTCCACGATCCGCGGGTACAACGTCGAAGATCATGCCGAGCAGTTCCCAAGCCAGCGAATTATGATCGCGGAGCTTGCTGATGTTTTTCGCGATGAGGAGCAACGTATTCAGATCGCGCGCTACCCGGCTGCCCTGGGCGAAATTTGTAGTGTGGGAATCGGCCTTTAGATAGACACTGTCTTCTTCGCGCAGCACGGTTTGCGATCCCTGCATTTCGGGGGAGTCCTCAAGCTCGGCGCGGCTGCGCTGCGGCTTGGATTCGCCTTCATGCAGAAAAAAACTGAAAACCGAGCTTCCCAGGGATACCTGATCTCCGTGCTGGAGATAATGTTGGGTCACCGGGATTCCGTTCACGACCGTCCCGTGCAGGCTGCCGAGGTCCCGGATCAGGAACTGGTCGTCTTCGCGCGTGATCACGCAGTGTTGCCGCGAGAGGATCGGATCGGCAATGCACACTAGATTGGTTACGCCGCGGCCGATCGTGGTCTCGTCCTTATCCAGAGCAACAACGCTTTGTGCGAGTGGTCCGGAGAGAGCTACGAGCCTGGGGGTCAGCGCGGTCGGCATCGGTGGAAGTGTGCTCCGAAATGATTTAGCACAGGTTGAGTGGCATTTGCATCTTCCGCTCTCGCTAACCGATCTGTTTGTCGGCCGTTAACCGTTCGGTTCGTGAAAGGTTCTGAAACGGCACTCACGCGATCTTCATGTGGGTTCCATTTTCTTCTAAGAAGCTGAAATCACAGCAGTTGCAGCCAGCTATTCGAGTTTATTTCACGATCGCTGAATCGTGGCACAGTGCGTGCAAAACAGCGTGGCATGGAGACGACAATGGCAGCCGAAAAAAATTACAAGCCTTGGAATACCCCTGATTTCGAGCTCAAGTTCCGAGAGGCAATGGGCCGCGACATGACTAGCCAGGAACGCAAATTTTTCGGGCTCATGGATGAAGATGCCGGCCGCGATGAAGAATGTCGCGATGAGGAATCTGGTTCTTCGAATAGCCCGGCTTCCGAGGCGTCTCAATTCGCATGGCAATCTCTACGGCGCATCACGCCGCTGGTTGGCTGAGCCTGTGCTCAACCTCTTCACTTCCACAAGAAAATGGAGAACTCAAATGCAAACACCGAAATCATACGAAGCGAGTCGGGATCAGGAAGTGAGAGTGCGCTACATCGACGCGCGCGGCGCATTTCGAGAAGAGCGGCTCCATCTACTCAATCTCGCGACTTTCATCTTGAACAATCTTCAACGCAAGCCTGTTTTGGATTCTGAGGAAATGCACGACTCCTACTGACGTTTCCGTAGAACTCTTTCACCTCGGAGCGACTCTGGCCAGTTGCCAGGCTGGCCAGAGAATTTTTGTCTCGTGCCCTCAATGGCCTTCCTCGATTCTCGAGTCCTTCCCAGCAACTCGCCCGTAACTTTCGCGTATGCTAGTCATTCATCTTTTCATCATCCGAGGACCTCGTGCCACCAGTACCGCAGCCGCCAAACGTGAAACTCACCGCCACCAGCGACTATCGCGAGAGCTACTCGAACAGCGTGCAAGTGCGAGTCAGCGTATGGGATTTCTTTCTTGCCTTTGGAACACTCCGTGCGCAAACGCCCAATGAAGTAGAAGTCGCGAACTTTCAGGGAATCTATCTCAGTCCGCAGCAGGCGAAAGCTTTGCTGATGATCCTGCAGCAGAACGTTTCCCAATATGAGAACGCGTTTGGAGAGATCAAGCTCGATCCGCAGTTCGCGCAGCAAGGGCCCGTGAATTAGCCCGGATCGCGCCACAGATGCGAAAGCCCGCGCGAGCTCCCATCCCACAGATTGGCAATCTGCAGTTGTTCGCGCTGATTTTCTGCGCGATTTTCCTGCTTCACGCCCCGCTGCTGCGCCTCCCGTACTTCTGGGATGAAGCCGGATACTACATTCCCGCAGCCTACGAGTTCTTCACGTCCGGACACCTGATCCCACGCTCGGTGCCGAGCAATGCTCATCCGCCGCTGCCGGCCACCTATCTCGCGTTGTGGTGGAAGCTTTCAGCATTCAAGCCCGCGGTTACGCGCACGGCAATGCTGCTCGTGGCTGCGTTTGGGCTGCTGGCGGTGCATAGATTAGCGAGAGCTTTGAGCAGCAACGCCGTTGCGTTTGCCGTGCTCCTGTGTACTGCGATTTATCCAGTTTGGTTTGCACAAAGCTCTCTCGCGCACTCCGATTTGGCTGCGGCGGCCTTCGTACTGTGGGGATTGGTGTTTTATTTCCGCAGCGAACCTCAGGAAACGTCCAAGTCGGCGGCGTCAAACGCAGCGGAAAGCGATGGTAAGGGACCTCTGCCAAGCTCAATTGTCGGCGCGTCAGTGCTTTTTGCTTTGGGCGCGCTGTGCAAGGAAACAGCGATCGTGAGCCCGTTAGGGTTGGCGGCCTACGATACGGTCGCTGCATTCCGTGACGAGGAAAACCGAGAGGGCGGCTGGTTTATACGGCCCGCGCTACTCGTCCTCAGCATCGTCCCGCTCGCGCTCTGGTTAGCGTATCACCGCGTCCGCACGGGGTTCTTTTTCGGGAATCCAGAGTTCTTTGCCTACAACGTGAGCGGCACGCTCACGCCGCTGCGCATCGCGATCTCGCTCCTGCTTCGGCTTTGGCAGATGCTTGGCTACATGAACATGTGGCTGCTGACGCTGGCAACTATTTGGGCCATGCGCTATCCGGCATTAATGGAGGACGACGGAACGGAGCGGCGTCGCATTGCACTCGGAGCACAGTACCGCATTGCTGCCATCCTTTGCGCGAATCTGATTGTTTTCTCCTTGGTTGGAGGAGCCGTCTTAGCGCGGTATCTGCTGCCGACGTATCCTCTCGTTCTGTTGATTGGAGTTTCCACTCTGCGGCGACGCATTCCGGAATGGAAATGGGCTGTTGTTCTCGTCGTCGCGGGATTTATCCTCGCTCTGTTCTCCAATCCGTTCGGCTATATTCCGCCGGAGGACAATCTCAGTTATCGCAACTACGTCATCCTGCACAAAGAAGCCGCGGACTACCTGCAGCAGCATGATCCTCATGCTCGTGTCCTCACCGCGTGGACGGCGACGGATGAACTGACCAAGCCGTTTCTGGGTTATGTCCATTACCCAATGCGAGTAGTGAGGATCGAAGACTTCTCAGCGCAGCCGATCGAACTAGCTCGAATGGTTGGAGGCCAGTACGATGTGGCGCTGCTGTTCTCAACCAAGCAGGAGCCGAGCGCTTCGCTGCTCGATCGCTGGCCATGGTGGGAGCGCATCAGCCGCAGGTACTTCGGATTTCATCGCGACCTGCCGCCGGAGATCGCAGCGGAGATGCTTAGCGGCCGGATTGTGTGGGAGCGAAGAAGGGGTCAGCAGTGGGCAGCGATTGTGAGTTTTGATCGCGTGGAGAATGCCTTTTCACCACGGAGCCACGGAGGACACGGAGCTTGGAGGTCGGTCTATTTGGAACCGACCTTCTCCGTGCTCTCTGTGCCTCCGTGGTGAGCAGTTATTTTCCGCCGACGGGAACCTGCGTCGCCTTTGCCAGCTTGATAGTTGCCTTCGCCTGCTTCGACTTTGCTTTCAAAGCTGCCTCGGCAACGGCCGGCGCTGGACGCTTGCCGAAGTATTTGTCGGCATGCTCCCTCATGACCGGCATCGCAATGTACGGCTTGGAGTAATCATTGCGAGCATTCCAGAACAGGAAGCCGATGCCGCCGCGATCACGCGACGTGCTTACCTGACGCATGATGTAATCCGGCGAATAGCTCTTGGTTCGCCACGCGAATGCCTGCAGCCATGGGCGCAGCACCGTGCCGGTGCTTGCCGTGATCACAGCAAAGCGATCCATCGACTCCCCGATAAAGTGTTCAGGAGCGTCGCCTGGAGCCTTGTAGCCGTCCATGCCGAAGAAGTGCGACGGGTAGATCATTGGTGAGAGCACGTCGCAGTACTTCGCCATGCGCGTAATGTCCTGGCCGGTGTGGTTCAGATCGACGCTGCGCTGCCAAGCCATGATTCCGAAGACGTCGAGAGAGACCAGCACACCCTCAGGATGAAGCTGCTGATAGGCGCGGTCGAGGAAATCGGCGATTACGTCTGCACGCTTCCAGTCGGGATGGGCGGTCTGGAAGTAGAACTTCGCATCCGCCTGATTTCCCTCGGCAGGGAAGCGGACATAGTCGAACTGAATTTCGTCAGCGCCGGATTTCGCCACCCACTTTGCCAGCTCGATGTCGTATTCCTGAACTTTAGGATTCGAGCTGTCGGTCCAGACCAGCTTTCCGTTCTCACGCCAGGGCTGGCCAGTAGAGCGCGAGCGAACCGCCAACTCAGAGTGATCGCGCGCGATGTGCTCGTCGCGGAAGAGCGCGATGCGGGCGATCGCGTGCATGTTCATCGAGTGCAGGAAGCGAACGTACTTGGGCAGATTCGGAATCGCGCGGCGGTTGTGCGGCGCGAGAGGATGTTCGAAGGCGACGTTTAAGGTTCCGTCGCTGTCTTTAATGTCGAATACAACCGCGTTCCCGCCGACATCGTGCCAATGTTTGACGATTGCGATTCCCTTCGCGCTCGCCGCCATCGCGCCGGTCAAATAAATCGCGCGGACCTCTTCGTCCTTTGCCATCGGTACCGAGTGCTCAACCACGGGCTGCGGCTCGATGGTCGGAATCAGGAGCGTCTGCCCCTTTTTCACGTAGAGCTGTTTCGGAGCGAGGTGGTTCGTCTCGCGAATCTGGTCTTCGAGTTCGCTGGCCAGCATCAGGGATGACTGGGAGAGGAAATGATGAGCGATCGCGCTAACGGGCTCTGCCTTCTCTGGCGTGTACGAAATCGTGTTTGGTGGTAGAGCCTGCGTCGTCGCGGATTTCTGTTCCGAAGCTGAGGCCGTCTGAGCCGGTTGGGCCGGAGCTTGAGGCGTTGCCGCACTCGTGGTGCTGCATCCAAAGTTAACTGTGCAAATCAAAATTAAGAGCGGAATAAACCGCAGGAGGCGTGAGGGGGAAGCGGGTCTCATGTTGTTTTTGTGGGGCGAGTCTCTGGACTCAGGCCGGACTATAGCATTGATTCCAGAGTACCTGCTTCTGATTCGGAAACTTGAAAGTTACTAAAGGGTTGTATTTGAGTGTGGACGAAAATTGCGAAGGACGCATTCAAAGTTTTGACATCAGGCGATTAGCCACAGCCTGTGCAAAACTTTGACGCAACTCAACTTGGCAGTTTATGTATCTGACCAAGAGAACGGTCGCTCCAATAATTGGGCGATGTGTCCCACGGCTCATGAGGGACTTATAAATGAAAACCGGTCTAAATACCGCGCTCGACCCAACCCGTCGAGGGTCGGAAGCTGAAGAATTTGAACGAAATCTCCGCCGCAGGATCGTCGGTCAGGAAGACGCCATCCAAAAAATGACTGAGATCTACCAGATGTTTTTGGCAGGTCTGAACCCGCCAGCACGTCCGGTAGGCAATCTCCTCTTTCTTGGACCTACGGGGACAGGAAAAACTCGAGTTGTCGAGGCTGTCGCGGAGACTCTCTTTGGAGATTCAAGGGCTTGCATCAAGATCGACTGTGCAGAATTCCAGCACAGCCACGAGATTGCCAAGCTGATTGGCTCACCTCCAGGGTATCTGGGACACAGAGAGACTCATCCGCTGCTCACGCAAGAGGCGCTGAATCAATGGCATACCGAGAAGCTGCGGCTTTCGTTGCTGCTCTTCGATGAAATTGAAAAAGCGAGCGACTCGCTCTGGCAATTATTGCTGGGAATTCTTGATAAAGCGACGCTCACGTTGGGCGATAACCGGCGAGTGGATCTCTCGCAATGCGTAATCGTGATGACCTCGAACCTCGGCGCAGGCGAAATGAGTGAGTTGATCACCGGCGGCTTAGGATTCGGTCAGAAGCCGAGCCAAGTCGACGCCAAGCTCGATGACAAGATCACGCGGACAGCAACGGAAGCTGCGCGGCGGAAGTTCTCGCCCGAGTTCATGAACCGAATCGACAAGACCGTGGTCTTCAAGACGCTCAAAGCGGAGCATCTTGAGCAGATCCTCGAAATCGAATTAGGTATGGTGCAGCAGCGCATTCTGCAGGCGACTGGCAACGCTCAGTTTGTGTTTAGCTGCACGCCTCGCGTAAAGAAGTTCCTGCTGGCGGAAGGTACCGATAATAAATACGGCGCACGTCACCTGAAGCGCGCGATCGAGAAGAACGTTGTTTTCCCGCTGGCGAACCTGGTTGCGACTGGGCAGCTCAAGCTCGGAGACTTTGTTCGCATCGACATGCAGGACGGCAAGCTGTCCTTCGTCAAAGAAGCCGAGGGTGCTTTGGTTCCAGTTCTGCTCGAGAAGTATGGACAGGAGATTGGAACCGCGGCCGGAGCGTCGGCTCGTGGAGCGAGAACCGCTGCAGCAAAGAGGGACTTCGGACCTTCTACGCTGCTCGATAAGTAAACAACGAGCAACATCAAGACAAAAGGAAGCCCAATGGGCTTCCTTTTGTTCAATTCCAGAAGAGCCCGCAACTCTTACTGGAATATGGGCGCAATCCGCAACATCCGTGCGATCAGAGTTATATTTTCCTCTTTTGTTCGAGCCGACCCGTCAGCATCAATCCCAACATACGAAAGTCGCTGATCAAAGACCACCATGGATGTCCAAACGTCGCAGGCTTATTGCCTTCGATGAAGAAATGCCCGGTCCATGCAAAGCCGTAAGCGACAGGAACCCAAAGCAGCGCCCAGAAGTAGTGACCGCTTACAATCGCGACCACAAACACGGCCAATCCCAGCAGCGTTCCGCACGCATGCATGAAACGGTTGGCAGGTTTGGAATGCTGTTCGAGATAGAACGCGAAGAACTCGTCGTAACTGGAGAACTGAGGGTCCTTCACTGACTTCCTCGTGCAGCGCCGGTTTAACGCAGAACGCCTTCGAGCGGTGAGCTCGCAGTAGCATACAGCTTCTTCGGCATCCGTCCGGCCAAATACGCAGTGCGTCCTGCGATCACCGCGTGTTGCATGGCTTCGGCCATTAGCACTGGATCTTCTGCATTCGCGATGGCTGTATTCATCAAGACAGCGTCAGCCCCAAGCTCCATGGCGACTGTCGCATCCGATGCGGTGCCTACGCCGGCATCGACGATCAGCGGAACGTCCGTGATCATCTCGCGCAGAATGCGGATGGTCGCGGAGTTCTGAATCCCGAGCCCACTCCCGATCGGAGCTCCTAAAGGCATGATGGCGCTGGCACCCGCGTCGAGCAGTTTTTTTGCGACTACAACATCGTCGGATGTGTACGGAAGAACGATGAATCCCTCTTTGACGAGAGTGCGAGTGGCTTCGATCGTAGCTTGCACATCGGGGAACAGAGTTTTCTGATCGCCGATGACTTCCACCTTTACCCACTCCGATAGGCCTACTTCGCGGCCAAGCATCGCCGTGCGAACGGCCTCATCCGCGGTGTAACAGCCCGCAGTGTTCGGCAATAGGAAGTAACGCTCAGGATCGATGAAATCGAGAAGCGACTCCTTGCTTCGATCGAGATTCACTCGTCGCACCGCGACGGTGACGATCTCAGCGCCGGAGGCTTCGATAGCACGGCGCGTCTGCTCGCCATTTTTATACTTTCCCGTGCCGACTATGAGACGCGAGTTGAATGCGCGTCCGGCGATGATTAATTCGTCCATAGAGTGATTGTAAAACTTTGGAACTGAGCACTCAGCATTCAGCACTCAGCCTTCAGGCGCCAAATTTGCTAAATTGCGAAATCCACTCTTGCTCTCATCGCGCTCAACTTTGCTCAAGACAGCCGTAAGCATTCTTTTCACCTCAGTACCTTGTTGGTGTAAGGGTGCGTGCTGTCCGTCGGCCAAGTAACCGAGATCGCGAGAGAGCAGCAGATGATACTCAAGTTCGGAGGCTGAGCCCATGGCCATCTGGAGAAAGCGATGGAAATCTGCATTGCTGCCCCTTCCGCACCGCTCTGCAATGTTTGCAGCAATCGAGGCCGAGCAGCGTCGCATCTGGCTCGTTAGCCCAAATCGCTCGTCCAGTGGAAAGGCCTTGGTGAGCCGGTAAATCTCCAACGTTAGCCTGTGGGATTTTTGCCAAACCTCCAGACGTCGAAAATCTTTCATTGAATCTCCCAGAATGAAATTTAGCGGCGAAATTCTACTTCAAAGAGCCGGCATTTGTCGGCCAATTTAGCTCCTCACCTCTGATCTCATTTGCTGAGAGCTGAGTGCTGACTGCTGGGCTTTTCTAGCTTGTCTCATTCCACAAAAACGCCAACTCGTCGGCTGTGTCGTTCACAAGCTGACGGATCGAGACTCCAGCGCTATGACCTGCTTTGGTTTCGTAGTGCAGCAGCACGGGCCGGTCGCTTGCATCGTCAGCTTGAAGTTCCGCGGTCATTTTGCGTGCGTGCAGGGGATCGACGCGGGTATCTGAGTCTCCGGTGTTAAGCATGATCGCCGGATACTTGGTGCCGGGCTTTACGTTTTGATACGGCGAGTACTTGATCAGATAGGCGTACTGTTCCGGGTTTTCCGCTGATCCGTATTCGGAAGTCCACCAACGCCCGACGAGAAATTTTTGGAAGCGGATCATATCGAGCAACGGATAGCCTACCCACACCGCTCCGAACAGATCTGGACGCTGCGTCAGCGCAGCTCCCATAAGCAAGCCGCCGTTCGACCGTCCGCGAATGGCGAGGTGCTTTGGCGAAGTGTATTTGTTTGTAATCAAATATTCGGCAGCAGCGAAGAAATCATCGAAGACGTTCTGCTTCTTCTCGAACATTCCAGCCTTGTGCCAGGCCTCGCCGTACTCGCCTCCGCCTCGAAGATTGGGTTGTGCATAGAAGCCGCCCTGCTCCATCCACCATGCGAACTCCGGATCCCAGTGCGCCGTCATCGGAATCAGGAATCCACCGTAGGCGAACATGAGGGTCGGCGCCTTCGCATCGCGCTTCAACCCTTTTTTCGATGCGACGAACATCGGGACTCGCGTTCCGTCTTTGGAGTTGTAGAAAACCTGCTTTACTTCATATTGATCGGAGTTGAACGGAACCTTCGGTTTTGCGAATACTTTAGTTTTCCCGCTGGCGACGTCGTAGTGGTACACCCCAGGCGGGATGTTGAAGGACTCAAACGTATAGAAGCCGTGGTTGGAGTCCTCACGCCCGTGCACTTCCGAGGCGGATCCCAAAGCGGGATAGGTGATTGTCCCAACCTGCTTACCATCAAGGGTGAAGATTCGGGTCTGCGTGACGACATCGTGCAAGCCAGTCGCGAAGAGCTTGCCGCCGATGATGGAGATTCCAGAGATTACGTCTTTGCTTTCGGGAATGATCGTCTGCCATTTGTCCGCTGCGGGATCTGCAATGCTGACTCTTATCACGCGATAATTGTCTGCCTGATAGTCGGTCAGCACATACAGATCGTCTTCGTAATTTACAGGCGTGAAGCGGCTGTCGATTCCATGGATAATTTCCCGAATTGGAGCATCTTGCGTCCTGAGATCTTTCACATAGATATCCTCTCGTCTAGCTGGAACTCCGTGCGAGACTCCGATGACAAGATAGCGCCCGTTCTCCGTGACCTGAGCACTGATCAGCTCCATCTGACCGAACGTTTCGCCATTGAATTGCTTGCCGAAGACGAGTTGATCGGACTCAACCGGCTCTCCGATGTGGTGGTAATAAACAAGCGTGCCGGTCGGCTCGAATTTTGAGTAGTAGATCCCCTGCTTATCCGTCGCGAGACTCACGCTGCCGTATCGAGCTCGCGGCAGCACATCAGGCAGTTCTTTCCGATTTGGGACATCGAGCAAGTGAACTGTTTGTTCGTCGGCGCCCCCTTCGCGAACGCCGTAGACGAGAAGCTGAGCGTCATCCGAGATATCGTTTATGTGAACGGACGTGTTTTGGTCCGCGCTCAATTTCGTCGCATCGATGAGTCGCTCGTCGTTTCCATGAAGTCCTTTACGAATGTAGATGGATGCCTGATTCTCGTCGGGCAAACGCTTGTTGTAGAAGTACGTGTCGCTGCGCTCGACAGGAATTCCTATTGTTTCCACATGGTGAAGTTGCGTGAGTCGCTTCACGATCTCCGGACGAATCTTTACCTGTGAAAGATACTGCTCGGTGTAGCGCATCTGCTGGTCGATCCAGGCGCGCGTTTCAGGGCTCTTCTGATCTTCGAGCCAACGATAGTTATCGGTGAGCGTGTGACCGGAGACTTCGTCCGTGACCGGCTTTGCTTCCGTCGGAGGAGGTGGCTGCAGAACGATGCCGTGAGCGCCGCGAACTTCTTTTTTTGATGGGATATCAGCCGCGATCAGAGCCATGGATGCAATCAGAGTGCATGCAAGGAAGACCAGTATTTTCATGCGAAAGTTTTAACATGACTCAGCGATTTTGTGTTTCTCGGGTTAGTCCTGCTGGATAAGTCAGCGAGTTACCGAGTGTTGGATTTTCCGGGTGTTCTCTTACGATTTGAAATGCGACCCTTGCGGGTTTTCAATTTCGATTGAAGATACTCCCGCAAGGCCACCGCATTATTGTGCTCTTGATCGTGCGAGCTGTAGACGAGCGTGAGGCGAGGCGACGTATTCTCGACCAGCGCGCGCCAGCTTTCCGACTTTGAATCGAGTTCCGCAAAGTAGCGTTTGCGAAACTCACTCCACTTTCCAGGATCGTGGTTGAACCATTTACGTAGCGTTGTACTGGGAGCTACATCTTTCATCCATGCGCTCAGTTCGAGCGTTTCCTTCTTTACTCCACGTGGCCAGAGGCGCTCGACGAGAATGCGTTTTCCATCCGATCTCGCTGCCGACTCATACGCGCGTTTGAGGAGGATCTCCGTCATAGCTAGGTTTGGTGACGAGCACGTCCGAAGGGAGGCGTAAACCGAATCGGGCCGAGGACGATGTGAACCTAATGTCGGTCGCTCATCGCGACTCGCGGCTGCGGCTCGCTGGTCGGAAGTTCCAGTCTGCTCACACGCACAGTTTCGACGCGGCGATCGGTGGAAGCCAGCACTTCAAATCTGAGCCCCTGATGCTCGAAGCTCTCGCCAGGCCCAGGAATGCGCCCTGCGATTTCACTTACCAGACCTGCGACAGTAGTGGCCTCCACATCATTGATCCTAAAGTGAAAGAGCTCGTCTAATTTGTCGAGATCTGTCGCACCCGGAAGCAAATACGAGTTCTCGCTCTCGCGCACGATCTCGGTGGGTTTTTCATGTTCTCCGCTGATATCTCCGACGATCTCCTCCAGCATATCTTCCAACGTGACCACTCCGGCCACTCCACCGTATTCGTCAATGGCAATCGCCATCTGAACTTTTTCGCGCTGCATCTCGCGCAATAGTTGGCTCACTTTTTTCATTTCGGGAACAAATTGCACTGGGCGCATCAACCTGGCGACGGTTTCGGTGCGCGCGTCGGTGTCTGAAATCTGGAGAATGTCCTGGGCAAAGACGACACCCTGGATGTGATCGAGATCTGGATCGTAGACAGGCACCCGCGAGTGCGGGCGCTTCTGCAGTAAGTCCGTAAGTTGTTCCACGGTGGTTGCCGTAGGAACTGCGACAATCTCGGGGCGCGCCGTCATTACTTCGCGGACGATCTTGTCGCCGAATTCGACGACCGACTGAATCAGCTCTCGATCGCTTTCTTCGAGAATGCCTTCCTCTGTGCCGGCCTCAAGCAGGGCATCGACTGCTTCCGACGGATGCTCAGGCTGCTCAGGCTCTTGCGTATCGGCGAGCGATGCTACAGACATGCTAAATCCGAGCACGATGGTGATCGGTAATGCTATCCAGACCAGCACTTTCAAAATGGGAATTAGGCGAGCCAGCCAGTCGCCTCGTGTGCGGATAAATAACAAATACGGCAGCAACCGATTGAAGATGACGATAATCAGAACGATGGCAACAGCGGCTTGCAGGATCTCGGCCCAAGTCCAGCGCCCGTCCAGAAACGTGCCATATCCGATCAGCAGCGAATTCGCCGCGGTGAAGAGCTGCGCCAGTAGTTGCATCGAGAGAGCAACGCGAGATGACCCAACTCCCATTTTGGGCTCCACCCGATGCTCGTAGCTCGCGATGTTCTCTTCAAATTCGCGGGAAAGGAGTTTGCCTTTTTCTGCGTAGACGCGCTCGACGTAGGACACCAACGTCAGCAGAGCCGAAAGTATGGCGAGCGCGATGACGATGGCCAGGATCATTGCTCTTTGACCACGGAGGACACAGAGGAGTTGAGGCTTCTACTCGTGTTTCGTCCGCGGCCTCTGCGTCCCCCGTGCTTAGTTGTCGTCCTTTCGATCAGACCTGTCGGCAAATCCAGCCTCGCTCGGAGTCTTTGTTCCAGAGCAGCCATTTCGCCGTTATCGGATTCGTGATCGTGTCCGGCCAAGTGCAGCAATCCGTGCAGTAGAAGAATTTTAACTTCGGTCATGAACGAGTGGCCCAACGTTTGCGCATTTTGGCGAGCAACGTCGCGACAGATGGCGATGTCACCCGCAATCCTCCCGTTCTGCGCTGCCGGAAATGAGAGTACGTCTGTGGGTTTGTCTTT
>CAYNPS010000017.1:0-36210 GCA_964399125.1 uncultured Terriglobales bacterium
AAGAAAGCTGCGGAAAACCGTGCGTCGTCAACGGTGGGGGCAGCCGCATGTAGGTCCAGAAGTGTCCGCTTTCCATGACCCAGGCAACTTTCGCAGCCGCCTCTCAGATCCTCAATTCGACAACGGTTGCACCTGCCCCGCCCTCATTTTGGGGCGGTTCACTGACCGTCGCGACGTGTGGATGCGACTTCAAGAACTGGCGCAAAGCTTTTCGCAAAATTCCCATCCCGCTCCCATGCACAACCCGCACGCGCGGCATGCCGGCAAGGAATGCGCGATCAAGAAATTTTTCGACTTCGCGAGTAGCATCATCGACGTTTTGTCCGATTACGTTGATTTCTGTCGGCACACTGAGATCGTTATCTTCATTCCTGAGCGACACCGAAATCCCACGTGCGCGCGCTGCGGCTACAGGCGAGACTGCCCGTTCCGCCGCAGCGGACCTCACGACGGCAGCGATATCCGATCTCGGCACTCGCATCTTCATAATGCCGGCTTCGACCTCAAATGTGTTCTCGTCGATCTTCCGCTTCACCACGGCATCGCGGCCGAGAGACTTCAAGCGAACGAGGTCGCCTTCAGCCACATACTTCACCTCGCCGGGCCGGGCATTGGGATCGCCACGATCAGCGCCTGTACGGTGCGCGACTACCGTGGCGTCGAACTGCTCTTTGAAGTCACGACGAAGGCGCGCAATCCGGCGTTCGGACTCCTTTGAGAGCTTCTGCGCGGCGGCGCGATCCTCGAGTGTGTTGATCACTTCGCGTCCCTGGTACTCAAAATCGCGCAGCAGCTCCTCCAGCTTTCTTTCCAATTCCCGAACCTGCTGGCGCTGCTCCTTCATGCCTTCCAGATCGAGACGACTCTTTTCGCGTGCGACCTCCTGCTCGCGTTGGCGCAAATCCGTGCGCTCTTGCTCAATGGCATCGAGCTGCTGATGAAGTTGGTCGAGGAAGCGGGCGATATCCTGCGTTTGTCCTGCGAGCCGCTGACGCGCAGCCGTGATGATCTGCGAGTTCAGACCGAGGCGCTGCGCGATGTTGATGCCCGCCGAAGCTCCGGGCACGCCGACCTTCAACTCGTAGGTGGGCTGGAGCGTCTTCTCGTCGAATCCTACCGCTGCATTCACCACTCCGGGGGTATTCGCCGCGTAGACCTTCAACGCCGTGTGGTGAGTGGAGATAATGCTGGTTGCGCCAACATCGAGGAAGTGGCGGGCAATAGCGACCGCAAGTGCGGCTCCTTCTTCGGGATCGGTTGCAGAGCCGAGTTCATCCAGAAGCACAAGAGAGCCGGACGTTGCCGTTTTCGAAATGGAATCGATATTCCTGACATGCGCCGAGAAGGTAGAGAGATTTTGCTCGATCGACTGGTAATCGCCGATATCGGCAAACACAGAATCGAAAACGCCAAGCTCGGCTGACTCTGCTGGAACGGGCATTCCCGATTGCGCCATCAACGCGATCAGCCCGATCGTCTTCAGGGCGACAGTCTTTCCGCCAGTGTTCGGGCCGCTGATAATGAGCTGCCGGTTCGACTCGGCAAGCTCAAACGAAATAGGCACAACACGCCCGCCATGCGCGCGCAGATTGCGTTCCAAAACAGGATGTCGGGCATTTGTAAGAAGAACGTGGGTTCCATTATTCAACTCCCGTCGATTCTGTCCACCGCGTCCAGCTTGTCCAACCGCAATCCGCGGCCGCACGCACTGATAATCCCGCGCAAAGCGTGCCTTCGAAAACTGCAGCTCGACTTCTGCAAGAACATCGATCGCAACCTCCAGCGCGACGGCTTGTTCGCCAATGCGAGCCGTCATCTCCAGCAGGATGCGGTGAATCTCCGCGTTCTCTTCTTCCAGCAGGCGCACAAGCTCGTTGTTCTGCTCAATAGTTTCGAGAGGCTCAACGAAGACGGTTTGCCCACTGGAGCTTGCTCCATGAACCACGCCGTTCACGCGGCGCTTTTGTTCAACCTTCACCGGAATCACGAAACGCTCGCCGCGGATCGTGATCAGCTCGTCCTGTGTGGCACCGCCTTCGGACAGATGCCGCAGATAGCTCCGGAGTGAAGTCTGAATCTCGCGCTTCTGGCGTTCAATTTCGCGACGTACCCGCGCCAGTTCCGGCGATGCGCGGTCGTCGAGTGTTCCGTCGGGGAGGATCTTTCCGTGAAAGAAACGCAGTAGAAGCGTGAAGTCAGCGAGCTGGAGCGCGAGTTCGCGAACTGCGGGCCATCCGCCCTCAAGCGATGCCGGAGGTTCAAGCGCGATCGCACGCCATTCGTCCGCCCGGTCGGCGATTAAAAGGATTTCGCGCAGCTCCACGATCTCAAGAGCTGCGCCGCCGATCTGTGCCTTTTTAAGAAGGTCGCTGCAGCCGGTTAGACCATTGAACTCAAATCCGCCGCCAGTCTCAATGAACTTCCGAATCTCATCAGCGAGCTGCTGCTGACGCTGGATCCACTGGGCATCATGGCTTGGCCCCAGTTCCTTTACGCGCTCTCGCCCGAGGTCGGAGCCGCAGTACGCGATGAGCATGTCGCGTACGCGATCGAATTCCAACAGGCGCAGGCTCCAGGTTGCAGGCATAAATTAATGCTAGTCGATCCAAAAAGGCCGAGGGTGTGTTGGTGGGGTTTGATTCCTATTCCGCGCCCAATACCGGCTCAAACAATAGCAGGCACACGATCGTGAAGACGATGTCGTAAACGCTGAGCAACTTGATCCAGTTGATTGGATCGGTGTCGCCGGTAAGGATGTTGGTCGTCGCGAGCACCATGCCGACGATCGCCGGGAGGGAAATGGGAAAGAGAATCAGCGGCAACATTAATTCGCGGTTGCGAGTGCGAATTGACAGCGCAGAGAAGAACGTTCCATTTACGACTAGCGCCCAAGTCCCCAGCGCTGCAACCAGTACGAGTTCCGCTCCCGAGCCGATTACGCGCAGGTTGTAGAAGACCATGAAAATTGGAGTGATCAGAATTTCGATGACCGCGACGAAGATGAAATTCGCGATGGCTTTGGCCAAGAAAAGCGCGTTAGGAGGAGCCGGGGCGAGTCGCAGGGCATCGAGCACGCTGTTGTGCAGTTCCCGTGCCCAGCTTTGATTGAGAGCCACAATGGTCGCGAACAGCAAGGCAATCCAGGCGATGCCTCCGGCAATCACTCGCGATTCTTCTGCGAGCGGATCAAATGCAAACGCGAACACCACGACCACCAGCAGCGCGAAGAACAACATCGAGTTACTTGCGTCTTTCGAGCGCCACTCAAGACGGAGATCCTTGCGCAGATGCAACACGACGCTACGCGCCAGGTTCATCGCGCACCTCGAACCGACTCTGCACCAATTTGGGACGAGCGCCCGCTTGCGACGTCACGCTTTACGATCGTGCCGGCGTGCATTGTGATCCATTCGTCTGCGACTTCGGCGAGGGCTTCGAGTTGATGCGTTATGACGATCAGTGTGGTTCCACGATTCCGAAGTGCGCCCAGCAACGCTGACATGGTCGCAATCGATTTGCTATCAACATTGGAAAAAGGCTCATCGAGCAGCAGCAGATCCGGCGAAGAAAGCAGCGCGCGTGCAAGCGCCAGCCGCTGCTTCATCCCTTGCGAGTACTGACCGACGCGCCGCTTGCGATCGACGTTTGCAAGCCCGACGTGCTCAAGGAGGTCATAGATTGACGCTGTAGGTCGGTGTGCGTACAGGCCGCGGAAATACGCGAGATTCTCGTGGGCTGTAAGCTCCTCGTACAAGAGCGTCGCATGCGCCATGAAACCAATGCGGCCGCTCACTGCGCGCAGATCACGGCTGCCGAGGACCGTGACGATCCCGCGCGACGGGCGCGCCAGTCCCGCGATGATGCGAAGCAGGGTTGTTTTCCCGGCGCCATTTTCGCCTAACAACCCATATAAACGCCGGCTATGCAATGACGCGCTCACATCGTGCAATGCCGCGAAACGTCCAAACAGCTTGCTTACGCTTTCTAGAACGACTGCCGGTTCAGAATGGGAATGATCTTCGGAATGGACAGGAGAATCACTCAAGCTTCAGTTGGAACTCTGCGCGGCAGGCTTTGCCTCGGCTTGGGTCATCGTGCCCGACTGATTCGCGGCCGGTGCATACTTCGAAGCGCATTTAGCCTGAATCTGCTGCGCATGGAAGACGCCGTCATTGCCGTAGGAACCTTCCACCAGTGCCTGGGAGTTGTCCTTGAAGGTATCCGGGGGAGGCTCTGTGCCGCGATAGGCCACCTGCAGCTTCAGACCTTGTTCATCAATCTGGAAGTCAGCTCCAGCTCCCTTGCGATGGATGCTGCCCGGGACCACTTGTCCAGCGACGCGCAGACGCTTGCCATGGGCTTGATCGCCCATCCCTTGCAGCTCCTTTATCGTCACGTAATAGCTCTTGCTCTGCTGGATACCAGTGAATGCAAGATAAGAAAGCGCACCGACAATTATGGCGATGGCAATTCCAAAACGCAGATATCTTCCGGCGGAAGGCACGAACTAAAGAGTATTCCGGCTCTGTTAGCGGGTCAAGAAAATCGCACAATAAGCGGTATGCGATATCGGGTAAAAACGCAGCTGCGGAGGGATTCGGATGCCTTGGTGTGTGGCCGCTCTCCTGTCCAGCAGAGCGCGCCGTCTGCTCTCGCTAACATTACCGTGACGCCCATCTTGTGGTAATAATTTTGAAGCAAGCTCAAGAAAAGTCCCGTCGCAAGTTCCTCTGGCCGAGGTTCCCCAATTTTTTTGTAGTTTCAATTTGGATGACGTAGAGGTCCTGTGGCCAACGGGGATCCCAATGTAGTGTGTCCGCCTGGGCTAGTGTGTCAACCTGGGCAGCTTGCTCCTGCGAGCGGCATATACCTTGTGACACATCTGAGCCAGCATCGCCCGGTGCATGAGGTGCTGGTGATTCGTGGAGAGGAATTTCCGCCCTGCCGAACCTGCCGAAGCGCTGTACGCTTTCGGCTGCAGCGTGAGGTCGACCATGTTCATCATGATTGGGATCTCGCGGGACCCATGGAGAGTTCCTTTTCGGAACAGCCGCTGGACTTTGACAGTGTGCGCGCATTTCGCCGGGTCGAGGTTGATCTTCCTGTTACCGTTGAACTGCGGCATTCCAAGAAGCCTGTGAGTGTCGATGGCCATACGATGAATCTCAGCGAAGGCGGTATGGGCGCGGTGATTCCCCAGCGGGTTGTCGACGAGAAGCGCACGTTTACCATTCACCTGCCGGGATTGGACTCGCGAAAAGAGATTCAAGTAAGCGCTCGCTTGCGATATCGCAAGGGTATGCGTCATGGATTCGAATTCACACGCATTTCACCCGCCGACCGCGATGCGATTCGTGAATTGTGTGGCCGAGCGATCTCCTAAGTCATGGTTTTAAAAAATCGCGATCTTCCGAAATGTGCGGCATCGCCTGATTTAGTTGAAATCTGACTCGATTGCCACAGAACCTGCATTCCGGGAAGCTTTCACCTTGCACAAACAGAGCCTGAACTACCTGCGAATGGCAATTACGGTGGATGACATCGTAAATTCCTGATTCGGGAACTCTCTCTGCAGCCTTCAAAAATTCCCGAGCGACTTTTCGCGCAAAGCTCATTTGTGCTCTCCCACGACGCAACGGAGAAAGCTGCAGATGAGGTGCCAAAGTGCGTACCAGCAGTTCACGATAGTGGCATTGGCCTCAAGCACTTGCGAACAAAGCAGAAGGTTGCCTGCATAGCGCCGGAAAGATTTACCAAGTGCAAGGAATCTGTATCGATGGAGCAGCCTTTTTCCAAGGAATGAGGAATTCTGTACAGTAGTTCTCTTATGCTCGATCTCAACTACGTTCGTGAGCACCTGGCAGAAGTGGAAGAAAAGCTGCGGCATCGCGGCATGAATCCACAAGAGCTGCTCGGTGGCTTTCGCGATCTCGATACGCGCCGGCGTCAGGCGATCACCGCCGCTGAAACTCTCAAAGCGGAGCGCAACAAGAAGTCAGAGGAAGTCGGGCGTCGCAAGCGCGCGGGCGAAGACGCCGCTGCGCTGATGGAGGAGACCAAATCTCTGCGCGAAGAGGGAGAACGCCAGGAGAAGTTGGCGGCGCAGCTCGAAGAGGAGCTGCGCACGGTAATGTCGCAGATCCCGAACCTGCCCCACTCCTCAGTGCCGGTTGGACGCAGCGAGCATGACAATGTCGAGGTTCGCCGTTGGGGTCATCCGCCAAAGTTCGATTTTCAGCCAAGACCACATTGGGAATTAGGCGAGCAGCTCGGAGTGTTGGATCTGGAGCGCGCCTCCAAGCTCTCCGGTGCACGATTTGCCGTGTACTGGAATCAGGGCGCCAAACTCGAACGCGCGCTGGCCAACTTCATGCTCGATGTGCACACCAGCGAGCATGGATACATGGAAGTGCTACCGCCCTACATGGTCAACTCCGCTTCCATGTATGGCACCGGTCAGCTTCCGAAGTTTGCAGGGGATTTATTCCGCATTCAGGAGCACGATCTTTGGCTGATTCCGACAGCAGAAGTTCCGTTGACGAATCTTTACCGCGACGAGACGCTTGACGAAAGCCGGCTTCCCATTTCGGTAACTGCGTATACTCCCTGCTTTCGCAGCGAGGCCGGGTCCTATGGCAAAGACGTGCGCGGAATTATCCGCCAGCATCAGTTCCAGAAAGTCGAACTGGTGAAGTTCTCTCATCCCGAGCGCTCTTACGAAGATCATGAAAAGCTCACGCGCGATGCAGAAGTGATCCTGCAGCGGCTTGGGCTGCACTATCGCGTGGTTACTCTCTGCACCGGCGACATGGGATTTGGCTCGGCCAAAACCTATGACATCGAAGTCTGGCTCCCGGGACAAAATCTGTTTCGGGAGATCTCCTCCTGCTCGAATTTCGAAGCGTTCCAGGCCCGGAGAGCGAACATTCGGTTCCGATCAGGTGCAAAGAAGAAGACCGAGTTCGTCCACACGATCAACGGCAGTGGTCTCGCAGTGGGGCGCACATGGCTGGCCATTCTCGAAAACAATCAGCAGGCTGATGGGAGCGTCCTTATTCCGGAGGCATTACGTCCTTATATGGGGAGCGACGTGATCCAGCCAGCTCGGGCCTAATCGCGGTCGCCTCTGCACCGGTCAGGCGGACGCGTTGTCCAGGTCCGTCCAGTCCCACTTCATGGGGCTTCGGTAACGTGATACAGGAAGAGAGGAAGACTTCTCGAGACTTCTCGGCATTACCATCTGAGGATGCGGAAGCTTCCCTGCGTCTTGACCATTGCAGTATTCGCCGCCTTCATTGCGTGTGGTGGCCCCGGCTCATCTGGTGGCGGCAACGTCACGCTGGTGTCGATCTCTGTAAGCCCAAGTTCCCCCACGATTCAGACCGGGACCATGCAGCAATTCACCGCGACGGGCTCCTTCAGTGACAACACAACCAAGGACCTGACCTCGTCGGCGACGTGGTCGTCTTCGACTACATCGGTTGCGAGCATCAGCTCCTCTGGAGTGGCAACGGCGATCGCAGTTGGAAGCACGACAATCAATGCTGCGTCAGGAACGGTCACCGGTTCGACTACGCTCACGGTCAGTGCGAGCGCACCTCCGCCTGCCACAACGGCGGATGTGCTGACCTACCACAACGATAATGCGCGTACTGGCCAAAACCTCCGCGAGACCACACTCACTCCGGCGAACGTGAACGCTACCAATTTCGGCAAACTGTTTGTCATCTCGGTCGACGGCAAAGTCGACGCGCAGCCACTCTACGTATCGAACGTCGCGATTCCCGGAAACGGAACGCACAACGTGCTGGTGGTCGCTACCGAGCACGATAGCGTTTATGCGTTCGATGCCGACACGGCCGCCAAGCTCTGGCAGGTGTCGATGCTGCAGAGCGGCGAAGTAACTTCAGAGGCGCGATTCGGATGCGATCAGGTTTCGCCCGAGATCGGCGTTACCGCGACTCCGGTGATCGACCGCAATGCCGGCCCGAACGGAACGATCTACGTAGTAGCCATGAGCAAGAATGGCTCGGGAACATACTTTCAGAGACTGCATGGCCTGAACCTTGCCACCGGAGCCGAGCAATTCTCCGGACCACAAGATGTCCACGCCACCTTTCCCGGATCGGGAGATAACAGCAGCGGAGGTTCGGAAATCTTCGATCCAGGGGCTTATAAAGAACGCCCAGGACTGCTGCTGTTGAATGGAATCGTCTATACAGCCTGGTCGTCGCACTGCGATGTGCGCCCATACACTGGTTGGATTATCGGTTACGACCAGAACACGCTCGCTCAAGTGAATGTCCTGAACATCGTTCCGAATGGCAGTGAAGCTTCGTTTTGGAACAGCGGCGCGGGACTCGCGGCCGATACAAACGGCAATATCTTTCAGCTCGCCGCCAATGGCACCTTTGAAACAACTCTGAACAGCAACGGCTTTCCAAGCCAGGGTGACTTCGGAAACGCGTTTCTGAAGATTTCGACCGCGAATAATCGATTAACAGTCGCAGACTATTTCGCGCTGTTCAACACCGTCAGTGAATCGAACAGTGACACCGATCTGGGCTCCGGCGGAGCGATTGTGCTTCCCGATTTCACTGACTCGTCCGGAGCGGTAAGGCGTCTCGCAGTAGGAGCGGGCAAGGACGGCAATATCTATGTGGTGGATCGCGACAACATGGGTAAGTTCAATCCGAACTCAAACAACATTTATCAGCAACTCTCGAGTGCGATCGGTTCCGAATTTGGGATACCTGCGTATTTCAACAACACGGTCTTCTACGGCGGTGTAAGCGACAAGCTGAAAGCATTTACGATCACGAACGCCAAACTGAGCTCAAGTCCTGCTTCGCAGAGCGCAAATACCTTTCCCTATCCGGGAACTAGTCCCAGCATTTCGGCGAACGGCACAAGCAATGGAATTGTGTGGGCGACTGACAATGCCACGACCGCTGCGCTTCATGCGTATGACGCGAGGAACCTGAACGAGCTCTACAACAGCAACCAGGCCGCAAACGGACGCGATCATTTTGGAACAGGCAACAAATTCATCGTTCCTACCATTGCGAACGGTAAGGTATACGTGGGCACGACAAATGGAGTGGGGGTTTTCGGTCTGCTGCACTGAGCTTCGATTAAAGTTCTCGTAAACGCAATCGAATCCTGTCCATTTCTGGACACCAACTCCCGCCTACGACACCGGATGAGGCGGCAGTTGTTTGCTAACTCCTTTCATTCCAGCAGCCGGTTTCGGTATGTTGGTTGCACCTGAAATTGGCTTGTTGTAAGGACTCGATCGTGCCTTCCAGGGACAGCGCGATGAAAGAGCTTCGACGGACATCCAGTCAACCGGTTCTCGATCAAGCTTTTACGGATCTCCGTTACGCAGCACGCGGTATGCGACGCGCGCCTGGCTTCTACACAGTCGCAGTTCTGATGCTGGCATTAGGCATTGGAATCAATGCGGCGATCTTCAGCATCTTCTTCCATGTTTTGCTTGAGCCGTTGCCGTTTCCTGATTCAGGAAGTTTGTATGTCGTCTCATCGCACGCGGCATCGCTAGGCGACGCACGCCGAGCCGCATCCGGACCTGACTTTCGCGACTACCGCGACCAGAACACGGTGTTTTCTGGAGTCACAGCAGTGATTCCAAGCTTTACTGAACCATGGACAGAAGACGGGCCGCCGCGCGTCGTCATCTGTACCGGACCTACTCCTCAGTTTTTTAGCGTGATGGGGATTCGTCCAGTTCTGGGACGTCTTTACACCCCGCAGGAATACGCTACGCTCGATACCAATGCGCTGCTCATCTCTGAGAAATTCTGGAAAGAGCAGCTCGGCGCCGACCCGCATGTGATCGGGAGAGTCATTCACATCGGGGGAGCTGCGCAAACGATCGTCGGCGTGCTTCCGTCGATGCCCGATCTGTTTCCCAATACTGACCTCTGGCCAACTCTAACCACCGAGCCAAGTTGGCCATTCATGAACTGGCGCGCCAATAAGTTCCTCGATGTAATTGGCAGGTTGAAGCCGGGGGTCAGCCGCAGCGTCGCCGAGCAGCAGCTTACATCCATCCTGCGGCGCGCTGAAGGCGAGCCTGGCGATGTCCAAGTCCAACTCACTCCTCTCAAAGATTTCGTCGCTGGACCAGTGAAGCGGCAGCTCAGCATAGTCATGGTTGCTGTCGCTATTGTGCTTCTTGTTACGTGCATGAATACGGCCGCACTGCTGCTCTCGCGCGCGGTGAAACGGATACCAGAACTTGCGGTAAGACTCGGTCTTGGTGCGAGCTGGGGACGGATCCGTCAGCAGCTTCTTTTGGAAGGTTTGCTGTTGAGCCTTGTTGGAGGGACGCTGGGCATCGCTCTTGCTTCCTTGTGCATAGGCTTCGTGCGTCAGATTCCCGGATTGGCACTTCCACGTATAGAAGGTTTACATCTGAATCTACCCGCGTTATGGGCGAGTGTGGGAATCGTAGTGCTTACTAGCGTACTGTTCGCCATGCTCCCCGCCAGTGTGCTTTCGGACATCGACATCTCTGCAGGATTACACGGAGGACGCACCGAAACGGGAAGGGCGCAACGGCGTCCGTTTTCGGCGCTCATCATTACCGAAGTTGCCTGCGCAGTGGTGCTCACGGTCTGTGCCGGACTACTGGTGCGGAGCTTCATCCGCGTGCAGCAAGTCGATCTCGGCTTCCAACCAACCAGAGTACTGACGGCGTATCTGCGTACGACGTACTTTGGTCCGGAAGGTCTCTCGTTTTGGCACAACGTCTTAAGCGGCCTTGTCGGCCTGCCGGGCGCAAGTGGTGCGGCGGCGTCCGATTGCATGCCTGGTGTGCGCGCGATGGGGGCTTCGCTGCTGTTCGACGATCGTCCTAACGATCCCGCTCATGCGCCACACACTGAAGGCTGCTGGATCAGCGCCGATTACTTCCACACGCTTGGCGCCTCGCTGGTGCGAGGACGCTTTTTCTCGGAGCACGACGACGGCAACTCGCCTCCGGTGGTCATTATCAATGCCGAAGCCGCCCGTGAGTTTTTCCCCAACCAGGATCCAATCGGCAAGCGCATCACTGTGAACTATTTGGCACTCGGCAGCCGCAATAATCGGCCACCGCCGTTTCGGGAAATCGTAGGAGTGGTCGGAGATGTACGGCAGCGAGCACTCGACCTGCCCAGCGAGCCTGCCATCTACATGCCCTACACGCAGGACGACACCATGCACGTACTCGCGTCGATGAATATATTCATCCGCAGTGCCGGCGGAAATCCCGCGCTGCTGGCTGACAGCGTCCGGGCGAAAATTCAATCGATGTATCCAAATCAGCCGGTGGAGCGTGTGAGGGTTATGCGTGACGTTGTCTCGAGTTCGCTCGCTCGGCGCACGTACAGTGTGAGCCTGATGACAGCATTCGCCATACTGGCACTCCTGCTCTGCGCGCTCGGCATCTACGGTGTGGTTTCCTACGTAACTCTGCAGCGTACGCGTGAATTCGGCATCCGTATGGCGCTTGGCGCGAGTCGGCAAGATGTCCTGCGAAACGTCATGGGGCAGGGTGGTTTCCTGGTGGCCCTTGGTTCTGTCATTGGTTTCGGCTTTTCGCTACCGGCTGCGCGCGGACTCACGCAGCTTCTGTTCGAAACTGCGCCATTCGATCCAGTGATCTTCTCTTTTTCTGTACTTCTGCTTGCGCTTATCGGCATTCTGGCGTGCCTGCTGCCAGGTCTACGAGCGGCACATCTCGATCCTCGGGTTGCGCTTAATAGTGAATGATTATTGAGTGTACAGTTAATTCCTCCGAGCCTTTCGATGTCGCATGATCGCATGTTAGCATGATGGCATGAAATCTCTACGGCGCGCTAAGGGGACCGAGATTAAAACGGTAGGAAAAAGCGGTCAAATCTCTCTTGGCAAGAGCTACGCGGGAAAAACGTTGCGGCTGGACCGCTTTGACGATGGTCGCATCGTGTTAACTACTGTGGCAATGATTCCCGAGAGTCAGTTATGGACGGTTATGGAGCCCGATCACTCGCGCATCCAGCGAGGACTGGCTTGGGCCGCAAACACGCAGCCTAGCGAAAGCGATATCGAGTCGCTGGTGAAGCGGCGTTCAAAAAAGAAAGCGGCTCGCACGCGTGGTTCACGCTAGCGGCAGGATTCGTCTCGATTTGAACAGCCCGGAGTTTCAGGATGTCTTGTTTTCTCTCGATTCAGAACAACTGAAGCAGGTAGTTGCAGGACTTCGCCGACTCCGAGGGCTGGAATGGAACAATTTATACCGCCACACTGGTTTTCGTTGGGAAGCAATTGAACATCTGAAAGCCCCCAATGGAGCAAAGGTGTACTCATTGCGGCTGAGCCAGCGAGTGCGAGCTCTCGGATTCCGGGATGGTGATTTTCTGCGTCTGATCTCGTTGCATCCGGATCACGATTCTGCTTACGAAGGCTAAGCCGTCCAGAAGCCTTCCTTGTCGTACTCCCGAATCGCCTGTAACTCCTCGTGCGAAGGCTCTGGTGTTTCCGTCACGGTGTCACTCACCCGCAGTCTCCAACCGGTGGAAGCGAGCACATCTTCGATTGGAACTCCGGGATGATGTGAATGCAGGTAGGCTTCTGAATCTTCACCGAAGCGCAGAACTGCTTTTGTCGTGATGATCGCTGCCGGTCCGCCGCGCGGGAGGCCGCGGCGCTTGCGGTAGCTCGGGCCATCTCCGAATCCGGGACTGGTAATGTACGACACGCGCTCCGGCAGACGGTGCGGGGCGTGCTCGATCATGGCGACGAATCGATGCGCCAGCGAAGCGATGTCGCAGGCTCCGCCCGATCCGGGAAGACGAATCGGACCATTTGGTCCTTCCACCTGCGTTGAATTCAGATTCCCGAAACGGTCTACTTCCGCAGCGCCGAGGAAACCTAGATCGACCCTCCCTGATTGCAGCAGGATCATTACGCCCATCATGTCGAGACACTGCGTCGCGCCGAGCAGATTCGGAGGATCGGCCATGGTATAGATCAGCTCCGGCGCCGGCGTGCTCCGGATCACGCCATTTTCAAATAACCCCACACAATTGGGAGCGTGCGTCCGCTTGGCGACGACGAAGGCAATCAGCGGCAGGCGCATGCCGACGAAGACGACTTCACCGTCGCGAATCTCGCGCGCGGCAGCGGCCACCATGAGCTCGCCGAGCGTGTAGCTCATTTGGCCGTGAATACTGCCGGCCGTTTTTCGATGTAAGCGCTGAGGCCTTCTTTAGCGTCGTCACTCTCGAAGAGAAGCTGCTGGTTCTCGCGCTCCAGCGCGAGGCCGGATTCGATGGGAATCTCCCATCCGCTCTGCACCGAACGTTTGATACGTCCCACCGCGAGAGCCGCCTTGTTGGGCGGGCAGAACTGGCGAGCGTATTCGAGCACGGCAGGCATAAAGTTGTCGCGTTCAAAAACGTCGTTGACGATTCCGAGTTCTCTGGCCTCTGAGAACGTAACCGTTTTGCCGAGCGCCATGAGTTCGATGGCCTTGGACTTGCCAACTACGCGGGAGAGGCGCTGCGTTCCGCCCGTCCCGGGAAGAACACCGAGGTTCACTTCAGGAAGCCCGATCTTGCCGGAGTCTTTTCTGGCGATGCGAATGTCGGCAGCGAGTGCAATTTCGAGCCCACCGCCGACGCAGTGTCCATTGATAGCAGCGATGACCAATTTGGGAGTGTTCTCCAGCCGAAGCAGCGTCTCGTTGGCATGGAGGCAGAAGTAGTACTTGTAGGTCGGATCGACGCTGCTGAGCATGTTGATGTTCGCACCGGCGGAAAAGAATTTGTCGCCTGCCCCGGTGAGCACGATCACGTACACGTCTTTGTCCATACGCGCGCGGAGGATCGCATCATCCAGCTGCCGGTTCATTTCGTAGGTGTACGTATTCGCGGGTGGATCGGTCAGCTCAAGAACGGCAACGCCGGCATCCGTGCGGTAGTTGATTAAAGTTTTCTGAGCCGTTTCGGTGATCGTGGACATGAGATCCTCTTACGTCATCCCTTACGCAAACTCTGCATTGTAACCTTGCGCACGCGACGCGTAATCCACAGCTATCTTCAGGCAATTGGGCATCTCGCTTGCGGCGAGCAGCTTCTCATCGAGTTTGATCCCCTGAACTCAGGATGAGGAGCCATCATGCCGGCATTCACCGAAGATGTTGAGGCAATCAGAAAACGAGCAATGCAGAAGATTGAAGACGGAGCCGTTACCCAGGCTTACAAAGGTGATGTCAACAGGACAATTGAAATCCTGAATGAAACGCTGGCGACAGAGATTGTCTGCGTGCTGCGCTACATGCACCACTATTTCATGGCGACCGGGGTCCACGGCATGTCGGTTCGCGACGAATTCAAGGAGCACGCCGACGCCGAACGCCAGCACGCCGATGCGATTGCCGATCGCATTCAGCAGCTCGGGGGTAAGCCGGATTTCAATCCTAAGTCCCTGCTGGAGCGCTCCGCTTCACAGTATGTCGAAGGCAATGATTTAGCCGAGATGATCAAAGAAGACCTCATCGCCGAGCGTATAGTGATCGAGGTTTACAGCGACATGATTCGTTATTTCGGGAACAACGACCCAACCACGCGAACTATGCTGGAAGGAATTCTGCGAGACGAAGAAGAGCACGCCAGCGATTTAAGCGATCTGTTGTACGTAATCGATCCGCACACCGGGCAGACAGAAGGAGAGGATCCTGGAACGAGGCCTCTGAGCGTTAAGGGCAGGGAAGAGAAGAAGCCGGCGGCGTAACGCCCTCCGACGCTCTCTGTAGCTGGATTATTCGTCTTTGAATCCTTTTCCGTGATCATCTCTCAGCTGCTACCTCGCGCCGCTCACGCAGCCGAGGGCGGCCGCAAGTCGCAGGTCAGAGTCAGGCAGCCTTGGCGTCACGCAGACTGCGGATATGATCGTGAGCGGCCGCAATACTTGTGAGCTGACGTCGAATAATGGTCGCCAGGTCCTCAGGCAGACTTGGTTCCTGCAGAGCTCTCTCGAATGTTGCTTTGGCCGTGTCCTCACCTGATTCGACGCTCGCGAGGATCGTGGCATCTCCGCCTCCGAGTCCCGATTTGAAATCGATCCACGCACGGCGAATGCCAGCGGCGGCGCTGCCTGATGTGTTCGGATCGGCTTTTCCCAGCCGGATGATCTCCTGCTCTAGCTCTCCTGCAAATCCGGCGCGCGCCAGGCTCTGCTCGTTGAAGAACTCCCGCAGATGGGAGTCAGTCACGTGATCGGCGGCATCACGGTATCCGTTCTGCCCATCGCGGCAGGTGTCGATCAGTTCCTGCAGAAGTTTGATTGTGGGTGCGTTTTGCACTGTACTGGTCTGTGAGATGAAAGAATTCAGTCAGAAGTTTGCAATCATGCTTCGCGTGTCTTCAATTTCCGCCGGTATTCTGGGGAGCAAGCTTCCCGGTCAAGCGCCGAATCAACCGTACTTCTTCTTCGCGATACGGTTCTCCGGATGCGTTGAAGATGTCGTGGAACCAGACTGGCGGCGGCTTCATGATGTACGGATGCTGCCATGATTCCCACGGAAAAAACGTCTGCGTCTTTCCCGCAACGAATCCCCAATTGATAGCGCCCACGTGATGAGCTTTGGCAATGGGCAGAATCGCATCGAAGGTGCTGCCGGCGGAGCGTGCCATGTACTCAGTACAGATGATCGGACGGTGATAACGTTCGAGCCAGCGAACATGCTTCTCGAAGCTCTCCGGCCACCCGTAGTTGTGAAAGGTGATCACATCAGAAAGGTCGAGTTGCACGCGCTGCATAGGCGTGAGCTCTTCCGGAACCGACCAATCGCCGTCCCATAAGCCAGTGGTAAGCGGCTGAGTTGCGCCCGCCGCTCGCGCCCATGCATACACTTGCGGCAGCAGAGCCAGCACCAATTCCTCCTTGTTCTTTGGCTCCAACTCGTGGTAAGGCTCGCCGTTGGTATTGTTCGGCTCATTCCACAGATCCCAAGCGAGCACGCGGCGATCATTGGCAAACGCATGCACTACGCCTCTTACATATGCCTCGAGCCGCGGATATTGCGCGGAATCCACTAGAGCGGCGGCTCCTGGACTCTGCACCCATCCCGAATTGTGGATGCCAGGAATCGGCGGGTGCTGCGGTCCCAATTTAGGAAATGGATCCCAGACGGAGTCAAAGAGGACTAGGATCGGCCGGATGTGATGTTTCTCGGCGATATTGAGGAAGGTATTGAGTCGTTGCGTGAAGCCGTCGGCATCTTTCCAAAGCAGATCATGCAGGAAAACCCGCATTGTGTTCATGCCCAGCGATTCTGCCCAGCCAAGCTCCTTGTCGATCTGCTGCGGATCAAAACTTTCCGCCTGCCACATTTCGAGCTGGTTGATGGCATCGGCTGGAATGTAGTCGCTGCCGACTAACCAGGGTTGCTGCTGGTACCAGGTACTGGCTTTTTGATCTGACCAGCGGTCGCTCGCGGGCGCCGTGGTTTGCCCAGCACAGTGAAGTGAGATCACAAACGACAGGAAAAGACCTGGCAGTACGCAACGAGTAAGAGTCATTATTTTTAGTCGTCCCGAAAAAGAACAGGTTTGATCCGACTGAGCGAATCATGATAACGCATAGCTCAGAGGACGGAGCGGGAGCGCCGCCAGTTTGTGCGACCCTGGTGCGATTCATACCCGTTGTTTTTACCCAAAGCGCACTCCCTTCGCCTCGGGTCCGAAATACACGACAACGGCTGCCAGACTCAGCACTCCGGCGGCGAGCAGGCCCATCGATTGCGTGTACGAAAATCGCTCGCCGAGCAGTGGCTCGATGTAACTGATCGATGAAGCAAACAGCACTCCGATCTGATATGCGAATCCGGGAAAGAATCCGCGCAACTCACCTGGAGACAGCTCGTTGATATGCGCAGGAATGACTCCCCATGCGCCTTGAACCATGAACTGCATGAGAAATCCGCCGGCAATGAGGAGTGCAGTGGTGGGCGAGAGAATCCACAGCGGAATAATTGCCACACCAAGCAAGGCGGCCGTTATCATGGCGCGTCTGCGGCCTTTGCGATCAGAATATGCGCCAAACGCCAGACCGCCGCAAATCGCGCCGATCATAGCGATGATGCTGATGATTGCGGTGGCATGCGCATCGTATCCACGTTGTTTGCTCAAGAATGTGGGATAGAGATCCTGCGTGCCGTGCGACATGAAGTTCATCATCGTCATCAGTACGACCAAGTAGAGGAAGCGACGCCAGTTGCGGCGGACGACTGACCAATACGTGCTCCAGTCCGTGCGCGTCGCATGCCAGGCGGCAGACTCTTTCACCTTCGCGCGAATGAACAGTGAGAGTACTGCAGGCAGACCGCCGATGAAGAAAAGCGCGCGCCATCCGTGGCGCGGGAAGATGGTGAAGTAGGCGACCGCGGCGAGAATATTGCCGAGTGCGTATCCTTCCTGCAGAAGTCCGGAGAGAATGCCGCGCCAGCGAGCTGGAACGGACTCCATGGTCAGCGAGGCTCCGACGCCCCACTCGCCTCCCATACCGATTCCGTACAGCAGGCGCAGTACCATAAACATCCGGTAGCTGGTCGCGAGCCCGGAAAGGACCTCGACGACCGAATAGAAAATGACATCGAGCATCAGAGGCAAGCGGCGTCCATAGCGGTCGGCGAGAAGACCGAAGATCACGGCTCCCACTGGACGCATCGCCAGGCTTGCCGTCAAAGTGAGCGCGATATCAGGCCGGGTGCGGTGAAAGTCACGCGCGACGTCGTTCAGAACATAGGTGAGGACGAAAAAATCGAAGGCATCGAGCGTCCAGCCAAGAAACCCGGCGAGCAGCGCGTTGCGCTGGTTGGCGCGCTCCGCTTGCAGCTCTACGCTCGATGCGGCAGATAGATTCGACATTTAAAGATGGCTTCTGGCCGTCCCATTCTGGGATTACTTGCGTAAGGCTTCCTGGATCGCCCGTTCAGCTAGCGGAGCCATCACGGCGTATCCAGCGTCGTTGGGGTGCAGGCAGTCATATGTCAACTCCTGCTTCAGCATTCCTGAGCCGTCGACCATTGCGGAGTAGTAGTCGAGGTAAACGAATCCATTCTTCGCCGTGTAGCTCTTGATCCAGTCATTGAGCTCAAGGATCTGCTGCGGCGGCCGGTGGACACTCTGCTGGCGCAGCGAATCGCAGATCGGCATCACTGAGGCCAGCACAACACGAATGCCATTTGCCTTCGCAAGTTCCGACATTGACGAGAGATTGTCTTCGATATTCTGCAGTGTTTCGACTCCGGTGTTCCCAGCGATGTCATTCGTCCCCGCGAGCGTGACAACTATTTTGGGCTGCAGATGAATTACATCGGGCCGAAAGCGGACGAGCATTTGCGGCGTGGTTTGTCCGCTGATGCCGCGATTGATGTAAGGCTTGCCGGGGAAGAATTGCGCCTGCCCTTTACCCCAACCATCGGTGATTGAATCGCCCATAAAGACGACGCGATTCTCGCCAGGAGCCGGCGGAGGCGTTTTTGCGTTGGCATCCCGATAGCGGGCAAGATTGGCCCAGTCATTCAGCGCCTGATGTGCACGCTGAAGTTGTGGAACGAGTTTCTCAAGTTCGGGATCGACAGCCTGTGGCGGCTGATTGGACGGTTGCGAAGGCGCAAGCTGCGCGACTCCGCCTGAAACAATGCAGAGAACGAGTGCGACCACTGCGAGCAGGTTTTTCATGGAACGGCATGATAAACGATGGCGCAGAATCTCGACGCTATTTCAGGTTGTCGAGAATCTGCTCGATCTCTGCTCGAGAACGAAACTGCCATGCGCTGCCAAGCTGCTGAAGCGCGCTATTCAGATCCGCGAGTGAAAGCGTACTCGTTTCCGCAAGCAGGCGCTCAAGCTCGGAATGGACGATTGCGGTCTCGCGTTCGTCAGCATCCTTGCGAAATTGCAGCGCCGCCGCTTGCGCGGAACCATACTCGACTGCCGCGTCCTCATGAAGGTATCCGCGCAGAAACCGGCCCAGCGCTGCGTATTCGCGAGCGTCGATGGCCTGACTCACCGCGGCCTCCAGCATTCCGGATAACTTGTCAGCACGTAATACTGGTTTGCATTCACCCATTTCAAAATAACCACAGCGTGCGAGCAAGGAAACGAGTGCGCGTCGTCGCGGCGCATGCTCCGGCCGAGTGGTTGATTGCTGTCGTAGTCGAGCACCAGGTTCGAGTGTCCGCCGGGACGATGCAGCCAGCGTTCAATCCGCTCGTGATTTTCCCGGATTGCAGCGGCGACGGCCATCTCGGCGGTCGCGCGATCCGTGTAGGTGGAATCGGTCGAAATCGATTCCCTATCGAGACGCTCGCGCAGGTCGGAATCGCTCTTCCCAATATGGCGCTGGAGCGTATGGCCGCCTTGATCCTCATCGCGCGCCAGGTCATAGCGAGCCGTCGGCTGAAGAGCTACGTGCTCGACGGGTTTCGAGGGAGCCTCCGTTGGTTTCGGACTGCGATGAAAAAAGAGGTACGCGAGAATGATGAGCAGAATGACAACCGTCAGACATCCCAGCCGTTTGCGTTTCACGGGAACATTCTACTGACGGTCACTGGTTTGGCGAGAACATCCTCAGTTCCGGGAACTCTCATCTAAAAACCTGATGAAATTCACGTATGTACGGCGGGTTTGGCGCGCCCTGATCAAGGCTTTCAAGGATGTCGATCAGCACCATCTGCTCGCCTTCGCGGGCAGCCTGGCCTACTACTTCTTCATGTCGCTGATTCCGTTCCTGATTTTCCTTGCCAGCCTGCTGGTTTACGTTCCCGTTCAGGGACTTTTCAACTACATTCTCGGCGGGCTCGCCCACATGCTGCCGCCGGACTCAATGCAGACCATCCAGAAAGTCGTCACGGACTTGATCGCAAGCAATCGCAGAGGCTTTCTCTCGTTTGGAATCATCGGCACGATCTGGTCGGCCTCAGGCGGATTCAGCGCCATGATTGAAGCGCTCAATGTTGCTTATGACGTTCAGGAAGGGCGGCCATTCTGGAAGACGCGACCTTTGGCAGTGTTGCTTACGGTCGCGGTGGGAGCGCTGGTCACGATTCTTCTGTTTGCAATGGTCTTTGGCCCGCACTGGGGTGGCATGCTCGCCGCCAAATTGCATGTCAGTCCTTTCTTTACGAAGGTATGGTTTTATTTCCGCTGGGTACTCGCCGCCCTTTGCGCGATTTTGTCGGTCGAGATCATCTACTATCTCGCTCCCAATGTGGAACAGCGGCGATTCATTCGCACGATTCCAGGTTCTATCATTGCGGTTGTGCTTTGGGTTTCCGCTTCGTATGGACTCGGCTTTTATCTGCAGCACTTCGCGCAACTGAGCAAGAGCTATGGCGCTCTCGGCGCGGTTGTGGGATTGCTGCTGTGGTTCTATGTGACTAGCGCGGCGATCTTGATTGGCGCGGAAGTAAATGCCGAATTGGCTAAGGCTGTAGGAAAGCTGCCGCCAGTGAAGGAGGCCGTCGAACCGGGGAAAGAAGAAAAGCCGCAGGTTCGGCGGGCGAGTTGAAGCTCGGATTTTAAGCGGCACGGCTTCATCCGGATTTCCCGTTTGCAGATGCTCTCAATGACCTGTCATCCTGAAGCGCTTTTTTTGCGCGAAGGATCTCCCGGAATGCCGAATGTTGAAACGCGCTTTCCAGGCTCTTGGCCATGAACGTTAGCATCTTGGTGAGAGCCACGCCAGGGCATTTGGGGTTGAAGCATTGCCGGAGATCCTTCGGCCAAAAAGGCGTCAGGATGACAGGTTTTACAGAGTGTCGCATTCGTACCCGCTACGATCACCTATCCGCGTCTCGCGCGGTTGGTCAACTCAGCCTTCACGCCCAACATCTTCGATTGTCCTTTGGGAATGCTGAGCGATTTCCATTCCGCTCCCCGGAAATGCTTTGCCAGAAGAATGATCTGGCCCACGTGCTCGGCGTAGTGCGTCATCTGCCGGCTGATTGCTTCCATCACCGTGTGCTCCTGGCCGCGAATCGTGATCTTCTTCTTGAGATCGTCTGCGGTGAGCGGTTCAACCGCAGCAAAGACGAGCTGCCAACCCTTGTTCCACCACTCCGTCACCTGCTCAGGTGTAGTGGAGGAATCGAGAACGAACTCGCTATCGCGATCCCGATCTGGCTTCTCGCCGTCGCTGGCTAGGAAGTCAGTCCAGCGCGAGCGCATGTTACCCGCCATATGCTTCACGATGATCGCAATCGAGTTCGCTTCTGGATCGATCAACCGAAACCAGTCGTCCGGACGAAGCTGCGCGAACGCCGCTTCGGTTCGCGTCTTGTATCCGCGAAACGTGCGCAAAGCTTCGGCCAGAAATGCTGCGCCTGGATCATGCGTGCTCATTGTCCCTCCTGATGCGAGTTGAGCCACTGCGTCATATTCGCCTCCTGCTGACGCCTAAAAGTGATGCAGAGGTTGATGCGTTCGAGGCTCTGCTTTACCGCGCGCTGAGCCCCAGGCGCGGGATGATCGGCAAAGAAATGCTCGATATCGTCGCGCATCTCGGCTGAGCAGGCATTTCCCAAAGCGGAAATCGCTCCGGCGCCACCGAACGATGTCACCTTTGGAGCTAAGTCGCTCCAGTGCTCCTTGAGATATTTCCATGCAGCGTCGCGCGAATTAGGATTCGCCAGCAGGGCGCTGAAGAAGCGGGGATAGTCTTGTTCGCGAACCTTTCCCTGATTGACCAGCGAGATGGTTCGATTCAATAGCTCAGGTTGCTGGAAATCCGCAAGCGCGAACAAGTAATGGTAGTACTGGTCGGTGGATTTGCTCTCGTTGAAGGCTTGTGTGAAGCGATCATAAAGAGCGACGTCGCCGGTGTGCGCTGCAACTGTGAACGCATCCCCAATCACGGTGCCATCGACCGAAGCAGGATCACTCATGTATTGATTCACCAGCTTTCGAGCGACAGCTATCGCGTTGGGATCATTTGCGTCTCCGAAAATTTCCAGCAGGCTCGCCCGCAACGCCTTCTGCTCGTCTGTATCGGTCTTGTTCGACTCCCAACCGACTCGCTGCTCAGCCGCTGCGAATTGGTCGCGTACAAACTTGTCGAATTTCGCGCGCTGTTCCGGAGTGATCAGCGAGTCTTCCACGTAGCTCAAGTGACTTGAGAGCGCGTCGATCACGTGCAAGTTCTCCTCCGCGCGCAGTTGCTCGGATACTTTGAGAAAGTCAGCAAGCGAAGTCTTCCCTGCGCGGGTCATCGCCCAGGTGTCTTCGACCAGCGCAATGCGCTCTGGCACATCGAGGTCGTGTTCGGCGGCTGAGCCAATTTTTTCCAGATTTGCAGGCGTGTATTCGCCGCGGTAATAGCCCTTTGCGTCCCGATTCCCGAATATCCAATCGGAACAGGCCGGAGCCGAGGCAGTTTGCTCGCGAGATGTGATCAGAGCACACGCGCCCTCTTTGCTTCCGCTCGATTTCGTGCAAACTGGAATCTGCCAGGTCTGCGAATTTTCTGAATTGGCGGACTCGGAAGAAATGAGAAACCGCTGTTGCTTCATGTGCAACTGCTCGCTTCTTCCTTGGCAAGCAGTGCTAAGAGTCAGCATCGGTACGCCGGGCTGCATGACGAACGTCGGCATCATTTTGTCCACCGGCTTGCCGGAGACCCTGGCTTCCGCATCCCAGAAATCGGCGGAGGTTGCGTTACCGTTGGCATGCGCTGCCAGGTATGCATTCACGCCTTTGCGAAAGACCTCGGGGCCGAGATAAGACTCGAGCATCCGCAGCACTGCGCCGCCTTTTTCGTAGGTAATGCCGTCGAACATCTCTTTGATTTCCGACGGAGTGCTCGGATTGCCGTGAATGGCTCGCGCCGTCGCCAGCGAATCGACTCCAATGATTCGTTGGGCCTGTGCGGCAGCGTCTTCGTCGAGATGCCATTCCGGATGCCACGCTTCGATAGGCTTGGTGGACATCCAGGTAGCGAAGCCCTCGTTGAGCCAGATGTCGTCCCACCAGGCGGCGGTTACAAGATCACCGAACCATTGATGCGCGATCTCATGTGCGATCCCGGTGGCCTGACTGCGCTTGCGAAATACCGATGCTCCTGCCTCGTTCAAGAGCAGAGCCGTATCCCGGTAGAAGATGGACGCCGTGTTCTCCATGCCTCCCCATTCGTAATCGGGGATGGCGACCATATCGAGTTTCCCAAATGGGTACTTAATCCCATACCACTGGTTGTAGAACTGGAGAGAGTGAGCGGCGACGTCCAGCGCAAATGCGCCGTACTGCTTCTTCTCAGGAACTGCGCACACCCGAATCGGAATGTCCTCGACCGTTCGGGACAAGCACTCCCAATCGCCGATCGCCAACGCCAGCAGATACGTTGACATCTTTGGCGAGGTCGAGAACGTGATCTGGTGTCGATCGTTTCCGATTGGTTCATCTTTAATGATCGTGCCGTTCGAAATGGCCGTATCAACTTTATCTGCCGTAACAGTGAGATCGAACGTCGCTTTGTACGACGGTTCATCAAAGCACGGGAACATCATGCGCGCGTAGGTGCCTTCAAACTGCGTGACCGCGTACATCCGACGCGAGCTCTTGCTCAAATAGAGGCCGCGCAAACCATCGCTCAGCTTTCCCGAGAACTTCAGTTGGATTTGCGCGCTACCGGCGGGTATCTGTCCCGCTAGTTGCAGCTTCACCATTTCGTCTGGCTTGTCATACACGACCTCAGCCTTCTGCGATTTGCCTCCGGAGTTGACCCGTACCTCGGAAATATCCAGATCCAGCGAATTGACCACGATCTCTTTCGTCGGCGAGTTCAGGCGAACTTGGATGCTTTCTTCGCCCGAGAACTGTCGTTGTTCAATGCTGGGATCGAGCGACAGCTTGTAGTGGCTCGGAATAACCGTGTTTGGAAGACGCTGCGCGAAGAGTGAAGAAGTTGCGAGTAAGACTGTGACTAGGATTCGCTTCATGGGAAACGAATCATCTTACCGGAAGGGGCGAACACGGAGGTCACGAAGGCAACGTCAAGGGCACAGAGACTTCATTGACTTCGTGAACTTGGGGTTAACTTCGTGACCTTCGTGTTAACTCCGGTTATTTGGTGACGGTCTTAGCCGCCGACATATTGTCGAATCGATCCCAAACCCGAACGACAACAACATGCTCACCAGGAACCACGGCCTGTGCCTGATCAGTTTGCGGGAGCACAGGCTCGCTTCCGCCATCGCGAGTGCGAGAGCGTTTGCCGCTTTTTCTGCTTGCGTCCTGAGCTAGAACGGCTTCGCCTTGCGGGAGTGCGGCGTTGAAATCGTATTCCTCGGTAGGCGAGTCTGAGATTTGTCCAACAGGCTCGATGTAGTGCCAGTCTCCTGCATCGATCGAGTACTCCGCACGCTTGATCGCGGAGAAGCTATCGACCGCGCGGAAACTCACGTGCATAGTCCCGGATTCCACCTTTGCCTGCAGCGCTTGTACCTGCGGCGGAGTGCTGTCGACTTCAAAGCGGGAGCTGATCTTTTCATCGGTAAGCGCTTCGTCGGGTGAGTGTGACGGAGAGTCGGAGGCGACGATGCGCACGGTGTAGCCGCCGTCGGGCAAAAGACTCGAATCCCACGAGTAAAACTTGTCGGTGATGCCGTCCTTCAGCAGCTTCCAGTCGTTCTCGTTGTCGCCTTTGTAGTAGATCGAGTACACGAGATCGTCATCGTTGTCGTCGTGAGCCGACCAGCGCACCGCGATGTAGTCGCGATCCTTCACCGCGGATGGAGCCATGTCGAAGCGAGCCGGAGCGGACGAGGCTTGCCCGCCGAGAGGAATTGAAATCGCGTCGCTCGATGATCTCTGATTCGGAGGGGACGTGATCCTCGCGCCGACTTGCACGGTGATATCGTCAATCACCGGAGCAATGTTCTTGGGCAAATAGTTCAGCGCCACGCTCTCGACTTGGGAGCCGGCGCTGGTCGGACGCAGCGCGACTTTCCACTGCACAAAGCGAGCCGATGGAACCGGCACGCGTTCATTTGTTTTCAGATCCACTTTCGCCCAGGGACTCCAGTTGCGATCGGGATTATCGACATTGCCGCTGCGGACAAAGAAATCGTAGTCGCCAGAGCCGCGCACCTGCGCGCGTCCCCATTGTGAAAACGTGCGCGCATCGAAGATGTCACTCTCGTATGTTCCTTCTTGCTGTCGTCCGGGACCGAGCACAAAGAGTTTTCCCAAATTGGCAGTCACGGCATAGACAGCGCCGTTGCTTGCACGCGCCATCGAAGTGATCTGATTCGCGCTTAGCTTCACGAGGTCGCGATAAATGCCGGCTTTGGAGCCCGGGGCGATGGAATAGATATGTCCGCGATTTCCCGTGCCCGCGAGCAACAGGCCGTTAGGTCCGAACGCCAGTGAATAAACGAGGTCTTCTTTCGAACTCCAGATCTTGCTGGGAGAGCCGTCTGGGGAAATCATGTAGATTTCCGATCCGCCGCTGATCGTACTCGGCATCGATGGCGGCGGAGGCGTAGCTGTGCCGGAGGAAGCAGGAATCGCAGCGATGGGACCGGAAGGAGCAGCGGGCGCGGGAGTGCCGGAATGCTTTTCTCCAACTCCTGCAGCGTAGATATTTCCCGCAGAGTCAGTCGCGAGTGCGGTGATTTCCTTTTTGGGAGCGCTGTAGAGAACGAATGCCTCTCCTGCCGGAGTGATGCGATACACAAGCCCGCTGCCGTCGGAACCGGCGATCACGGTGCTCAACTGGGTAGGCGCGCTCTTCTTGCGCTTGCCTTCTTCAGCTTGCGGAGCCGGCTTCAGCAGGGCAAGGGAACGAATGTGGGCTTCATCGCTCTTGAAGAACACGGATCCCTGGCCGTTCTTATCGACCTTATAGATTTCCCCGTTATCGCCCGTGGCTACATAGAGAGGGCCAGCGGGATCAAGCTCGATATCCCAGATGTACTTCGTTTTGGGATCGAAGAACACCGAAGAGCGGTAGGTTTGCTCACTCGAAGCAGCAGCCTCCGTTGCGGCTTCGATCTCCTTGTTCTTTTCTTTCTTCTTGCCGCTTGGAGGAGCATTGGGCTCCAGCTTGTAAACACGTCCGTCCGGCGATGTCGCGGCGTAGATGGTGCCGTCAGTGTCGATGGCCATTGCCTGAATCTGAAGTTCCTTCGCCTCGAATATGGTCGTAGATTTTCCATCGGGCGTAACGCGATAGACGCGAGCAGGGGAACCTGCGCCGACGTACGCATTTCCTTGCGGGTCAGTGACGACTTGCCAGATGTAAGTAGATGGCGAGGTGTAAATGGCATTCAGGGAAGGAGCAAGCTCCAGCGTTCCATCGCTCGAGATCGCGACGCCGTTTGCCGTGCCCTTTTCAAATTCATCAAATCGGGTTTGCACCCAGGTCTGGGTACCCTCCGCCCAAAGAGCAGAGGAGAGTAGAACGAGAGCGGATGCCCTCAAAAAACTGCGATACATGTTCAAAGTGTAACGAAAAAAGCCCTCTCAGTTACCGTGCTGAGTAAGCGAATGGGCGCGTGCTCTTCGTCTCGCTCGTCCGCACTGCAGGTTTTTCCGAAGTCTGCACAGGCGTCCACAGCTTTGCCCTGATAACCGTCATTGATTCTCGAAGGGCTAACGCCTACGTTCATGACTGCTGCTTCGAATAAACAGAATCGTCCAGGTCTTTCCGGAAATCCACAAGTTATTAACAGCAAAAATGCCCTTGAAAACCGATGGCCGAAGCTCTTCGCGATTGAAAGCGAAAGGCTTAGCAGAACCCTTGAGCTGCTGCGTTGCTGCTACAATATATAGTGCTTTCCTATTGACAGGCCCAATATGCAGGAGTAACTTACGTTTCCTACCGCTTCGAAACGGCCTTTCGACCCGGTAAAGCAGTCCTCCTCCAGAGCCGGATGCAAGAGGTGAGCGTCCTAAACAAGAACCCCGAACCGGGTGCCAGCGGTGACACCCTCGATTATTTGGTGATTGCGTGATTTCGTGATTTCGCGATTTGCAAATCACGAAATCGCCCAATCGCGAAATCGCGAAATTTCCCAGGAGTTTCCCCATGGCGGAAGTGAGCAACAAAGCGCAGGTGGCGGACAGCACAGCCACGCAGACCACGCCCGCAGTTTCCACCCCAAGCACGAAGAAGGCGCCGGGCCTGCAGTTCCGTCGTTATTTCACCAAGTCGGGCACATCGCCCTACGACCAGTTCCAGTGGGAGCTGCGCACTGCGGCAATCACCGACGCGCAGGGCAAGACGATCTTCGAGCAGAAGAACGTCGAAGTGCCCAAAGACTGGTCGATGACGGCGACGAACATCGTCGCCAGTAAGTATCTGCATGGAACACTTGGTACCGCCGAGCGCGAGAGCGGTGTCCGCGCGTTGGTAAGTCGCGTGGCGGAGACCATCCGCGATTGGGGAACTAAGGGAGGCTACTTTGCTACTAAGAATGATGCCGAGAGCTTCCACGACGAGTTGGTGTACATCCTGCTCGATCAGCGCGCGGCGTTTAACTCACCGGTTTGGTTCAACGTAGGATGCGACCGGCTGGAGCCGAACTCCGATGCGCAGAACTGGCACTGGAATCCCGAATTGGGAAGTGTTCAGCATGGCGTGACCGGCTACCGCAATCCGCAATGCTCCGCCTGCTTCATCAATTCGGTAAAAGACTCGCTCGATTCGATCCTGACGCTGGCCAAGACCGAAGGCATGCTCTTCAAGTGGGGATCGGGAACCGGCACGAATCTCTCGCCATTGCGGTCATCGACTGAGCAGCTCTCGGGAGGTGGCACAGCCTCTGGTCCGCTGAGCTTCATGCGCGGATTCGACGCCTTTGCCGGCGTGATCAAGTCCGGCGGCAAGACGCGTCGCGCGGCGAAGATGGTGATCCTCAATGTTGATCACCCGGACATAGAAGAGTTCATCACCTGCAAGATGGAAGAAGAAGCCAAAGCCTGGGCGCTGATCCGCGAAGGTTATGACGGCAGCACGCCGGACTCGCCCGCGTACTCCTCGATCTTCTTCCAGAACGCGAACAACTCGGTGCGCGTGACCGACGAGTTCATGAATGCCGCCATTAACGACGAGAACTTCTTCACGCGCTCGGTGAAAGACAAGAAGCCGTTCGCCTCGAAGAAGGCGAAGGAGCTGCTGCGCAAGATTGCTGAGGCCACGTACTACTGCGGCGATCCCGGCATGCAGTACGACACCACGATCAATAAGTGGCACACGTCGAAAAACACGGCGCGCATCAATGCCTCGAATCCGTGCTCGGAGTACATGTTCCTTGACGACTCAGCGTGCAATCTCGCGAGCATCAATCTGCTGAAGTTCTATACGAACAACACGTTTGACATCGAAGCTTACAAGTTCGCTTGTGACGTGCTCATCACCGCCCAAGAGATTCTGGTGGATAACTCCGGTTATCCGACCGAGGCTATCGCGCGCAACTCGCATGACTATCGTCCGCTGGGACTCGGCTACGCCAATCTTGGCGGATTGCTTATGGCGGCCGGTCTACCCTACGACTCCGAAGCGGGACGCGATTACGCTGCATGCCTGACGGCAATCATGTGCGGCGAGGCGTACTACCAGTCGTCGAAGATCGCCGAGCTCTGCCCGCAGCTTGCTCCTGCGACTCCGCTCACGCAGACAGCCGAGATCACCGGGGCAGCGTGCCCGGGCTTCTACATCAATCGCGAGCCGTTCCTCGACGTGATCCGCATGCATCGTGCTTCGGTGAACAACATCGGAACGTCACTCAACTCCGGCAGCGCAGACCGGCAACTGCCCAAATTGATCGAGGCCAGCAAAGAAGTTTGGGATAACGCCCTTGCTCACGGAGAGAAACACGGCTATCGCAACTCGCAGGTGACGGTTCTCGCGCCGACCGGCACGATCGGCTTCATGATGGACTGCGACACCACCGGCATCGAGCCCGATTTGGCACTAGTGAAGTACAAGAAGCTGGTCGGCGGCGGCATGATCAAGATCGTTAATAACACCGTGCCGTCGGCGCTGTTCAAGCTCGGCTATTCGAGCGAGCAGGCAAGTGGGATCGTCAGCTACATCGACGCGACTGGCACCATCGAAGGCGCTCCAGGACTCAAAGAAGAGCACCTTCCGATCTTCGACTGCAGCTTCAAGCCGGCAAAGGGCACACGTGCTATCCACTACATGGGACACATCAAGATGATGGCCGCCACGCAGCCCTTCATCTCCGGTGCAATTTCCAAAACGGTAAATCTGCCCAATGACGCTACCATCGAAGACATCGCCGAAGCATACATCGAGGCATGGCGCGAAGGTCTGAAAGCCGTTGCGATTTATCGTGATGGTTCCAAGGGTTCGCAGCCGCTGAATGTCTCCGACGGGGATAAGGCGAAGTCGGCAGTTGGGTCACAAGCTGCGGCGTCTCCTCAGCAACCAGCGTCTCAGCAACCTGTAGTTGAAGTTCAAGATCAAAACGCTCCACCGAAGGCTGTGCGGCATCGGTTGCCGGAGGAGCGTGCGTCTCTCACGCACAAGTTCTCTATCGCGGGCCACGAAGGTTACATTACGGTTGGTCTCTATCCCAATGGGCAGCCGGGCGAGATCTTCATCAAGATGGCCAAGGAAGGCTCGACCGTTTCGGGATTAATGGACGCCTTCGCCACGTCAGTCTCGCTCGCGCTGCAGCACGGCGTGCCTTTGAAGGTGCTATGCGAGAAATTTGCCCATACCCGTTTCGAGCCCAGCGGCTGGAGCGGAAACGGCAAAATCGGTTTTGCCAAGTCCATCACCGACTACATCTTCCGCTGGCTGCACTATCGCTTCGTCGAGCCGGAACAAGGGGACCTGTTCGAGGGCATGCTGAAGCGAAATGGCGTGTCGGCGACGGTTCCGGAACTCACAGCAGAGGCGGCATCGGCTCCAACGCCTCAGCTCGCCAACAGTAACCAGCAAACCGCAACTACGAAACACCATGCTGCAGACGCGCTGCGCGAGTTCGTCGATCTCGGCGATGCGCCCTCGTGCCATGTCTGCGGTTCGATCATGACGCGCAACGGAAGCTGCTACCGCTGCATGAGCTGCGGCAGCACGAGTGGATGCAGCTAAACAAAGTCGGGTGATTGCGTGATCGCGTGATTTGGCGATTTCAAATCACAAAATCACGCAATTACGAAATCGCGAAATGTTTTTTGAGTCTGGCCGAGGAGACCTCCCCCAATGTACGAGAAGAAAGAGTCGCTCCGATTCCCGATTGAGGAAGTTGAGTACCAGCCGGATCCGGACAGCCTGGCTGGATTCATAGCCGGCATGTCGGAAAAAGTAGACGAATTACTAGCTGCAGCAAACTGGCGGCCAAGTTTCGAATAAGTGTGTGTTCAGTGGCTTCGATTTCCCAAGCGCCCTTACGTGTTTGACTGAACGTAATTCGGCGTGTAGCTAGACCCTTGCAATTTTCCGGTGCATCAACAGGAAGTAAAGCGACACACCGATCAGCAGCAGGCCATTTGCGGTGAGCACGATCGGCGCCGTGAATGCTGGTACCAGCCAGCCCGAAATTAAGTTTCCCAATGGCATACCGCCGCGGAAGGCGCAGTTGTAGACGCTCATCACGCGGCCGCGCATCTCGTCCGTCGTGATGAGCTGCACCAGCGAGCTCACGCTGGCGAAGACGGCCATTAGCGCAAATCCAAACAGAACCAGCAGCGGACAACTGAAGGCTAAATTCCTCGACACCGCAAATCCCGATATTGCTGCACCGAGGAAGAGCATCATGATGAGCGCGCGGCGTCCTTTACCGGAGGCGTTGCCGAGAGCCGCGATCGCCAGTGATCCACAAATCGAGCCGACGCCGATGAGCGAAAGCAGGTCGCCGTAAATTCGCGGGCCGGCGTGGAAGATGTCGTTTACGAATACAGGGATGTAGGTGCGCAGCGGCATGCTGAGCGCGGTCATGCAGAAGGCGAGCACGATCAGAGCAGCCATGGCCTCCTGTTCGCGCACGAACTTCAGCCCCAGTTTCAAACTGGTAAATACCGATTCCTTGGACGGCTTCGGAAGGAAACGAGTTGAAATGACCAACAGGGCAATAATCGGCGCGACGAATGACAAGGCATTCAGTCCGAAGCACCAGGTTTCACCAATGCGCGCCAGCGCTTGCCCGGCGAGCGCCGGACCGATCGTCACTGCCATGTTGAACTGAATCGAGTTCAGCGCGATGGCATTCGGCATGTCCTCCCGATTCACCAAAGTAGGAATCAATGCCTGATACGCCGGACCTCCGAATGCCTGAGCGAATCCTGCGAGAAAAGATAAGGAGAGGATGTGCCAGACCCGAACGGTGTTTGTGGCAACAAGAACGGTCAGCCATGCCGCGCAGGCGAGTTGCACATATTGCGAGCCGAGCAAAATCCTTCTTCTCTCCACGCGATCGGCGACCACGCCACCGAGCAATGAAAAAAGAAAGATGGGAATTCCGGCGAGAAATTGGTCAAGCGCGAGCAGAAAAGCCGAATGGCTGAGCCGGTAGATGAGCCAGCTCTGGGCGACGATCTGCATCCACGTGCCGATGCTGGAGATGCAGGCGCCGAACCACATCAGGCGGAAGTCTCGATACGAAAATGCCTTGAAAACCCGCGAAAGAATCGGCGGCTTAGCGGTTACTACTGGTCCTAGTGCATCAACTTCAGTCGGCAATCGGGTTCGTCCTTGAAGCTCAGCTTACACTTTGACGCGAACCTTCGCTAAGTGTAACCGGAGCGGGACGAGTGGGTTGAGAAACTCGCGAGAGACAACCATCCAGGAGACGCAAAATGCGACTCCACTTTTTGAATGGAACCTCGCCTGGTCAGGCGGAAGTGTGGTTGGTGGAATCAGCAGTCGGTAGGCATTTCCGAAGGGTGAGCATGAGCATCATGCCGACGCTTTCGAGCCTCTCGAGGATTCCGAACATTTGTGGAGCGACATGAAATCGGACCTCTTCAACTGCGAGTCCTAGGAGTTTCACTGACTTGGCGAGTGCTTCTGCCTTGAACTGCCGTGTCTGATGGCGCAGATAGCAATCATGCTGAGCCAGGTGAGTGAGCCCCGGAATCCAACGAGTCAATCTCGGGTGCTCAAAACCGAACCGCTCGAGTCTTCGCAGATAGCTGTTCTGATTTGGAACTGTAAGGATGAGGAGTCCGCCGGGCCTTAGCAGTGACGACAAGTGCATGAGGAGCTCTTCCGGATCGCGCACGAACTCTAAAACCGACAGGCAGAGGATAACGTTGTAAGTCCGGCAGTGATACGTTCCTGGTGGATCATCCGAAAGCCACTCAAGTTCAGCGGTGTGCGATTGCGGGAGTCGCAACTGCGCGGCATCAATCATCGCGCGCGACCGATCTACTCCCGTCACGCCCATTCCCGTACGGCAAAGATCTTCGACCAACACTCCGCTCCCGCAGCCGAAATCCAGCGCGGTGAAGTTGCTTGGAGCTATACCTCCATTTGGGAATTCGCGGCGGACGATGTCGAGAACCAGATTTCGTCGCTGCTGATACGTCCGGTCGGCATATCGAGTGCCCCACCGCGATGCTTCCTTTTCGAAGAAAAGATCCGCTTGCGTGGACAGAGCACCGCCTTGATACGATAGCACCCGCGATTTAACGCTCATAGAATCAGCAACATAGAAATTGTGCAACCATAATATGATGCTCGCGAATCTGATGAGCTATGTGGTGGCTTCTCGGAGCAGCGATCTGGGTTGTATTACTGGTGATCGTCATCGCGCTGTGTCGAGTCGCAGCCAATTCCGATCGCGCGGCAACAAAGGCCTTCGCGGAAATGGAACGGCGCGAGCGGCAGAAACTTTATACTTTGTCGGTTGAGCACCGCGACCACGCGGCCTGATCATCCCGTTTTTCGTCAAAAATAAAGATCAAGTTCCATCACACCTGCCGATAATACGTCTTTTCCAGTTGCGGATAATAACTGCAGTACGGACCACTCGAACGAGAGTTCACAGCATTTACGACGATTCCCAAAACAGGCACTGCAGACTGATTGAATAAATCGCAGGCGCGCGCAAGAGCTTCGCGCGTCGTCTTACCGGAACGCATCACCAGAAGCACGGAATCGGCTTCGACTGAAATGCGTAGCGCATCCGTAACTGCGAGTATCGGCGCAGTGTCGATGATGATGTAGTCGTATTCCTCACGCCAGCGGCGAATGAGTTCGCGCATCGCCGCGGAGCCGAGCATCTCTGCAGGCATCGATTCCTCCGGCCCAGCAACTAAAACAGCAAGATTCGGCAGAGTCGATTCGGGAAACACGAATGCATCCGTTTTCTGCGTGCTTCGGAGCACGCTAGTCAGTCCGTGCTCATTGGCCAGATCGAAGCAGGCATGCAGATTTGGTTTGCGCAGATCGGCGTCAACCAGGAGCACATTCTTACCCTGTTGTGCAAGTGCGACCGCGCAGTTCGCGGCAATGCTTGTTTTGCCTTCGCCGGGGAGAGCGCTGGTGACGATCAACGTCTTCAGTTCGGGAGACGCGAACAGGATCGAGGTTGCGAGTGCGCGATACGCCTCTGCCGCTGCCGAACTTGGATGATGCAGGCTGATGAGATTGTCCCTTCCTCGATTCGCCTGATCGATTTTCAAATACGAGTATTCCGGAATAAGGGCAAGGGACGGCATTGCTGTGAAGGCTTCAATGTCAGCCGGATCATCCAATGAGCGATGAGTTCCTTCGCGTGTGGCAATGAACAGCGCACTCACAATGAGCCCCAGAAATAGCCCGATCCCGCCAACTTTTCCCAAATTCGGAGACACAGGGCGACGAGGCACTTCGGCAGCATCGATTACGCGGATGTTGCTCGAACGAAGACCCGCGGCAACTCCAGCTTCTTTCATGCGTTGTTGAAGCGTGTCGTAGAGTTGACGATTGGAATCGAAGTCGTGCTTCAGAAGTCCATATTGAATGGCGCTCTCGTTCAGACGATTGGCTTCCTGCTTCTGCCGATCGAACGCCCTCTTTAATTCCTGCTCGGCGCGGGCTGCGGCCAGATACTCGCCCTTTGCCCTGACTTGCAGGCGTTTCAGCTCAGACTGAATGCTCGCATCGACGCTCTTGATGCGGTTATTCAGCTCCATCACCTTTGGATAATTCGGACCGTAGGTGGTGGTCGCCTGTGCGTACTCGTTCTTGAGATCGGCTTCACGCAGGCGCAATGTTTGCAGGTTCTCGATGGATTTCGTTTCGGGAAGTTGGTCGAGATCGCCGGAAGCAATCGTCTCGTAAATCGATTCCTTTTCCATGCGCTCGGCTTCCGCGGACGTGAGTTGTTTGTTCAAGTCTTCGAGCTTGGCAGTGACTACGTTCTGCTTCTCGTCAGCGCCGACAATATTGTGCTCGCGTTCATACTCGACGAGCTTCTGCTGCGATTCTTCGACTTTGCTGCGCAAATCGGTCAACTGAGTGGACAAAAACCGGGCCGAGCGCGTGGAAGCTTCATAACGGGAACGAATGCTGTCGTCGATGAAACCATCAATTAGAGTGTTTACGATCTGTGCGCTCAGCGCTGGATCGGGCCCGCTAAAGCTGACCTCTACAATGCGCGTCTGCTTCACAGCACTTGCGGTCAGGTGGAGCAATAAAACGTCAACCGCAGCACCTTCGGCTTCGGTCTCATCGCCTGAATCGGAGTGTGCCGTGAAATGGTCAGTGCGAACAAGCCTCGCTTCGCGCATGAAACTGGCGTTCCGGTCCAGGCCAAGCTTGCGCACTACGAATAACGCGAGGGTGCGGCTCTGCACGATGTGCAACTGGGTGTCCAGGCTGACGGAGTAATCATCTAAGTCGGTCGAGGTAAGACCAAGACTCTTACTGAGCGACACTCCGTCATCGCTATCGCGGTTGATAGCAAGATTTGCAGTTGCTCGATACGTTCGCGGCTGGAGAGCAGCAAATAGCAGCGATGCAGCAAGAGAAACTAAGATGCAAACCGCAATCGTCCACCGGTATTTCTGTATCAACCAGAAAGATCGTTGAATTGGAGTTTGTTGAGGGATACGCGCGAATAGTCCCGCAGGAGGAACCTGCGCGAGCTTGGGTGACTGCTCCTGGCGCTTCACCAGAGCCTGCGAGTTCATGATCGATGGCCCGAAAAACGAAGGACAGGAACTTACAGGAACGCTGAAGAAATTACAAGCCGACTATGCAGGCGGATCTAGTTCGTCGAGTTCGAGGAACTGGCGCAACACGGGATTGTCACTTTCTGCCATGCCTTTCATCGGCCCAAAATAAAGCGCGGTGCCTTCGTGCAGAAAGAGGACTCGGTCGGCGAGTTTGTGCGCGAGGCGCATGTCATGCGTGACGACGATACTGGTCAGCTTGAGCTGGAACTTAAGTTTTTTGATCAGGTCTCCTAACAACTGCGCCATCAGTGGATCGACCATCGTGGTCGGCTCGTCGTAGAGGATGCACTCTGGTTGTGCCGCAAGGGCACGGGCGATGGCCACCGAGCGCTTCATACCAGTTGACAGGTCGGAAGGGAGGAGATCGCGCATGGGTTTAACGCCCACCATCTCCAGCAATCCATCAACCACCTGAAAGATCTGTTCCTCGTTCAGATCGCGACGTTCGCGCAGCGGGAAGGCAACGTTCTCGCCGACGCTTAACGAGTCAAACAGCGCCCCGTTTTGGAAAACCATCGTGACTTTCTTGCGAATGCGCTCAAGGTTCGGCTCATCCATCATGGTGATGTCTTCGCCAGCGACGATCACCTCACCACAGTCCGCCTTCAGGAATCCCATGATGAGCTGCAGCGAGACCGATTTGCCGACTCCGCTGCGCCCAAGGATGCACATCGTTTGCCCCGGCGGCACATCGAAATTAACGTGCTCAAGGACGACATTCGAGCCAAAAGCCTTGCATACGTCCTTGAATTCGATATACGGACGCCCTTCGCCCGGGGGCGCGATCGGAGCTTCTACGAGATGGATGCCGTCACTCGACATTGAACTGGTCAGCCAGAGCCTTAGCGCGCTCCAGATCGGCAGGCGTGTTCACGTTCATCAGCATCTCCGGTGCGAAACCCGCAGACGCTAACTCCTGCTCGTCAAGTACTCGGATAGCGTGAGGCTGTCCACTCATCATGCCTTGAGAAAGCCCTTCTAACAAGCGTCGAATGGAGAGTTCCCGGTTCGAGAGTGCGCGTTC
>CAYNPS010000017.1:36310-45271 GCA_964399125.1 uncultured Terriglobales bacterium
CATCTTTCAGGATTGGAACCGTTGCTCCCGGGCTTTCGCCAACTACGAACACGAAGTCGCAAATTTGCTGTATGCGGCTGATCGCGTGAGCAAGAAAAGTCTGGTCGCCCCATGGGAGCTGCGCCTTGTCCCGACCCATACGCCGGCTGCGTCCACCCGCCAGGACGAATCCAGTTATGTCGCTGCGCGGCATTGCTCAATAGAGTAACAACGCGTCGGGATGGCTATGGCGATGTATCCGCACAATCCAATTCCACCGGTTTTGTGGCCTGGTGCGACTCGCGATGAGTTCCCTGCGCAGGGAATTTATCAGGGAAATTTTTCCCGCAAAAAAATTTTTAAACACCAGACCCGCATAAACACAGGCGATTTACAATCTGCCAGGGAAGTTGCAGGGAAAGAGCAGGGAATTACGGAATAATCGCTAATCGCACCATCACTTAGGAATGGTTGCAACGGTCGCTTGCCAACCCGGCAGGGAGAGAAGCAGCCAATTTCCATCCTCACTGTGGAGTTCGCTTTTTTCTGGCAGGCCGGCAGTGATGCTGATCGCCGGCTCAACCTAAGCTCGTCTAAACAGATCGAGCTTAACGAAGCTATCCCCTCCTCGGCAGCATGCGAGTGGAGTTAAGAATGAACATCAGTTCCGAGCTCACATGAATAAAGGCGGCAAGAAGCGGGTTCAAGAAACCGAGTGCGGCCAGAACGATTCCGGCAGCATCAACGAGTAGCGTTCCGTAAAAATTCTCCATGATTACGCGCCGGCACTTCCGCGCGATTCGCAGTGTCTCGACGAACTTAGATAGATCGCTGCCAATCAGCACCACGTCCGCGCTTTCGCGAGCCACATCTGTACCTGATCCCATCGCCACCCCGATGTTTGCTTCAGCGAGCGCCGGCGCGTCGTTGATGCCGTCGCCGATCATCGCGACCGTCTGCTTGCTTTGCACAGCTTCGCGAACGTACTGAAGCTTCTGTTCGGGAAGCAGTTCGGCGTGCGCTTGTGTTATACCCAGTTTCTTAGCGACGATCGCCGACGAGCCTTTGCTGTCTCCCGTGAGAAGCACAATAGCGACTCTCATCGCTTTCATCTCTCGCACTGCCGATTCCGCTTCCGGCCTGACCTGATCGCTGATCGCGATCAATCCCATGAGTGCATCTCCGGCGGAAACAAAGACCTCCGATGTGCCTTGCAGAGGATCAAACCCATTCTGCTGCACGCCACCAACTCTCATCATTGTGGCGTTTCCCACCCCAACTTCCTTTCCTTCAACCACCGCGCGGACTCCGAGCCCCGGTTTGTAGGAGAAGGTGGTTGGTTCGGTAAGGCCAATGCGCTGCTCCAATGCTCGTCTCACGATCGCGCGGCCGATCGGATGCTCAGAGCGAAGCTCCGCAATCGCCGCTGTGCGTAGCAACTCGCGTTTGGAAACGCCATCAGCGGGGTAGATCTCCATGACTTCTGGGCGCCCGAAGGTGAGTGTGCCCGTCTTATCGAGCATCACCGTATCTACATTGGCCAGCATTTCGAGGTACCGGCCACCTTTGATAATTGCGCCTTCCTTTGCGGCTCGGCCAATTCCGCCCAGAATTGCAAGCGGCGTGCCGGCAGCGATACCACATGCTCCTGCCACGATTACGACTGAAATCGAAGAGCGAACGTTGTGGGTAATCGCGAAGGTAAGGACGGCGGAGCCCAACGCGAAGTAGACCAGATAGCCGGCAAGTCGGTCGGCGGTCCTCTGAATGGGAGCTTTGGAGCGTTCGGCCTCTTCGACAGCATCGATAATTTTTCCGAAGCTGGTATCACGACCGACCCTCTCTACCCGGACATACAACGCTCCGGTTTGATTGATCGTGCCTGCGAAAACAGCCTGGCCGTCTGATTTCTCTACCGGCATGGGCTCACCCGTAATCGCCGATTCATCTACAAACGAGGTACCGTTCTCTACCGCGCCGTCTACAGGAATGCGGCTGCCGGGACGAACAAGAATCAAGTCGTCGGGCTCGACGCTCGCAATAGGAACTTCTATGATTTCGCCTGCACTCGCAAGATTTGCGGTTTGAGGCAGCAGATCGAGTAAATCGCGAATTGCTGTGCGGCCCCGCCCTACGGTAAGTCCCTCCAGCACTTCAGCGGCCAGCACAAACGCTGTGATCACGAGCGCTGTAAACAATTCACCGATCAGCAGCGCAGCGCAGAGAGCGATGGTCATGGAAAGCTCCATGGTCATCTTCTTTTCGAGGATGTCCTCCAGAGCCTCCCGCGCAATTGGATAAACGCCAAACGCAATTCCGAACGCACCAATTACATGGAAGTAAGGAACCCGCAGCCCAACGCAGATCGCGCACAAAGCCACGAATCCTATGCGAATGAGATCAGCACGATTGATTGCGTGTTCGTGATCATCCTCCTGGCGGCCGTGTGCCTGACTCGACTCGAGACTACCCTTCGGCTGCTCCACTTCACTCTCATGCGTGACTGTTTTCGGCACGGTGGTTCCCCCGTTATTGGCCGCAGTATATACCTAGGGGGGATATACCATATGGGAAGGAGAGTTAATCAGTTTGAAATTTATGGGATACCGATTAGCAGCCCAGCCGCTATGCTCATCGAATGTTCATGTCCGGGCCCAAACTTGTACTCGTAGCTCGGTTCTAGATACCAGCCGAATCTATGCCGTTTTGTCGGCCAGAACATGAGGTCTGGGGCAAATTCACCTGCAACCGAGTTCGTCTTGAGCCCGAATGCATTCGTGTGGATCCACTCCGGGCCGACGCCAAGCATGAACTCGAAGTTCTTGGAAATTGGCCAAGGCTTTTTGAAGAGAAGATCGGTGCTCCATTCTGTCGAATGGCGCTGGAAAAGCGACGTGACTCCGGCTTCGAGTTCCAAGCGGCTTTCTATCGGCGTAACCTCGACCGCAACCGTAGGACCGAAACTCGACTGCCCCGCTGTAATGCTTCGACTGACAACGCCGCCAACCTCGACGATAGCAATGGGCTCTTTTTCGGATGACTGCGCGAAAGCCTCTGCGACGGAGACGAATGCGCAGATGAGGAGTCGCAAGATTAGCCGCTCAAAGGGCCAAAATGTCATGCAACAGCGTCCACCGTGTCCGATACTCCCACCAAATCAGCCCAAGCTCCAAACGTCACCTGTTCACCCTCGATCGCTAGATAGCTACAATGCAGAGCACGCGCGGAGTGCAGTATGACGATTGTGGGCGGTCTGCACCGACTGTTAGAGCGGGAGCCATGGTATCGAAGAATTGCTTATGCATTGCTTGCGCTGATCGCTGTGTTGTATGTGGTAACTCAGATTGCGATGGTCGTACTGTGGTTCGCCGGCGAAATGCAGTTGGATACCCTCTAGCTAAAATCTTGGCGTTTATTTCAAGTACGAACGCACGACCTCGAGTACATCCTCTACATCCTGCTTGCGTGAGCCATTGGTCCCAACATGGCATCGGATGTGATCTTCCAAAACTTCAGACATCAAGCTGCTGATAGCGCCCCTTGCAGCGGAAATAGCGTGGAGAATCTCCGAACATTCTTTCTCGCCGTCCAGAGCTCGCTCGATTGCTTCCACTTGACCCCGGATGCGTCGAACCCTTTTGAGCAACTTTTCTTTTTGTTGAATCGTATGTGACATGGCGGATTACTATCCAGGTGATATTCTTAACTGTCTTCCGGGATCTCTGAATTGGTGCAACTGCATTTTACCGGCTAGAGCAAAGACTTGGGACGAAGTCGCGAAACTTACTCGAGGGCTCACAAGCCCTGTTAGGTTAATACAGGCCAAGAATCACGTAATGCGCATGGGTATGTCTCAGAGGAGTTCGCGTAGCAAGCTAGCCAGAGCTTGCGTGATCTGGTTATGCACTCTTCTGTTTACCTTTGGCATCTTTGCCGAATCTTTCCACCATCACTCCAGTCCGGGTACAACGGAGCAAAACTGCTCGATTTGCATCGCTGCTCATTCCGTTGCTCGACCCGCTCAAGTGATCAGTCTCTCTGGTGCACTAGTCCATTGTCTGGAATTACTGGCAATCGTTGCGCCGCTCTTTCCCGACTCGCAGTCTCTGCTCACGCTGTGCATTCGTCCACCTCCGAGTCTCCTTCCATCCGCCTGATTTAGCCGTTCATGCAAATCTAAAATTGTCCGTCGTTAACGAGCGATTCCTCACAGCAGTGAGTGCTCGGCGTTCTTTATTGGCGACAAGAAATCAAAGAGGAAGGAAAAGATGCGTCCTAGCTTTCAAGCGACATTGCATACATTCAAAATCCGGTCATTATCGTTGTGGATTGCCGTTGCGGTGCTCTGTGCTGGAGTATTTTCTTTTGCTCCGATAGCGAATGCGCAGTCGAGAAGTTACACCTCAGTGTCAGGCACGGTACTCGATCCCACGGGCGCCGTTGTTCCAGGCGCGATCGTGGAAATTCATAACCCCGTTAGCCAATTTGATCGCACCGTAACCACCGATAGCTCCGGGGCGTTCACCATCGACAACATTCCCTTTAACCCCTACCACATGACGGTGACGCACACAGGCTTTTCGCCTTATGTGCAGGATGTCGATCTGCGCTCGCCCGTTCCCGTCAACCTGAAGGTAACTTTGCAGTTGGGAACTGCGGTGCAGACTGTAACCGTGGAGAGCAATGCTGCCGATCTCCTCGAGAACGACCCGACCTTCCATACCGACATAGACAAAAACATCATCGACAAACTTCCGCTGGAGAGCGCTTCCTCGTCGGTGAGTTCGTTGGTTACTCTGTCATCGCCGGGCATCTCCGCCGATTCCAACGGTCTTTTCCATGGAATTGGCGATCACGCGGAGAATTCATTCGCCGTAGATGGACAGCCCATTACCGATCAGCAAAGTAAGGTGTTCTCCAATCAAATTCCTCTCGACTCCATCCAATCGCTGGAGGTCATCTCCGGCGCTCCACCGGCAGAGTTTGGCGATAAGACAAGTGTCGTGATCCAGGTAACAACCCGTTCTGGACTCGGTAATAAAGAGCCGCACGGCAGCGTCTTTGCTTCGTATGGAACGTTTGGAACAACGAACGCCGGCTTCGATCTGGCATATGGCGGCGCTAAAGTGGGCAACTATATTTCGGTAAGCGGTCTGAATTCCGGTCGATTCTTAGATCCTCCCGAGTTCGCTGTGTTTCATGACAAGGGCAACGAGGAGAACCTTTTTGATCGCGTCGATTTCAAGTTGTCCAATAAAGACTCAATGCAGTTGAATTTAGGTTTTACCCGCTCCTGGTTCCAGACGCCCAATTCCTTCGACGGCCAATTCCACTTCAACGATGTTGATCCGATCACGGGAGGCCCGCTCGGACCAGCCGATCAACGGGCACAAATCAAGACCTTCAATATCGCTCCGTCATGGACGCACTTGCTCAGCTCGAACGCAGTCTGGACTGTTGGAGCTTTTGTCCGCCGCGACCAGTTCAATTATTATCCAAGCAAAAACGCTTTCAGCGATCTGATTGTGAATTCAAGCTTCGATCCTGCAAATCAAATTGGGCAGGTTAGCATTGGGCAAGATCGCAGCCTTACCAACGCGGGCCTTCGCACCGACCTGAATTACACCAAAGGCGTTAACAACATTAAGATCGGCGGTACCTACATGCACACGTTCCTTAATGAGAACGACACCCTGGGCATCGTCGATCCCAATTACCTGGCCAATGACTTCGGCTGTCCGAATGGCAATCCTGCTCCTGACCCCTGCGCTGTCTTGCCTGCATTTGATCTGACTGCGGGGGGACAGCCGTTCACGTTCAAAGGCCACACCGACGTCAAGGAACTCGCGCTTTATGCGCAGGATGCGATCACCAAGGGAAATTGGCAGATAAACCTGGGCCTTCGCGGCGATTTCTATAACGGGCTCACGACACACAAAGAGGCGGAGCCCCGCCTGGGTCTGGCCTACAACATAAAGAAGACCAACACTATCCTCCGTGCTTCCTATGCGCGAACCATGGAGAGTCCGTTTAACGAGAATCTCATCGTCTCCAGCGTTGGTTGCGCCAACGTCGTTCTGAGTCCGCTGTTGGGCTGCTCCTCTTTGGATCTAACGCCGCTACGGGTGGGATGGCGCAACGAATTTCATGCCGGTTTGGAGCAGGCGTTTGGCAGATACCTCGTCGTTTCCGGCGAATGGATCACCAAATATACCCATAATGCCTACGACTTCAGCGTTTTGGGCGACACGCCTCTCACTTTTCCGATCGGATGGCAAAGATCGAAGATCCCTGGCTACGCAGGACGCATAAGCGTGCCCAACTATCACGGCTTCTCGGCGCTGGTAGTAATGTCCAGCGTGGCTGCGCGCTTCTTCTTCCCGCAGGTGAGCGGAGCCGGAGCCGTACCGGCGCCGACTGCGGTATTCCGCATCGATCATGATGAGAAATTCAACCAGACTACACACTTGCAATACCAAATCGGGAAAACCGGTCCCTGGCTTGGTTTCAATTGGCGTTATGACTCAGGACTGGTCGCCGGCCACGTCCCATTCGCCGCGCCAGGAGACACCAGCATCCCTCTCGCTGGATTCAGCGCGGATGAACAGTTTCAGGCTGGTTTTGCCTGCAACGGAGTGCGGGCGACACTGGCAGTTCCGCTGACCGCCTGCGCGCCCAATCAGTTCACATCCACGCTGGTCAGTATTCCAGCGCCGGGCACCGAGAACGACGACAAAAACCCGCCACGCATCGCTCCACGGCATCTCTTCGATGTCTCAGTGGGCGACGACAATCTGTTTCGCGGCGATCGATATAAATGGAGTCTGCAACTCACTGCCATCAACGTCACGAACAAAAACGCTTTGTACAACTTCCTCTCAACTTTTAGCGGAACTCACTACGTAACGCCTCGCGCGCTTACGGCACAGGTGGGATTCCACTTCTAAGCGGGTAGCGAAAGTCTGAGCCTCCGGGTTCTTCAGGCCCGGAGGCTTTCGTGTTTAGAGTCAGTGCCTGAAAGATGCAGCAAAGAAATTAAGCTGTTCCTCGCCCCTTTTTCTAATGCGATGCTGAATGGGATCGCGCGCCTGCGCCGAGCTGGTCGAGTGTCTCTTTGAATGATGATGCCAACTTTTCTGCTGGGCCTTGCCCCCAATAATGCAGGAAGATCACCAGCGGACGTTCTTCCGTCATGTGGTGATGGATCGCGACCACGTCGATCCCGTTCTTGCGCAGCGTCTTGAGGACGGGCGTGAGTTCGGTTTCGAGCATGGCTACGTCGCCGGCGATGGCGGCGTTCTCTTCGGTGCCGACGAATGCCGCCCAGGTATTTAACCCCATGCGCGCGTTGATCGCTGCGCCGTGATCTTTCATCGCCAGATCGTCGCGGCCAACCGTGATCTTGTACACATTGCCGGTTTGCTCGCCGGGATGACCAACCGTTTTTGCGATCTTCTCGAAATCAATTGGAGTTCCCGTTGCGGAACTCGGTGTGGACGGCGCTGCGTTGACGTGGCCGATCAGATCCAGTGCCGGCTTCACGCGTTGGGCCAGGTCCGCGGCTCGCCCCATGGCATGAACATGCATATAGAAGAGTCCAGGCTCTTCCCAGAAAAAGTGATTATGCAGTGCGGTTACATCGATGTCGCGGTCAAGCAGCGCTGACATCACTGGATTCACTTCCTCCTGCAGGAGGACAAGATCGCCCATCATGACTTCTGTGCCGCCGGTGCCTTTGGTAAAAGCCAGCCAGCCGCCGAATCCGAATGGCGTGGGAGTAGAAACGCCCTGCACGGTGACTTTCAGATCGCTGCGCGGAATATTCACCTTCAGAACGTTGCTCTTGAAATCGCCCTTGCGGTCAAGTGTCTGCAGGACTTGCTGGTAGTCAGACGGCATCTGCTGCGCTGCGGCACGCTGACAAACAGATGCAACACAAACGAGAACAAGACTCGCGACTATTCCCTTTCTCGTGGGAACGCACATGGTGGTCTCCTAGAAAGCAAATGTAGTCTCAAACTTCGATTCTGCGGTATTGGGTGACTCAAGAAATCCTGTTGCTCCCAGTCCAGTTGGACCGTTGCGTACCCTGTTCGCGATCATGGTTCTAATTCTGGTCGGCGAAAGTCTTCGTCAGGTTGTGGCATTTTCTTCAACTTGCTTCGTGCTGACGGTTTTCGTGATTGTGTGCCGCTCTGGCCATACGGCGGTTATCGCCAGCGCTACCACGATGCCGAGCGAGACCTCGACGAAGCGGTGAGCAGCGGCCGTCCATGGGCCTTGTGCGTGCGAGATCAGCATGATGATGGCGAGCGTGATAGTCGCATATCGATATGCGGTCCGTTCTATATGCAGAGCGGCGCATAGCAGTCCGATAAGGAACACCAGGACGCGCCGTACACAATGACATTCCCATGAAAGTAAGTTGCCGCGGCTGCTCCTAACACCGCGCCCACGGCGGTCCCGGCGAACCGCTGCACAGATATCGAGAGCGCCGCGCCGAAGGTCGATTGCATCACGATAAGCGCAGTGATCGAAGCCCAATAGGCCTCGGGCATACGCAGCAGGCGCGCCACTAACAGCGAAACCACCGCCGCTACGGCAGTGCGCGTGGAGTGCGCCACCGATGACGGATTCTCTCTGGCGACGATGAGCGTGACGATGTTTTTGGTCTTCATGCGAGGATCAACAGCTTACTGCGCCGCGGTCAGCGAGCGTTTTCGGGAGCACGGCGGAAGGCGGAATCGGCGAGGAAGGCCACTTCCGTACAAGGCGTGCCCGCAACTCACGGCGATTGACGCCACAGATAAACGCCGCGAAGAGTGAACTTGTCTTGCCTTCGTGACCTTCGTGTTCTCTCTTTGCCTTCCCCTCGGAACAACAAAGCACTCTAAGCCCGGCTGGCCTTAATCACCGCTCGTTTCGCGTAAACCCGAATCATTTCTTTGCGGTATTCAGGCGTAAGGAGTGAAGTCGTTAGTG
>CAYNPS010000018.1:0-44523 GCA_964399125.1 uncultured Terriglobales bacterium
CGATTGGCCGCGCACGCTGGAAGAGTTGGAGGCGCTGAAGAAGAAATGAACGAAGCGTTGGCACCTCGGGCAGGTTCGGGCTACCTGTAACTTTCGTTAACCGGTGTAGCGCCTTTTCCTAATCTGATTGAGGCTGAGAACCGTTGCAAGTCCGGAAGGAAACAGTGCAACGCTGCTCGGTTCAGGCACGGAAGACGTAGTAGTGGTTACGGTCCAGCTCCCCAGGGGACCGCCATTCGTGGTGGCGGCAGTATCAAAGCAATCGCTCAGACCTGCCCTTTCAAAGCAGGAATGATCGATACGCTGGAGCCCAGGACTGGCCACAACGATGAAATTGTCGGTCCCCAGGTCAAAGTGACCCGACACACCAGATCGGACTTGTTGCTGTGAGACGAGAATATTCCAGGCACCGATATTGCCCGAGCTATCGGTGGCGATGAAGAAATCGTCAGATACTTGGGGACTATTGTTGTCAAGAGTATTTAGGCCATCAGTCGCGGAAAATGCGTTGGGCGTCACAGAGACCAGAGATGTTGGAGTGTTGGACGCGAGGTCGCCCACGATTCCCGTATTGGGAGCGATAGGATTTGCAAACACCATCGTCAACGAAATGAAATCTGACGTGGTTAATCCGCTTGCTGGCTCGGCAAAAGTGAACGGAGTTCCCGTATAGGTGTAGATCGTGTCAGCCTGAGCCAGACTGCAAATGCTCACGGCTAAGAAGAGCAACCAACGCCGATGAGTTCTCATATACCACTCTCCCAGCCATTTTGTGCCTACCTATTTAAGCGGAAACAATCGGCGGTTTGGCTCGCGAGCACCGATAAAAAGTGGGGACGGAAGAACTTGCAACAAAATTGCAAGGTAGTTCACACACAGATCCCATCTGCGTACCGCGATTACCCATCGTCTACAGTCTTAATTCGGCAGCGGTAGTGGCGCGTGGTTCAATAAGCTCAAAAAGCGTGGGTCTTTTCTGTAGCTGGCGAACTCGCGATCTTTCTCAAACCCTTCGGCTACTTTATAGCCTTCTTCCATTGCTTTCTTCAGGTAGAGAAGACAGCGATCGACATCGCCGCGAGTCGCAAACATCTTCGCAATCACATAGGAGTAACGGGCGCGTTCTTCCGGAGAGGACATCTGCGCCGTTATGCCTGACTGCGAGTGGCGTTCGAAGATCTCGGGATCGAGCGACAGCGCGGTCGCGTACTCCTGGCTGGCTTTCTCGTACTTGTGCTGCGCGAAGTAAGCCGTGCCGAGATTGCTGTGGAAGCTGGCGGAATCGTCGTTCATCCCGATGGCCCGCCGGTAGTACTTCACCGCTTTACCATAACTGCGCATGTTGTAGTAAACAACGCCGAGATTGTTCGTCGCCTCAGGAAATTCGCGATTACTCTTCATGGCCCGCTCGAACAGATGCTTGGCTTCGTTAAAGTGCAGCATCTGCAACTCAGCGATTCCTTCCTTGTTATAGAGCTGCGCGGGGGTAGAGCTTTTGTGGATCGCGGCTTCGTAGTAGTCGATCGCGTCTGCGTAATATTTTTCAGCGCGGAGAATGTCGCCACGGTCCTCGAGATCTTTCACACTTGCAGTTGGCGACGGTGGCTCGATCCGGCGCAGTTGCGCCGGCGTGGTCATGGTTTGCGAGCTGTCATTCACCAAGGGGATTTCAGTTTGGGCGAACAAAGAAACAGCGGTGAGAGTGAAGAGAAGCGCGAACCAGGAACGATACATCACGATGACCTCCCCAGGTCGATGGTCGCGGGTTCTACCTTGGCGCAGGCGGTGGTTGAGAACTCTGCGGCGAATTTTGGTCCTTATTATCTCCCTTAATGGCCCCAAATAGCTTGCCAAAAAAGCCCTTTTTCTTCTTGTCGTCCTCGGCACTGGCGGCTTGCGCGGGCTGCCCCGGCTGTCCGGGTTGGACCGTCTGACCGGGTGGAGGGCTCTGAGCCTGCTGTCCGGGATTAGACACCGGAGGCGGTGTTGGAGGCTTAGGCCCCACTCCAAACAGCTTTTGGAAGAAGTTACGCTGATCGCCGGCGGTCATCTCGCAAGTCTGGCTTGGCTCGGTACCAGCTATGAAGGCCGCCTGATAGTCGTTGGGACAGACTGGAGTTGCCAAGTAATTCGTTACCTTATCGAGACTTACTTCGACGACGCCCGGTGGAGGCGTGAATGGCTTTACTCCATCCTTATATTGCGGAAGGGCAATCGCCCGTTTCATGAACTCTGCCCAGATAGGGGCAGCGGTCTTCGAGCCCTCAAGGCACACCTGGCCTCTTGGGCACATATCGCTGTAGTCGTCAAAGCCAACCCATACGATTGTCAGTAGATTGGTGGTGTATCCGGCGAACCATGCGTCGTGAGAAGTGCCGGTCTTACCTGCTGCCGGGGCGGTAAAACCCTCGCGGCTGCGTACTCCTGCTGCTGTGCCGTAGTTTAGGACCCCTTCCATCATCTTCGTCACCACGTAGGCCACGCGAGGGTCTAGGACTTGCCGCGTATCGGTAGTGAAATCCTGGATCACGTCGCCTTTCGCGTCGCGAATCGAGGTGACGAAAATCGGCGAGATGCGTGTTCCGCTGTTAGCGAAGATGGTGTATGCGCCTGCCATCTCCATGGGTGTGGCATCGTAGGAACCAATGGCCATGGCGGGAGTGGCACGCACCGACTTGATTCCAGCCGCGCGCGCGAGGGCCACGACCTTGTCGTACCCCACCGCTTCTGCGACTTTGATGGTTGCGTTGTTCAGCGAGTGCGCCAAGGCGAAGCTGGCACTCACTGGACCGAAATATTCGTCTTCGAAATTCTTTGGGGTGTAAACCTTGTCCTCGTATTGGAAAACGGTCGGAGCATCGTCGATGATGCTTGCCGGCGTAAACACCGGCTGCGAGCCCGTGAGTCCAGTGCTGATCGCCGTTGCAAAGACGAAGGGTTTAAAGATCGATCCCGTCGGACGGCTCGCCGTAGCGTGATTCAACTGGCTGAAGCCGTAGTTGCGTCCGCCTGAGAGCGCGAGGACTGCGCCTGTATGCGGATCAATGCAGACGAGCGCTACCTGGGCCTCGGGCCCAGGCTTCACAGTCGTAACCGTCTTCGCGTTCTTGCCTTTGCCTTCGCGGACCTTTTTCGTGCGCTGCTTCTTCACCAAGTCATCGACCTGTTTCATGCCCATGTCGATGGCACTCGCAGCAGCCTTCTGCAGATCTAGATCGAGACTGGTGTAGATACGATAGCCGTTGTCGTTCAGGTCAGTATCCCGATATTGGGAGAGCAGGGATTCGCGCACCATATCGACAAAGTACGGTGCGTCACTGGCTTCAACGTTCGGCGGAGCAAGCTTTAAGGGAGTTGCCTTGGCCTGGTCAGCCTGTGCCTGCGAGATCACGTTGTTTTCGACCATTGCCTGCAGTACGAGATTGCGACGCTCCATGGCGCGATCAGGATGACGATAAGGAGAGAAATAAGTCGGGCCGTTGACAATTCCTGCCAGGAGTGCCGCTTCGGGAAGATTCAGGTCTCCAATATCTTTCCCGAAATAGGCCTGCGAAGCCTCGCCGAATCCCTTGATGGTGAACGAGCCACGCTGGCCCATGTCGACCTGGTTTACATACAGCTCGAGAATTTGCTTCTTCGAAAGCCGTTGCTCGAGCTCGATGGCGATCAGCATTTCCTCGAGCTTGCGCTTGATCGTCTGCTGTGGAGTAAGAAAGAATCCGCGCGCGAGCTGCATGGTGAGCGTCGATCCGCCCTGTCTGTGGCCGCCGCGCAGATCGATGAGAACGGCTTCAGCAAGGCGGTAGTAGTTCACGCCGCTATGCTGGAAAAATCTGCGGTCTTCGATAGAAAGGATCGCGTTCACCAGCACTTGCGGCATATCGTCATAGGTGATTAGTCGTCGCTTAGAGCGGTTCTCCCGATCAAACAGACCGGTGACCAACTCGGGCTCAAGCTCGTACGCGTCGAGATCCGTGCCGCTTTTTTGATTTATGTGATCGATCTTCCCCCCGGTGAAGTGAATAATCGCGGCTTCAGGGGTGTGATAAGACTCCGGCCCTGGGCGTACCTCGATGTAGGAGCCACCTTCTTTGTACGTTCCAATTCGGGACGCATTGCGATCGCTCGCTTCGGTGTATCCCGCGCGCCGCAGCTCGTCTGCGATCTTGTCTGCAGTGAGATTCTCGCCGATCTTTACCGTCTCCGGAGCAGCGTAGATCTTGGCAGAGTTAGCGAAAATTGGCCCATTCAGGCGCTTGTCGACGATCCTCTGGTACTTGACGTAGTAATACGCAAAGATCCCGAACAGGACCATGCATACGATGATGAATCCGGCAACAGAGGCCTTAACGGCAGGATGGGAAAGTCTTTTGTGGATCCCATGGCCGCGAGGAATTTTTAATTTGATTGCCAATTTATTGACTGCTACCTAATAGATTAGACGAAAGTTGGCGCGCTATCCATGCCGCGTTCGGTACATATCAGGGCACACACCTTGCCAGTCGCTTGGAGTTGAAATTTCAGAAACTTAGGAGACATAGCAGAGCGCGGAAGTGTCAAGGAATACACGGTCGTGGCACAGCAGACCCAAAAATGCCCGCGCCTATTGGCCCGTTCGATTCGCCGGGACAGCGGGAGCAGGATCACCGTTCTTTGTTGAAGGATGAAACTGCAGGTCGAAGGGGTGAAGCACCGAGTCGATGTGTACCGTGTAGTTAACACCGATACTGACGTCGAAGCTAGCCTTATTAATCACCACGCTTTCAGGATTCACAGGAATACCGAAATCAGAGATTTTCTGCGCCACCTGCTTACGAATGCCATTTTCATCCACAGCAGCGTACTCGCTGTTACGAGCAATGCTCTGAATTTCCTGCTGGAACTGATACTCCTGAATGTAGGGTGGGAGTATTTTCCAAGCCAGGTAGAAAAAGGCTACGACGAGGAAAATCCCAAACAGTGCTTTCAGTCTCTGCATGGCTGGAGGCCACAATTACTGCGCGATTTCGAGCAATTTGTCAGTAATTTCGGCCATCGTAGCATCGAGAGATTTTCGTGTCGAGCGTTGGACGAGCTCAACCTTACCTTCGGTAACCTTCTTGCCAACATTGATGCGGTAAGGGATTCCCACTAGGTCAGCATCTTTGAATTTGACACCGGCGCGATCTTCGCGATCATCGAGCAGCACGTCGAATCCAGCCGAGCTGAGCTTCGCGGCTAGCTCCTCGCCGGCACTGCGAATTGCTGCATCAGCAACATTCGTTGAGGTGACGACAACGTCGAACGGAGCGATCGCGCGTGGCAGCCAGAAGCCATCGTTGTCGTTGTTCTGTTCAACGGCCGAGGTAAGAATGCGCTCCATACCGATGCCGTAGCTACCCATGATCGGCGCAACTTCCTTGCCCGACTGGTCAAGCACGCGCGCGCCCATCGACTCCGAGTATTTGTAACCTAGCTTGAAGATGTGCCCGATCTCGACCGCCTTCGCGACCACCATCGCTGTTCCGCAATTGGGGCAGCCTTCACCCGGTTCGACATTACGTATGTCCGCATACTGTTTAACGGGGAAATCGCGCCCAGGCGTGACGTTGCGCAGGTGGTAATCCTCTTTATTCGCGCCAGCGACAAGATTCTTGCGTCCTTCCAGTGCTTTATCGACGACCACGTGCAAGCCATCGATGCCGATCGGCCCCAAATATCCTGCTGGGGATTTAAAGTTGGTCTCGATTTCTTCAGCGTGCATTGGACGGACTTCCTGTGCGCCGAGCGTCGACAAAAGTTTCGCCTCGTTCAACAAGTGATCGCCCCGCACAAATACGGCTACAGGTCGCTCGCTCTTCTTGCCGCTATTTTCATAAACAGCCATGAGAGCCAAAGTTTTGATCTTCTGCTTGGGGGAGACGCCAAGATACTGCGCAACCTCTTCAATGGTCTTCTTGCCGGGCGTATGAACCAATTCGGGAGAGCCATTCCCGGCCGCTTTGAGATCCTCTACATGCTCCAGGCGAGATGTAGCCTTTTCGAGATTGGCCGCATACCCGCATTTCGGGCAGCTCGCGACCATGTCCTCACCGGCGTCGGTGTACACCATGAACTCATGCGACTGCGAGCCACCCATTGCTCCCGAGTGCGCTTCCACAACTACGAACTTCAGTCCGCAGCGAGTAAAGCTTGCTGTGTATGCGTCGTAATGCTTGCGATAGGAAACATCAAGTCCAGCGGCATCGATATCGAAGGAGTAGGAGTCCTTCATGATGAACTGCCGAACCCGAAGCAATCCCGACTTGGGACGAGGCTCGTCGCGAAACTTGGTCTGAATCTGGTACCAGATCTGAGGAAGCTGCTTGTAGCTGCGCAGCTCCTTGCGCGCGATCTCGGTCATGACTTCCTCGTGCGTCATGGCCAGGCACAGGTCGCGTCCGTTGCGGTCCTTCAGGCGAAACATGTTGTCGCCCATCACGGACCAGCGTCCACTGGCTTCCCACAGTTCGCGTGGATTCAACGCCGGGAGTAAGAACTCCTGCCCGATCTTGTCCATCTCCTCGCGGACGATCTTGATGATCTTGTTGATCGAACGCTGCCCGAGAAAAAGATAGGAATAGATGCCGGCGGCGAGTTGCCGAACGTATCCAGCGCGAACCAGAAATTTATGGCTGGCGACCTCCGCGTCAGCAGGTGCCTCGCGCAAAGTGGGAATAAATAGTTGTGACCAGCGATGCATTGGTAAGAGTTCTATTGTAGCGAAGCGACGAGCTGGGGACGGCGAACACGAAGGTCACAGACGGAAAGGAGGAAGGACAAGAAGTTGGTTGTGGCGTCAGTTTTCAGGCTTCGTGAACTTCGTGTTCGCAGTTCCGAGCTAGATCGATTCCGTTCCCCAAAGGTCATGCAGGTGCACGACACCTAGCAGTCGCGAGTCGTCTTCAACAACAACCAGGGATGTAATCTTTCGTTGTTCCATCAAATTCAGCGCAGTCATCGCGAATGTGGAGGGACTCACGGTGACAGGCGTGTGCGTCATGCACTCGGCTGCTTTTAAATCCATCGCATCTTTGCCGCGACGCTCCAGCAATCGTCGAAGATCGCCGTCGCTAATCACACCGAGGAGCCTCCCGTTTTGGGCGACGGTGGTCATGCCAAGCTTCTTGCGTGACATTTCATAGATCACGTCGTGCATCGCTGTATCGGGGGACACTCGGGGAAGGGCATCTCCCGAGTGCATGAACTCTGAGACACGCATGAGCTTTTTGCCAAGCTTGCCGCCAGGATGCAGCTCGGCGAAGTCTTCTTCCTTGAATCCTCGCTTTTCCGAGAGAGCAACGGCGATCGCATCGCCCAAAGCCAGCATCGCTGTAGTGCTCGCCGTCGGTGCGAGGCCGAGATTACATCCTTCGCGAGGAACCGAGCAGTCGAGTGCAACGTCGGAAGCTTGGGCGAGTGTGGATTTCACATCGCAGGTGAAGGAAATCAGCGCATCGCCCACTCGTTTTATCTTTGCCAATAGTTTGAGAAGCTCTTCGGTTTCACCGCTGGAAGAAAGCGCGATGACCACATCCCCGCTAGCGACCATGCCAAGGTCGCCGTGCAGGGCCTCCGCCGGATGCATGAACAGCGACGGCGTCCCAGTCGAACTCAGAGTTGCAGCGATCTTCTGCGCAATGATGCCGCTCTTTCCCATTCCGGTAACGACAACTCGAGCCGAGCAGCGATAGAGGAGATCGACGGCCTTGTTGAAATCGCGCTTCATCGGCCCAGCAAGCCTGCTGGCTAGCGCGGTGAGGGCCTCCGCTTCAATGCGGATTACGTTTTCTCCAGTGGATGACATCCGTGCCGCAATAGTAGCAAAGGCTACTCCCATTCGATCGTGCCCGGCGGCTTGGAGGTGATGTCGTAGACGACACGATTAATTCCGCGAACCTCGTTCACGATTCTGCTGGAGATCGTTCGGAGCACTTCGTAAGGCAATGGCACCCAATCGGCGGTCATGCCGTCTTCGGAGTGAACTGCGCGAACCGCGCAGGTGTATGCGTAAGTGCGATAGTCTCCCATCACGCCAACCGACATTACTGGCAGCAGCACCGCAAACGATTGCCAGATCTGGCTGTACAAACCAGCAGCCTTGATTTCTGAGACAACAATGTCATCAGCTTCCTGAAGCAGCTTTACGCGCTCTGGCGTGACCTCGCCGAGGATTCGAACCGCGAGTCCCGGACCGGGAAACGGCTGGCGCTGCAGAATTTCCTCCGGCATTCCAAGGTCGCGTCCGATGCGGCGGACTTCGTCTTTGAACAAATCCTTTAGCGGCTCGATCAGCTTCAGGTTCATCTGTTCCGGCAGGCCGCCCACGTTGTGATGGGTTTTGATGGTCTGCGACGGCCCGCGCACCGAGCGCGATTCGATTACGTCCGGATACAGCGTCCCTTGCACCAGGAACTCAGCTTTGGAGGCTCCTCTGCCATTTGAGCTCTTCTCCTGTTGGTGAAGGCGGATGAGTTTCTCAGCCTCGTCATCGAAGACCGCGATGAACTCGTTGCCGATGATCTTGCGTTTCTTTTCGGGATCCGTGACTCCGCTCAGCTTTGAGAGGAATCGCTCTCCGGCATCGACCGCCACTAGATTGAGGCCAAGGCGATCACGGAGGTTCTTCTGTACTTTGGTGAATTCGTCTTTCCGCAGCACACCGTTATTTACGAAGACGCACGTAAGCCGATCACCAATTGCACGATGGACGAGCACAGCGGCAACGGAAGAGTCCACGCCACCTGAAAGAGCGCAGATTGCGTGCCCCTCGCCCACGGTGTTCCTGATCGTGGCGACGGTCTCGTCGATGAATCGTTGAGGCGTCCAGTTTGGCTCTGCGCCGCAGATCTCGAAGACGAAGTTGCGCAGCAGGTCTGTTCCCAATTTGGTGTGATGGACTTCAGGATGGAACTGCACGGCCCAGGTCTTGCGTTCGGGATTTTCCATGGCGGCGAGCGCGCTCGACGACCTCGCCACGACGCGGAAGCCGCTGGGCAGCTCGCGCGCCTCGTCGCCGTGCGACATCCAGACTGAAAGAGACGAGGGAAGATTGCGAAACAGGGAAGAGGACGAATCCAGAACTTCGACTTGAGCGTGTCCGTACTCCCGCTTCGGGCCTGGGACTACTTTGCCTCCAAGCTTGTGCGTGATGAAATGCAGTCCATAACAAATTCCCAGAACAGGAACGCCGAGCTGCAGCACGCGTTCGTCGACTGGAGGAGCGTCATCGTCATAAACAGAGCACGGCCCACCCGAGAGAATGATCCCCGCAGGCGAGTAGCTCTTGATTTCATCCAGGGGCGCAGTGCAGGGGAGGACTACGGAAAACACGCGCTGCTCGCGGATGCGTCGCGCAATGAGCTGCGTGTACTGCGAGCCAAAGTCGAGGATGACGATGGATTGGGGATTCATGATTGAGTTTCGCAGATGAAGACCGGTTTTGTCATTCCGAACGAGTTGGGGGACCTGGTTTTGTCATTCCGAACGAAGTGAGGAATCCCTACCAGCTTCCATTCCGACTGTTAGCAGAACTCCACCTCCATAGCGGCAGTAGGGATTCCTCTCTTCGCGTCCGAAAAGCACGGACGCTCCGCTCGGAATGACAAGGAGAGAAGGTTCAATCGTAACGAAGCGCCTGCACCGGATCGAGTCTCGCGGCACGCGCTGCAGGGTAGAGTCCCGCGAGCAGGCTAACGATGACTGAGAATCCTATTGCGCCGAGTACGAGCCATAGCGGCACGAGCCACACATCGTCAGGAGTGAACTGCTGCTGACGCTGCATGTACACGCGGGTTCCGAAGTTGATGACTCGGCCGATGATCCAGCCCAGCATGACGCCGACCGCACCGCCGAAGATCCCCATGGCTCCGGCTTCGGCGAAGAAGAGCTTCTGCACGTCACCGTCGCTGGCGCCAATCGCCTTCATGATCCCGATTTCGCGACGACGTTCGAGAATCGACATCACCAGCGTGTTGATGATTCCCAGCGACGCCACGGCCAACGCGAGGCTGCCGAAGATGCCGAGGAACAGATCGAGAATAGCAAAGAATCTCCGCAGGTTGCGCGTAGCATCGAGCAGTGAAAACGTGTTGTAGCCAAGCTGCTTAATCTGATTTTCGATTCCTTCCACCTGGCTCGAGCGAGTCGCGCGCACGATAAGAGCCGAGTAGTTGTTAGCCAGTGGATCGCGTTCGCCGGCAAGACGAACCTGAGTCATTTGCATTGGCTCAAGTTTGAGGGCCAAATTGATAGGAACGTACGCGCCTGCGCTTGCGGCGCCGCGAATTCCCGCGTCGGCTTTCGACTCCACCAGCCCGACAACCTTCAACGTCGCTTCCTTCGGCGATACCGCATACACACTCAGCTCGCTGGCAGCTCCGTACTCCGATGCTGCTGATGAATTTCCCTCGTCGTTGAGCAAATGCCGCGATGCATATCGCAGCACGATCTCTTTTCCCAACAGATCATCGGGTTTGTCCGCGAGCGTCTTGGCTTCATCGCTTTGCAAGATGATCTCCGCCGCATCCGGCGACGAGAAGTACTTGCCTTTCATGTTGTCGAAGCTCTCGAGCTGACGTGCTGACATCGGTAGCCCACTAATGAGTTGGTACTCGCGAGATCGCTGACCTTCACCGGACTGTGCAGACGATCCAGCAGTCGAAGCTGCGGCTGAAGGCTTGGCTGGAGAATCCGCGGGGCTGGCGGAGGGCAGCTTGAGTTCGGCGGGAAAGCGAACGTCTGGATAAACCTCGGCAACGCCTGCGAACGTCGCCATTTTCTGACGCGCAGCTTCATCCAGCGGCGGAGGCGGCGTTTTGCGGTTTTCTCGTCGTCCATTAGGACCTTGCATCCGCCGGCCGGAGGTCACATAGATGCTGTCGAACAGTCCCGACTTGGCCAGCCGCGATGACGCCAGGTGCTGCAGCCCAATTCCGAGCGAGAGCATGGCCACCAGCGAGGCAACTCCCACGGAGATTCCGACCGTTGTCAGCGAATTGCGCAGGACGGATTCGCGCAGATTGCGTCCCGCGAGTTCTACCAGGTCTCCGGCCTTCATGCCGTCACCTCCGCCGGATCTTCCACCAGCTTGCCGTCACGCAAAAACATGAAGCGGGAAGCATAACGTTCGGCAAGCGGACGCTCATGCGTCACCATTAGCACGGTCGTTCCTTCTTTGTTGATTGTATGGATCAGGTCCATGATCTCGCTTCCGGTGCGGCTGTCCAGATTTCCCGTCGGCTCGTCAGCGAGCAGCAAGGATGGGTGATTCACCAGCGCCCGAGCTAGCGACGCCCGCTGTTGTTCTCCGCCGGAAAGTTCCGAGGGACGATGATTGAGCCGATGTCCGAGGCCGACGCGCTCCAACGCTGCGCGCGCTCGATCCATGCGATGCTCCCGCGGAACCTCGGCGAAGCGCATGGGAAGCTCCACGTTTTCGAGAACAGTCATCGCAGGAACAAGATTGAATGCCTGAAAGACCATTCCGACCGTGCTCCGGCGGTATTGCGCCAGCTCCTCGCGCGACATGCGCGCAAGATCGCGTCCCGCGACGGTGACTGAACCCGCAGTCGGGGTGTCGAGCCCCGCGATCAAATTCAGCAGGGAAGACTTACCTGAGCCCGACGTTCCCAGCAGAGCGACAAATTCGCCTGCTTCGATGGAGAAGCTAACGTCGTTTACGGCGCGAATTTCCGACTCGCCCATCCGGTAAACGCGCGCGAGTCCCTGCACCTCAATAGCGGCGCCTTGGCTTGTGTTCTGAAATGTCATTAGAAGATTGACGTGATTGGACCTGTGGCTATTACGCCTTGTCGAGCAGGGAAGTTGCAAGGGGAAAACAGGCAACCGGCACTCGAAGCCGAAAAGCGTTTCGAGTTTCAGGTTTCAGCGGGTTTCGGCACAGCCCGACCCCTACATTTCTGCTTGGACTGGCTTAGCCGAGACTCGAAACCCGAAACTTGAAACGCTTCTTCTCCCCAGTCTTTCGCTGTTGATCACCCGATGACCCGATGGCTCGATCGTCCGATTCCACGTTGACTTTCTGGTAATCAGCCCATTATTCTTTGCTTACACGGGAAAGGAGGGCGATCCATACATATGCAAAGTTCTGATGGTAGTAGTAATAAACGTGAGGTGGCTGAGGCTTAGGGCGTTCAGCTCTAAAGACCTGGCGAACTCCGCTATCTGGAGATTTGCAGAGGCCATTCACATAGAGTGACCGCCTCAAGCCAATCCCAACAGCGTACCGGCAACCCGCTGCGGTGATATTCCCGCAGCGGGTTGTGTCATTTTGGGAACGTAATTTTGACCGCTACCGCGTAATTTCGCGCAGATCAAATGCAGATTTTGGTTCGGCCAAGGCATCGAAAACGTCAACCTCCATAGTAACGACGGTTACCAGTCATTTCGCTTAGTCCGCAATGTTTCAATTGCATTACAACAGCATTAATTTTCTGATCGCATTTTAGCTAAAGCTCATCCGTTCAATGGCTTAGCCAATCACCAGTGATTTGAATCTTTAACTAAGATCGCCCTCCTTATTGAGCTTCCACGAAGGTGGGGGTTACCCGTGCATACCCGCTGGTTACATTGACCCCCAGATTAGAGCGTCCTAATGTTGGGCCACGCACCCGAAGTACATGGCCCTTTCGGAACCTAAACAATTCCCAAATTGGGTCGAGATGCGCGCCGCAGTTGACGAAAAGCTAGGGACGGAACGGTTCCTTGCGTCCTCGACACGGCAGAAGCAAACGCAATAAAGCCGTACTGATTTGAACTTTCCCCTTAAACCACGCGACAGAGGCTCGAGTGGCAACAGGGATCACTCAAGAGGAGAAGAAACAGTTATGAAACGTACATCACTGGCCATCCTGGCGACCCTGTTGACGATGGCTTCCACAACATTTGCGGGCACTAGCGCGACAAACACGAACACCGTCTCGCCCACGCTTCAGATATCGGCCACGATTGTGGACGCGGTACAGCTCACGTTGACGAAGGGCGCGTCAGCATCTGCTTGCGCGATTGCGAACGGCGGAGCGCCCCCGGATTACACCATGAGCTTCGGCACCGTTGATGCGCTGGCAATTAGCGCTGGCGCCTGCGGCCAGAAGTACACGCCTGCTCAGACTGGTACTAACGCAGTCTATTACACCGACTATCAGCTGAATCCAGCCTGGGCTTCGCAGCCTAGCACCACGAATCCGCAGATCACGGCCTATGTATCGACTCCGTTTGCCACCGCGAACATCTCAATCGTTCGTGACACTGCCAACTCCGCTGCTGCTCCGGCGGCCAACGGTTTCTCGGCAATGAGCACGAACGTGGCGGCTCAGGACACGATTGCCAGCGCAGTGGCTAGCGGAACGCCGTTGACTCGCTACATCGGTGTGGACATCGCCAACACCAATGGCGCGGCTATGGCCGGTGCGAAGACCGCAACCGTTACTTTCACATTAACCGTTAACTAGGCACGGGTTTTCCGGTCTCTCCCCGAAAACCGGAAATGCAATGCCCAAATTTGTTCACAAACCTAAACAATCCACGCCGACCGGCTGCAGAGTGCATCAAGGGAAGCGTGGATTGTTGCGTTTGGGGAAACGAATCTACGGCTTTCGTGGGATCGTTCTAGGCTTCTTAGTCGCTAACTTCTTAGGCTTTTCGCTTCCTTCGACAGCACAAACGGCTGCATTAGCGACCTCCGGATCCGGAATTACCTTTACCGGTCCTCTGCCGATACTCCCGACACCGACATATCATGCCGGCTTCGGCGCTGTGAATGGTCTTGGAATTGGCAATCCTAGTGGCTTACAAAAGACCGCCGTCGCAGGTGGCGAGTTCTACTACACGCCTTACAACATTGTGGTGAGCGGAGCGAATCCAGGTCATCCTGCAGAAGTTGACGCTTACATATCTTCGGGATTCTCAAATTCCAGCAGCGTGATCCAGCTTATGAGTTGCCCGTATCCGGGGCCGTGCAACACCTTCGCTAGTTATACGGCACTTCCGAACACTCAAGCTGGCGAGATTTTAGTGTTGCCGCTGCAGACCGCAAGTGCGAGCTACACAGCTTACCTGGGAATTCTCGTGACAAGCTTCAATGGCTCAATCGTGAGCCCTGACACGGCGAGCGTGATGTTCGATGTCGAAGACAACAGGCACGCAATCATTAGTCACACACTTTTAAAGTTAGACACCCCTGGAACAACGATTCAAGAGGCGGTTCAGCTTCAATTGGCCACCGCTCCATCCGGCCTCGCGATCTCTGCTGGTGGCACAACGGATTACGCCACCAATTTTGGAACTGTGAATGGACTCGGTATCGGTCCAGGAGCGGGATTGACAGTTGTGACCGGACAGGCGCCCGGAGGAGTCATCTATTCGACTCCTTACCTCATTGAGCCCGCCTTCAGTGGTTTCTCCAGTTTTAGTAATACGAAGATCACCGTCTATGTGAGCACGGATTTCGTGCATCCGGCGGTGTTGAAGTTGTACGACTCCCAAAGTCAGCTTTCGGGTTACAACGCCATTTCAAAGAACTCAGGATCTCCAACACAAATTACCGGAAACGCCAGCAATGGCACCAACATAACTGAATACTTAGGGCTCTTTGTTTCAAATATGAGCGGCGCTGGTTCCTTCCAAGGAGCCGACAAAGCCACGCTAACTTATACGATCACGGTGCAATAAATGAAAAATTCTCTCTCTAAGTTGATTCTTGCTGTTCTGCTGCTGGCAGCCATTACGCCAGTTTTTGCGCAGTCGCTGGCCCTCGCCCCCGCGCAGATCGTCGAGGACTTCAAGCCTGGAGTTCCTTTCGAGTATGCGCTTACGGTGGAGAACAAAGGTGCTCAAGCGGTCGAACTTCACGTTCAGATCACCGACTTCTGGTACAACGACAAGAACGAGAAAACCTTCAACGCGCCCGGCACTTCGCCTCGCTCTGCTGCTAACTGGATTCAGTTTGTTCCCGACAAATTCGAAGTTGCCGCGGGCGCTTCTCAAAAATTGAAAGCGGTCGTTACTCCTCCAGCGGATGCACGCGGCGGCTACTACGCTGTTCTTTTCGTCGAATCGAAGCCCGTTGCCACCAACGAGCAGACCCAAGATGGGAAACAGATCTTCACCAACATGCGTCTGGGATGCCTTGTACTGCTCACGGCAAAGGACACCGAAGCCTACAACGTGAACCTTGACGATCTGAAATTGGTTCCTCCCGGTGACAACCAGTCTTTGAAGTTGACATTCTCGCTGGATAACAAAAGCAACACGCACGTATTCCCGCAGGCCAAGTTGGCAATTCTGAATCCTGAACACAAGCTCGTCGCGAAAGCGGAAGGTGATGCCAAACGTTTTCTTCCGGGACAGAAAGATTCAATGAAAGTGGAGTGGAACGGAGATCTGAAGCCGGGTGACTATACGGCGGTGCTCTCGCTCGTATACGGCGGCTCTCATGTTGAAACGCGTCAGATCGCGTTCACGATTCCAACGAAAACAGCGAGCAATTAACGAGAAGCTCATCGGATGGTCCAGACGCGCCACAACGAATTCATTAAAGCAGTGGTTCGATTGCTGCTAATGATGTTCGTGTACGTGGTGAGTGCATCTGCGGCTGAACAAGCTCTGCCTTCCAGTGTCGATGTTTACTGGAAGGCAACCAGGACCATCGTAATGCCGGGAGTGAGCACCGTCGTCGTTCTCGATGAAGATATCGCCCACGCCCAGGTCGGGAACGATACGATCGAATTCGCCGGCCTCACTCGTGGCGACACGGTTGCTCTCGCCTACGTGAACGGAGCGCCTGTGAGCGTCATCGTGCACGTGATTGATCGGCCGGTCAACATCGTTCCTCCGAGCTTGCTTAGGCGCCAGGCAGAGATGGCTCACGGCGTAATTGCTTCCGACGTTCAGACCACTTCGGGAAACAGCTCCAACTACACCCTGCTGAGCAGTCTCGCATGGGAGCAGCAGGTCGGCAATGACGCTATGAACTTCACCAGCCAGGTGGAGGACAACAATCAATTCGGCGGGCATGGAACTAACCTCCGTACCGCGAGCCTGAATTATCGTTCCCCGGGTTTCTCCTTCAATCTGATTGATTTCAGTCAGACCGTTACGGGAGCGACGCCCGAAGATCGAATCAACAGCTTCGCTTCAGGAAATGACGTTCAACTGCGCGGCGCAGGAGTTACGTTAGGCTCGGCTCACAACCGGCTCTCGCTTTTTGCAGGCAGTACAGTTCCGTACTATTTCCTGTCTCTGAACGGAACTCGCGATGTGGCGGGTTTCAGCTTTCGTCGCCAGCAGACCGACAAGCTGAGTATCTATGGCGGAGCAAGCTACGTAAATGTTCCGGTGACTCTTACCACAGGCATTCGTAGAAATGCATATGCTATGCAGACCGGCGGCATAAGCTATCACCTCACAAAGGGCCTTCTAATCGGAGGGGAAGCGGGATATGCAAATGATGGGAGCCACTTGCTGCGTGGCGATTTCTCCTATGTGTCGTACCGCCTGGTAGCTTATGCAAGCGCGATAGCCGCTACACAGACTTTTCCGCTCCAGCAGATCCAATCATTGTTCTCCGGCACATCCATCTACAAAGGAGAAGCCGATTACAAACTTACTCATCGTCTCACTCAACGGCTTTACTATGAGCACACTGACATCACTCCCGGGCTGATTTATCGTGTGCCCGGAAGCAGTGATTATTTGAGCCCCGGACTCTCCTACCAGATTGCCCGAGGAGAAAATCTTGGGTTTTATTACATCTATAGCCGGAATGCAGGTGGTTTCACCAACACAAGCTCTACCGGCAATCGATATGACGTATCGCTTAGCTCGCAGATTACACCGCAAGTGGGAAACAATGCCGAAGTTACGGTAGGCTCGATTCAGGATCCGCTGCAAATCAACTCGGAAGACCGCTTGACGATGCGGGACACAGTCAGCTTTCCTGTGAAGCGGCACACCGTGCTGCTTGGAGTGGAACAAGACCGTGTGCAGCCGTCGTTGCTTTCGAAGCTGAATCAAGAGATCAACCTTCTTTCTCCCGCGTTGCAAACGCAATTCTTGGCCGATCCGTCGGGTTTCGTCGACTCGTCAAATTTCCCTCCGGAGGTAAAGGCGTTGCTGGCCGCAGAGCAGCCGACCGGCACAAGCATCTCGGCATCCACAATCCTCGAGTTAGGCTCTAAGATTCGCTTTAGTCCGATGGCATCTGTAACGCATTCGACTGATGGCGGGCCCTCCAACAACTGGAGCCAGACGTTTGGCTACACCTTCGCTTACCAGTTTCGTCCAACACTCCAGCTCCGCTCCTCGTTGAACAATGTGTTGTTTTGGGATCCCACACACAACACCACTCAACGAACTACTCTTCTGTCATTCGGATTTCAGAAGACTTTCATGGCTGCGCCAGGAACGTTATCTTTCCATCGCGGCCGGATCGTTGAAGGCCGTGTATTCCGGGATAACAACATCAATGGATACTTCAATGCGGGCGAGCCGGGACTTCAAGGAGTCGAAGTCAGGCTTGAGGACGGGCAAGTTGCGATCACTGACGAGTTAGGTCGGTACAAGTTCCCATCCGTTTCGGCCGATCAGCATGAAGTATCGATAGCCCTCACGCAGTTTCGAAATCCTGTGCGCATGACGACGCGCAGTGTCGCCGATGTGGATTTGATTCAACAACGCGTTGCCGTGGTCAACTTCGGGATTCTCGACTTCGCTCGCATCATGGGCAATGTCTACAATGATCTGCGATTCGAGAACGCCCGCCAGCCAGACTCGAAAGGAATGCAGGATATCGAGCTGCTGCTCGACAGTGGCAAACAGGTACGCAAGATTCAAACCACCGGCTCGGGGGACTTCGAACTGGATGACGTGCCGCCCGGGGATTACAAACTATCGCTCGATCCTGCATCGATTCCGCCGAACTATGTAACTCCTGTCGAATCGGTTGCCGTTCACGTGAGCCCTGTATCGACGGTTGTACAGGACATCCCAGTGCGCGCGCTGCGTTCTATTTCGGGAACGGTGTTGCTGAAAAGTGTGGTTCCGACCCGGAGCGCTTCCAAGCCGAACGATCGCAAGCGGGGAAAGGAACTGAAGCCGGGGAGTCAGCCTGCATCAGCGACGCCCTCCGAGGAGTTCAAGCTTGTTCCCGTAGCCGGGGTTCAGATTGCAGCTGGTCCTGCCACTGCGACCACTGATGCAGACGGCAGATTCCTGCTGCGCAATTTGCCAGCGGGAGAACTGAAGGTAACGGTCACTCCGGTGAAGCCGGTTCCTGCAGGAATGAATGTCCCGAGTGGACTGGTGAGACTGCCCGCGGAACCCGTGCAGATTCAGGGTGCGACGATCGTGATCTCAAACTCGGATTTGCTGCCTTATCTGAGTCGTGAGTTCCATAATGGTTCTGAGAGTAGGGCCTCAGAGAGCGTCGCGGGGAACATCGTTCCACCCGGCGACACGGAACCAGTTACGCGTAATTTAACCAGTGCAACGAAGCCAACTCGAGAACCCGGCATTGAGCCGACTAGCTCGTTCATAGCCCCCCGCACGGTTGAACCCGAGCCTCGCGTGGCTCCCACTCAGTCCATCGATGCACTGCCCGCGATCACGCCGATACCTAGTCCAGCTGAAGCGGCTTCGAACGCTGATGCCACAGCCGCGCCGCCGACGCCGCACCACGTGCCGCATGCAGACGTCACTAACGCAGCTCCGAGCGCGTCTCCAGACGGCGTGCTGACCCGCGAACTTTGCAACGAGCTACCCTCGCTCGGCGAAATTGCGCAATGCTTGCGTCAACTTAAACTCAACAGCAGCGCGAACCCGAAATAACTCATTCGGGGACGACGGTGGTTGTCTTTAGCACGGCCGTTTTTGCAGATTGCCCGCTGTTGCTGCCGGCGCCTGGGCCGGACGTCGAAATCTGCTGAACCGTCACTTGCGAAGTCATCCTAGGCGCAGTCACCGGTTGCAGAATGTACGTGACCGAGCTGGTGCTACCGGTTGTGTTTGGCTGGGATGTAGTCGTCTGAACGGCAGGGATAACGGTGACTTGGATGTGCAGGACCGCGCTCGCCCGATTGGAAGCAGCTTGCGCTGAGATGCCAGCCACACCTACAAGCAGGAGTGAGTACGGAATCAGGCGTCGCGCAGAACACAGCGAAATCGGTAGGCAGAATTTGCCCATAGAACCCCTTTCGGCAGATTCACGTTGGGGGTTGAGGGTTGTAACGATCACTGCCAGTTACCGCGGTGCAGAAGAATAATTGAATTCCCCGACTGAGTGCAACCAGCGTGGTGCACCACTTGGTCAGGCTTTTCTAAGCAGTGCGATTCAAACGACACAGGGAGGCTCGCGGCAGCCCTGCGACGCATGGGCGTTGCGGCGGATGATATTTACCTCAGGAGCGCATCGACTTCGCTCCGTCGCGGCATTGACGGCGCGGTGCCGGGGCGAGTCACGGAAATTCCGGCAGCGGCACATCCGAACCTCGCCGCAGGGACGATGTTCATTCCTTCGGCAAGGGCGGTGGCGAACCCACCGTTGAAGGCGTCACCCGCGCCCGTGGTTTCTACGACAGGACCTGCCTTGAAAGGCGAAACGAGCTGCGTAACCTGCGGGTTCTTTATCAGCGCACCTTGAGCGCGCAACGTGATTATCACGTTGCGCGTACTGCGGGCGAGCAGGCACGCAGCCGCACGCTCGGCCTCAGATTCATTGCTAATGTTGACCCCCGTAAGCGCGTCGGCTTCCGCTTCGTTCGGAGTTAAATAATCACACAGCGGATAAATTGTTTCCGGCAGCTCGTGCGCCGGAGCTGGATTGAGAATCGTTGTTACTCCGAGCTTTCGAGCAAGACGTAGTCCATGCTCGACAACCGAGATTGGCAACTCGAGTTGCGTCACGAAGACTGCCGATTCCGCGATCGCGCGCTTGGCACCATCGACCTCCTGGGCTGTCAAGTGAAGGCAAGCTCCAGGAACGACAACGATCGCGTTCTCGCCCTTGGCCTCATCGATCAGAATGGCGGCGCTTCCGGTGGGTTCTTCAACCGATTCGAAGAGAAACTCCGCGTCAATGCCTTCCTGAGCGTATGTTCGGCGGGCGATTTCGCCGAAAGTATCGCGCCCTACCTTGCTGATGAACGTAACTAGGGCGCCGAGTCGCGCAGCCGCGACCGCTTGATTCGAACCTTTCCCACCCGGGCCCACGCAGAACGACGAGCCCATAACCGTCTCTCCCCAACGCGGCAGGCGCGGTGTGCGAAAGGCAAGATCGGCAACGAAGCTTCCCATTATGACCACTCTCGCACGAGGCATAGCCTACGTATCGTATCCGAATGCAAATGGAGGTCAGTATTCGGAACAGGGGAAGCGACCAAACTCGAATATCATTCGCTCGGAGTGCGTTAAACTCGGAGTTCAGATGCGAGTCCTTGGAATAGATTGCGGAACGGAATACACGGGGTACGGAGTAGTTGATCAGCACCCGAACGGCCGATTGGAATTTGTCACTGCCGGCGCCATTCATTTATCCAAGCGGGAGCCCATGGCGAAGCGGCTCGCAACGGTGTTTACTGAGCTTTCCCAGATCATCTGCCAGACTCTGCCCCGCATGGTCGCCATTGAGGAGGTCTTTTACTCCGTCAATGCGAAATCGGCTTTGAAGCTTGGACAGGTGCGCGGGGTTGCGATGCTGGCCGCATCGTCCGCAGCGCTTGAAGTAGCGGAGTACTCGCCGCTATCGATCAAGTCCGCGGTCGTTGGATATGGGAAGGCCGAGAAGCTTCAAGTGCAGCATATGGTCGCGCATCTTCTGAACCTTCCCGAACCTCCGCGGCCCACTGATGCTGCCGATGCGCTCGCCATCGCAATTTGCCACTTGCATACTCACGCAACTCTGGCGCGCTACAAGGTGGCGGCTCGATGAGGAACTGCCTTCGTCTGCAGCTTCTGGCGTTCCTACTCGCGACCTTGACCTCGATATTGTCGGCACAAGAGGATGCGACGATCTCCTTCAAGCAAGTCTGGAAGGCCGCTCAGCCTGCGGAGTACTTGATCGTCGTACATCGCAACGGGCAAGTCGAGTACACATCCATCGACAAGGACCTGACTCCTCCACAAGAGCGCAACGCTCCGGTCGAAAGCAACGCAGAGCAGAGCACGCAAGCCCAGGATGCGGCATCACAAGACGCCTTCAAGAAGCAATTTCAGGCGAGCAATGGGCTGTGGGAAAAGCTCACGAACCTTGCCAAGCAGGCCAATTTTTTTGAGGGGCAGTTCGACTTCACCAAGCATGCCATCGCGCAAACCGGTCAGAAGACGCTCAGCTACTCTGATTCTGGTCGGCATGCTTCGACTACGTACAACTACTCTGAAGATCCTTCCATTCAGGAGCTTACGGCAGTTTTTCAAGGTATTTCTTCGACCATCGAAGGAGGCCGCAAGCTGGAATTCGACCGCCGCTTCGACAAGCTATCGCTGGACCAGGATTTGAAAGCCGTGGAAGACATGTCGAATGACGGAAGGCTGCAGGAAGTGCAGGCGATTGCGCCTACGCTCCAGCGGCTGGCCACCGACCGAACGGTCCTGCACATCGCTCAGCAGCGGGCGCAGCGGATCCTGAAGAAGGCGAACCTGCCCATCGCGCCCAGTTCCTAACAACCATCGACACTAGCCGGATCCGCGCGCTGATTTGTGCCCGATTCCATTCACCTGAAATTCCCTGCGCAGGGAATTTAGCAGGCAAAATTTTCCCGTCGAAAAAAAATTTATTGCGCGACCCGCATAAACACAGGGGATTCGCGATCCACCAGGGAACTTGCAGGGAATTAGCAGGGAAGTCCAGATTAACGCCTGACACAGCCATGACTTAGGAAAGCTTTACGGGTCGTGCTGCGAAGCTGGCAGGGACAAAAGCAGCGAAGTCTGATCCTCACTGTGGAGTGGCACTTTCTGCGAGATCCAGAAAGCTGCCGGTCCCTATAACTCACAAGGAAAACCCCAACCGCCGACACCGGGTCTGCCGTTGTATTGGCCCGTCGCGCTCGCTCGCCCCAATAAAAGCGCAACTCATGTGTTCTGCGCGTGGTCTAATATAAGTAAGAAGATACGGAGCCAGCTATGTCCAGTACGGCACTGCGCTCGTCCTACCTCAGGTCTGTTCTTCGACCTCTGATTTACATATCGTTTGCGTTCCTGTTTGCGCTGCCACTTCTTGCCGATTCGCACGTGCGCATCGTGCGTTTGAGTTATGTCGACGGCGACGTCGAGCTCGACAAGGCCGACGGACGCGGATTCGGCACCGCGTATCTGAACATGCCCATCGTGAACGAATCGAAGTTGTGGGCACGTGATGGTCAAGCTGAAGTCGAGCTGGAAGATGGAAGCTCGATCCGGCTCACTCCCGACACGATCATTGCCTTCAACGATCTGAGCCTCGACAACAACGGTGGACGGAACACGTCAGTCGAACTGCAGCAGGGCACCGCGTACTTTGATGTTCACCATCATGATTCTGATCACTTCCAACTGGAGTTCGGACGCGATCGAGTTTCGCTGGACAAATCAGCGCGCTTTCGAGTGAACGTCGACAAGCACGACTTTGAAGTTGCGGTTCTCAGCGGCGAAATTCAGGTGGCGAACGCCTCGAATACCGAAGTCGCCGTGAAAAAAGGCGAGACCATTCGCCTCGACAGCGATGATCCGGATCGCTATTACCTGGCCAAGGGAGTCGATGCCGAGAACTACGACGATTGGGATAACGAGCGCGCCAAGTCGCACGATGCAGTAGCTTCTAATTTATACCAAAATGGGAATGTTGCCTACGGCGCGTCTGATCTCAGCACGTATGGAAATTACTTTTATGTGCCCGGCTATGGATACATGTGGCGTCCTTATTCGGCCGATCTCGGCTGGGATCCGTTTGCCGACGGCTATTGGATCTCCTATCCGGGCTTCGGCTACACGTTCGTTTCAGGTTATCCGTGGGGCTGGGCTCCATACCGTTATGGGTCCTGGCAATTCATAAACGGCTATGGATGGTGCTGGCATCCAGGTTCAAATTGGAACAACTGGCAGACAGTTACTCCGGTATATAACATTCCGCCACACTATCGTCCGCCCCTACCTCCCCGCAGTGGGGCGCCAGTAGTAGTGGTAAACAATGGTAGAACACTGCCAATGCCGCATCGCCAGATGGTTGTTGACAACGACGCTATCGAGCATCACCGTCCGGCGGCATCCAAGATCACCAGCGCCGGTGGGGAAGTGATTCAACAGGGAAGTGCTCCCGCACAGGGATTTGTCGCAAACCCAGGCTCCACTTCAAATGCTCCGGCGACAGGCATGAGTGTTGCCCCGGAGCCGCGCGTGACTGGACCGCGTTTCAGTGGGCCGCGATGGGTCGATGGTGAGCGTGTTTCTCATCAGGCTCAGGGTCCCGCGACGCAGGCGCCGCCCGCAATGAGCGTGGTTGAAAGCCGTCCGGCTCCGGCACCTGCGCAACCAGCTCCTGCTTCTACCGTGCGAATGGCTCCTCCCACACATACCGACAGCCGGCCGGTGATGAGTCCCAGAATGGAACCGCACTCCTCTCCGCCACCCATGCACATGGGCGGGATGAGCTCAGGAGCAGCGATGTCACACTCAGCTCCTGCTATGTCTTCAGGCGGCGGAATGCGGATGTCTGGGCCATCGATTGGCGGTGGCGGCGGCATGCATGGTGGTGGCGGAGGCGGCGGTGGAGGATCATCGCACGGCAGCCATCGCTAAGGAGTTTCTCTAACAGCGTTGCGGAGTTGCGAAGACATGAGGTATTAGTTCGCAACATCTATCTATAAACTAATTCCCTTGACGGGAATGAGCTGCCGGCGATCGCCGGATCAGATTCCCAAAAAGAAAAGCTTGCCGGTGACATAGATCGCACCGGCAAGCGCTAAAAAACCAGAGGCTCAGGCCAGATTCCTTGAAAGTTCCTGGCCGGAGCCGCTGGCGCCTAAACAACCTCTCTCACTGCGGTCTGCCGGATGATCTTCGTTAGAAGAACATCTTCGCGCCCAACTGAATGATCCGCGGATCGGCAGCAGAACGAATGCCGCCGAAGTTTGCCCCGAGGCTCACCGTAGGATCGTTCAGCTCGGTGTGGTTGAAGATGTTGAAGAACTCTCCGCGGAATTGCAGGCGGATGTTCTCATGGCTGCTCATCGGGATAAAGTTCCTCAGCAATCCCATGTCAAAGTTCCAACGCCCTGGTCCAGTGAAGGTGCCCTTGCCGACATTCCCGTACGTGCCCACTGTCGGCGCTGCAAACAAGGCGGTATTCAACCATGGGACACAATGTTTTTCCGTTGCTCGGCAGCCCTGCCGCTGGCTGTCGGGAGCCACGCCTCCGAATTGGTTTGCGGGACCGATGTAGTCCACGCGATCGCCACCGAGATTCGTCTTTGATCTATCTGTGCCCGCGAGCAGCGTGAGTGGGTCGCCTGAGGTGACCGTATAAATTCCCGACCACTCCCATCCTCCCAAAACGGAACGGACAATTGAGTTCGACAGTCCGTTGAAGCGAGGCAGGTCCCATACATAAGACGCGACCAGGCGATGACGGTGGTCGAAATCCGACAGGCCGGTTTCGAATCGAGGCTGACGCGGATCATAAAACGACATCCCAGATCCCTTGCTCGATCCAACGTCAGTAATTCCGCCGCCGCTCGCCAGGTTGTACTCCATGGCCTTCGACCATGTGTAATTGGCTAGCAAAGTCAGATGGCTGAGAATTCCCGTCGAACCGGCTGCCGGACGCTTTTCGATGTCCATTTGAAGCGCGTGATAGCTGTTCGAGCCAGTGTTCCTGTTCTCAAGAATGTCAGAGAAGCAGGATGTGTTGGCGCCGCAACCAGCGGCGAACGGCCGGCTGGCTTCCGTGCCCACGCCGGGCACTCGCGGATTCAGATCTACGTCCTGACGGAGATGCACCCCGCGCGTGCCCACGTAGGATGAACGGAACAACGTGTCGGCGCGCAACTGGTGCTCAATTGTCAGGTTCCAGTCGTAGGTTGTGGGTGTGACCCAGTTCGTTCCCGGTTCGAGCCCGAATACCGCCACTGGCGGCTTGAAGACTACGTTCGTCGGCACCGTAGCAAGCGTGTAGCGCTGCGGAAATCCAGCGGCATAGAACGATGGCTGAGAAGCCAGCGGATTATCCAATGGGATGAGGTTGTTTCGGTTAGAAGGCTCGGTGAGATCGATGCGCAGGCTGAATGGTTGAATAATCGCCGCGTCATTCAGGAACAGGCCAGGCAGACGCGAGGAATAAAATACCCCTCCACCGGCGCGAATCGCGGTCTTGCCCGAGCCGGTAGGATCGTAAGCAATGCCGACGCGCGGAGCAAAGTTGTTCAAATCTGCGCCCTCTCCCGTATCGGGAAATCCAATGCCGTTGTAGGAGTCGCCAACGAAGAACAGGCCAGGAGGCGCGGTGGGTATCTTCGACGACCTCACACCGGCGGCGTACGCATCAGGACGGAACTGCTCGGTGCGTCCATAGATTTCTTTCATCACCGACTGCGGCTCCCATCGCAGCCCGAGGCTCAACGACAGCGTGGGTTTGAGTTTCCACTTGTCCTGCACATACAAGCCGACCACATTCTCTCGTGAGTCCGAAAAATCGCCTGAGGTCTGCGTGAAGGAATGCGCGTGTCCCATTACAAAATTCGCGAGCGATAGGCCGGAAACATCGTCGGTGAAGCCGAAAGTTCCGTTTTCCAGATCGGTGTTGCGGATATTCGATTGATCGCGCTCGAACTCACCGCCGAAGCCGAAGGAATGCGAGCCGACGGTCCAGCTAACCTGATCGCGAACAGCGCCTGTGTTGCGTATGAATTTTCCGTCGGTAAACGCGCTGTTCCCCGGACTAAAGTAGTTGTTCACGCCGAAACCGCGAATTCCTCCTTGGGACTTTGGAAGCTGAAAGACGTTTACTCCAAAGTCGGTTAATTGGGGGACGTTACCTCCCTGGCCGCGATCGGAAGCAGTGCGAATGACGCTCGCGACCGTGTTGTTCACAAGGTTGGGTTTCAGGACCCACGTATAGCCAACGGAATAGTTCTGCGACTGCACGGTGGATCCAGTTCCGAGCGTCAACAGGTTCTTGCCATCGAACGGCGGCGCATGAACAAACCGATCGAGATAGAACCGAGCGAAGAGCTTGTCTTGTCCGCGAACCACTTGATCAAAGCGTGTAACGAATTCATTGAGATTCTGCGAATTCGGAGTAGGGAAGGAAACGTGGCCGTCGGGTGTCTCTTGGGAAATGGGTAAGAACTTGGCGAGAGCGACCGCAGCGGGATCGACTGGGATTCCCACGTCGCCAACGAACGGCTGGCCGTTTGTCGGATTGATGATCTGAACCGCTTTGCCGAGCGGGTTCGTAGGGCCGGTCGTCAAATAATTGGAGAAATCGCCATTCAAATTAGCAGGAAGCGGCAAAATTGCAGTTCCGGCGGTGCCTACGGTGCGGAGGCGTGTTGCCTGATATCCAAAGAAGATGAAGCTGCTGTTCTTTCGAATTGGACCGCCGATCGTTCCTCCGAACTGGTTGCGTTTCAGCGGATCCTTCGTGTCCGAGAAGTAGTTGCGAGCGTTGAAGACACGGTTGCGTACAAATTCGAAGGCGTCCCCATGCCAGTTGTTCGTCCCTGACTTTGTGACCACGTCCACGACCGCGCCGGTATTGGCGCCATATTGTGCGTCGAAGCTGTTGGTCTGGACGCTGAACTCCTGTACCGAATCGGGAAACGGAAACGGATTGTTGACATTACTCATCAGGTCTTCGTTGCTGCTGCCGTCCAGGTTGTAGCTGATCTGATCGGGACGGGCTCCGTTTACCGTGATCGATTCCGTCCCGGGAATCTGCTTGGTATCGCCTTGCTGCGCGCCGTGTCCATTTGCATTGTTAGTTCCGGGAACCAACAGCGTGAGGTCGGCAGCGTTGCGTCCATTCAGCGGTAACTCCACCACCCGGCTTTGCTCGATAACGTGATTCAAGACCGGAGTGACCGTGTTCACGTTCACCGTGGAAGCTTCCACGTTGACCACCTGTGTGGCATTGCCGAGCTCGAGAACGACATCCAAAGCACGAACCTGATCGGCCAGCAGCGTGACGGTCTGGACGGATTTCTTAAATCCGGCGCCCTCAATCGCCACCGTGTAAGTGGCTGGTGGCAATGAAGGAACACTGAATTGACCGTTGGCGTTGGTGACCGTCGTGCGCTCAACTGTCGTACCTTGCTGTGTGACAGTGACCTTCGCATTAGGAATCACCGCACCGGACGGATCTCGCACAATTCCGGTAATGGCAACGTTTCCTCCCCCCTGCGCCAATACGAGGATTGAGCAGAAGATTGTGAGTAGCAAGAGGTGCAAGACTCTCCAACTCACGCTTTGAAGTCGGAAAGGACGAAACAAATTCAGCATGAATCTCTCCTTGAGGTTGTGCAATAAGGGCCCCACAGCTATATGTGCTGTTTCTTTCCTTTTAATGCCGCCGGACTTGATCGTTACCAACGGCTGCTTTAGGGAGCTAACTCTCACCCAACGGCGCGCTGCTGCCGCTCAACTTTTCCTTCTTCCTGCGCGTTTGCCGAGGGCCCGAAATGCTTTTGCAGCACCAGAGCTACCGTGCCGCGCAGGCGTGCCATGTTGCCTTCCGCCGGACGGATGCGTGGCGGCTTGCCGAACAAAACCCCCGATTTGACTTCGTCTTCAATGATTGGACCGAAACGGGACCACTGCGTGGTGAAGTCGCCCACTAAGACGATCTCTGACGGCGCGAGTCCCGCGACCAGCATGCGCATCCCGTGGCCAATCCAGTGCGCCATCTTTTCCAGCGCTTCGATGGCGTGGTTGTCATTCTTGTCGGCGCGCGCTAGCAGAACCTGGAAGGTGATTCGTTCCTTGCTGCCGGACGCCGAGTGGTAGTGTTCCAGAGCCGCGCGATTGGAGCCGAGGGTTTCCCAGCATCCACGGCCGCCGCAGGTGCATTTCGGCCCATTCGGATCGAGCGACACGTGGCCGAACTCGCCGGCCATGCCGTGATCGCCGCGCATAAGTTGCCCGTTGAGGAAGATGCCCGTGCCGATACCTTCCGAGACAGTGACCACCACCATGTCGCGGACCTGATCGGCATGCCCAAACCAGACCTCGGCGAGTACACAGGCGTTGGCGGCGTTCTCCAGTTCAACGCGCAGCTTGGTAGCTTTCTCGATCGAACCTTTCAGATCGAACTCTCCCCATTTCAAATTCGGAGCGAAGATCAGCCGGCTCGTGTTCTCGTCGTAGCGTCCCGGCAGGCTCACGCCGATGCCCTCGAAGACCAGCTTCGGATGCGCCTTCATCAACTCGTTTACCTGTTGAGCAATTCGTTGTGCACCTTGCGCCGGTTCCGGCGGAGTAGGGAAGGCGACTTGAGAGAGAAACCGTCCGTTTACATCAGCGAGAGCGACAGTGGTTTGTGCCGGACGAATATCAACAACGAGCAGCGCGCGTCTCTCGTTCAACCGCAAGAAAGTCGGACGCCGTCCGCGGGGAAGACGGCCAGTGGGACCGTTGATCACCCAACGCTCATTGATGAGTTGTTCGGTGATGAGCGAAACCGTGCTGCGCTGCAGGCCGGAGACACGAGCCAAATCAGCACGCGAAATTGGTTGCCGACGGCGAATGAGGTTCAGTACGACGCTGCGATTAATGTCGCGCGCGGTCTCGCTTGACGCTACTTGCGTGTTGGTAAAATCGATCCGCCGCATGGAAGTGCTCAAAATCTAAAAGGATTGAGAGTCGCAGGAGATTAAATTCGCGACTCGAACTTTATGTAAGGCTATAAGAGCTTGTCAAGACCTTTACTACGTTTGCAAGATTTTCATTGGACGGAATGGCCGTTCCGACCTTGGAGACGCAACCCTAAAACAAGAGGAAGGGAGCAGGTGAACCGCAGAAATCGACTTCATTCGACATTGCTGATCGTCTCGTTGTTGTGCATATCTTCAACAGCAAAGGCGCAGGGGCATTGGGTCGGCTCCTGGGCTGCTTCACAACAACTGGTAGAGCCGCAGAACGCTTTGAGCCAGGAGGACCTTCGCGACTATACGCTGCGCCAGATCGTCCATCTCTCGCTCGGTGGAACGAGGGTACGAGTGCGTCTGTCGAACCGATTTGGAACTGCTCCGCTTAGATTCACGTCTGTGCACGTTGCGCATGCAGTGGCAGCCTCGTCTTCAAAGATCGATACGGCCACCGACAAAGCGCTTACTTTCGCCGGCATGCCTGACGTCACGATTCCAGCAGGCGCCGATTACATCTCTGATCCCCTCGATTTTCATGCCGCACCATTTGTCGATATTGCTGTGTCTCTCTATTTAGAGATACCCACTGCACAGGAGACGGGACACCCGGGTTCGCGGGCTCACTCGTATGTAACTCACGGCAATCGGGTATCAGAAGCTGAGCTTGCGGACGCAAAAACAGTGGAGCATTGGTATTTCATTTCGGGAATCGACGTACTTGCCCCGCCGGCGGCGCTCGCTGTGGTCACACTTGGAGATTCGATTACCGACGGCCATGGTGCCACGACGGATGGGAACAACCGCTGGCCCGACGTATTGGCCAAACGTCTGCAGGCAAATGCTGCGACGCGAGAGATGGCGGTTCTGAATCACGGAATTGGTGGGAATCGCATTCTGCTCGACGGCCTTGGACCGAACGCTCTGGCGCGGTTCGATCATGACGTCCTCGTGCAGCCGGGTGCTCGCTATGTGATCGTACTCGAAGGCATTAACGATATCGGAAATCTGTCGCGCGACCATGAAGTTCCTGCTGCCGAGCACGACGCGCTGGTGCATCAGATCACAGCGGCATACGAGCAGATGATTACTCGCGCACACACACATGGAATGAAGGTGTTCGGGGCCACGATTCTTCCATTCGTAGGATCCGGCTATTACCATCCAGGAACCGCGGCCGAGGCGGATCGTGAAGCAATCAATGCTTGGATTCGCACGCCGGGGCACTTCGATGCAGTGATCGATCTTGATAAGATCACCCGCGATCCCGAACATCCAGAGCGGTTAAAGACGGCTTTCGACTCCGGCGATCACCTTCATCCATCGCCCGAGGGATACGAAGCCATGGCCAATGCAATCCCGTTGTCGTTGTTCAGGTCGAAGAATCATGCGACACATCACACGGTCTGGAAGTAAGGACGCGTGTGCGGTTAGTTATCAGCGAACAGTAGATGCTGCTTTAGAATGAGAACAGGCGCCCGTAGCTCAGTTGGACTAGAGCATCTGCCTTCTAAGCAGAGGGTCGCAGGTTCGAATCCTGCCGGGCGCGCCAACCCTCGTTTCCAGTCCTTCCCAGAGCCAGAGACAACTCCGGCCAGAGCACGCGTAATCGGAACCTAGTATGCCGCGGGATCGTGTATCGCTGCTGATCGCAGTTGCGCTGCTTTGCCTTCTGGTGGGATGTGGAACTGTTGTGCGGCCGGTAGATCAAGAACTGAAACCCGCTGCCGACTCGTTTCTCCTGCAGCTCAGCGACGGCGTTATAGGTTCCTACAGCATGAATCTGTCGGACGGAAGCATCAGCCTGCGCCAGAGCATCCATTTTCCAGCCTTGGGATACCAGGCGGGGACAGATCCGCTCGGCCGCTTCGCATGGATTGCTCAGCATGACATCCTCGAGAAGGACATCTTCGTCGCGGCGCCCCCAACGATCATTACGTTCGCCCGAGCCGCAGATGGCCTCTTCTTCGACTCTGACCGCAGAGATTATCAGCCCAAGATTGAGCAAATTGCAGTGGAGCACCACGGACGGTGGGCTTACGATGCCCTCACCGACAGCGTGGGACAACGACGCATATTCTCGATCTCACCTGGTGATGGACATTTAGAAGAAGTCGGCAGAACTGCTTCGGGAGCATACGGTGCGATTATGGTTCTGCATCCCGTCGAGAATATCTTCTATGGCTTGGAGGTGCGCAACGCCTCCGCATCGGCGCAAGGGCGAGAGATTGTGGTCGCCGCCTACGCTTCCAATGAGGACACGGGCGAATTAGAGCCACTACCGAACGTCTTTACCGAGATTCCTGAGGGAATTCGAGAGATGGCATTTACATCGGACGGAAGGCACCTCGTGGTTGCCGATCTAAACAATCAGGTACATCTTCTGGCGAAAGATAGCGAAGGAGGTTTGAGCGAAGTAGGGCTTTTGACACCAAAGTTCTACGTAGATGGGTTCGTACCCCACCCGAAACTACCGATCATCTACCATCGCTCTCTCGAGGATGGCGTCGTAACATCGTTCGGGATTGACAGCGGAGCTCTCGCTGAATTACCTAAGATTTACCTTCCTAATTCGGGAGGCGCAGTTTTCTTATTGCATGTGTCCAGCGATGGGCGTTTCCTGCTCGTCCAGAATAAAGGTGTTTACCTGATAACTTTGGACTCACACACTGGGGCTGCAACCGCAATTCAGCCAGTGAACTTTCCTTTTCCGTATTAGGCCAAATACGATACCGAATCCTTAGACGGACTCACATAACCACCAGAGTTCTAAAACCGTCTCTCAGGGTGCGCCAGTTTTTCTCCTAGTCTCAAGAGGGACCTCAGATCCAATACCGGCTACGAAGGCCCGGAGGCATCACTCTTGCTTATCTTGGACATTCATTAAGCGCGTGCTAGGTACTGCAGTAGGCGCAGAACCACCAGGCGATCCCGAGCGAGAGAAGCGCAGTTGTAGCCATAGTAGCTATATACTATGGCTATGCGTAGCTATAAGGGCAAGACCTCCGTTGGCATCAAGGAGCTCAAAGATCGAGCATCGGAAATCATTGCTTTTGTCCAGCGCACCGGTCAGACGATAGCAGTAACGAAGAACGAGCAAGAAGTTGCAAGGATTATGCCTGTACCGAAGGATGCTCGAGAACGTTTGATAGCTGCCGGCCTTGTACACCCCGGACCTAAGCCACTCCCGCTCGCTGGATTGAAGCTTAGGCCACTTACAGGCGACGCGTCTGCGGCAATTGCAGCCATTTTGGCAGATCGCGAAGAAAAGTGAAGAAGGGTAATGAATCTCGTTTACTTGGATTCGTCGGTTCTGGTTGCAATCGCGCTCGGGGATCCACGGGGTACTCGGGCGCTGGCAATTCTCGGCTTACGCGATTCGTGCACCAGTGCACTTGCTCAAGTGGAATGCCAGGCGGGACTCTCGTTTCAATATACTACGGCGCCTAGTGGACTTCCGGCGGCTGAGCGAATGCTGGATACCGTTCTCGATCGCATGCACATCATTCAGATAACAAGCAGGGTCCTTGTCCAAGCGCGCACGTTGGTTCGACGCCACCGTTCCGGGATCGGATTGCGGACGCTCGATGCAATTCACGTGGCGTCTTGTGGCGAAGTTAGATCACAGGTCGGCGGCCCAGTAGAATACATTACCGCGGACAGTCGACAACACGTCGCGTTTATGTCAGAAGGGTTCTCCGGAGCTCTGCTTGCCTGATCGCCTCGCGTTTCGCAATCCGGATGCTAGCATCCGTGAGCTTCTAGGCAGGGAATAGTAGAATTCTGAAAATCGTCTCTCAGGGCGCACCACGTCCTTTCCCCCTTAGCTGCGGTTTCTGCCCTTCAGTCTGACGCCTACAACCCGACATTCCCCAGAGTTGCTGATCTCCGGAGATGACCATTCGCGAGCAGCAGATCGCGCATTCTTAAGCAACCCAGGATAGCCGGATTCACCTCACTCTCTTTGGCTACCGAGTGCGGACAATCCTGCTGTTCTGGGCGTGCTTCGCGATTCAGCTTGGGAGCTGTCTGGAAATGCGTTGATCGTGTTCATTGGTTAAATTCCGTGCGTTTTAGCGAACTTAAAAACGCGTTCGCAAAGACGTACGACGATGTCGGCAGAAACCATACTCTGCAAATGGCAGCGGCGTTGTCGTACTACTTTGTGATGTCGCTTTTTCCAGCACTAATCTTCCTATCCGCGGTCGTAACCTTCCTTCCCGTTCCAGATCTATTCGATCAAGCATTGAGCCTGATGTCACGCTTTGTGCCTCCGGACAGCATGGGACTCGTACGGAAAGTGCTTTCCGATGTGGTCACGCCGAATCGTGGCGCCTTTCTATCGTTCGGACTGCTGGGTACACTCTGGTCGGCCTCTGGTGGATTTTCATCGGCTATCGAAGCGCTAAATATCGCGTACGACGTCGAGGAGACACGCCCATTTTGGAAGCTCAGACCTCTGGCAATCGGGTTAACGCTGATGATGGGAGCGCTGCTGCTGATCGCGATGGGTGTGATGATCGTGGGGCCGCGATTCGGCGAGTGGCTTTCGGGACGGCTTCACTTGTCCCAGATCTGGATATGGACTTGGCCATACATTCACTGGACACTGGCGGTCGCCTTTACCATCCTCGCCGTGGAAGTTTTGTATTTCAAGGCTCCGAATGTGAAACAACGATTCTGGGCTACTTTGCCCGGAGCTCTGCTTGCCGTGGGCTGCTGGATCGGCTTGTCTTACGCTCTCGGAATTTATTTCCGCAGCTTCGCTAATTTCAACAAGACGTATGGCACGCTCGGTGCTGCAGTGGCGCTGATGGTGTGGCTGTATTGGACGGGATTTGCGATGTTGGTCGGCGCGGAGCTGAATGCAGAACTTGCAAAGAGAACGAAAGCGGGTGCAATCGAGCAGCAACCCGAGCCTCCGGCAGTTACGAAACTTGATCTGACAGCGTAGTCCAAGCCATCACGAGCGCGGATCAGGTGATAGTACGCGGAGCTACGGTTATCCGAGCGTCCGGATGCGTCTTGAGCAAAGAAGGCGCGTTTGTGGGAACGCGCCAGAGGGTGAATACAGGAGGTTACAGATGCCATTTCAGGCAGTGGTGTGAACCCCGAAGTCGAATCGAAGTTGCGCGCTGCTTCGCGCCACGAATGGCGCGCTTCGAGTGGCGTGAAATAATCGGCACCAGCGACGGTTCTCGATGCGTCTGCCCTTTCCTCTTATTTATAGCGATCGGTATTTCCTGCCCATCGGTGCACATGTATTTCCGGCGCAAAAATACCAGATGATTCACGATCGTCTACTCTCGACCGGCGAAGCGGATGCCGATGACTTTATCGCGCCTGAGCCTGCCAGCGACGACGATGTCCGACTCGTGCACGGAGCCGATTATGTGGATCGCCTACTGCACGGCGATATCAGTCCTCAGGAAGAGCTGCAGATGGAGCTGCCCTACTCTCCCGAATTGGTGAAAGCATTCTGGCTCTCCGCGGGAGGATCGATCCTCGCGTCTGAGCGCGCACTCGAGACTGGAATTTGCGTGAATATCGGCGGCGGATTCCACCATGCTCATCCAGATCATGGGGAAGGTTTCTGCATGATTCACGATGTTGCCGTTGCCATCCGGAAGATGCTGAAGCTGGGAAAAATTCATCGCGCCATGACGGTCGATTGCGATGTGCATGACGGCAACGGCACGGCCGCGATCTTTCCGCCAAAGCAGCGCAGTGCGCGTCCGCTGCGCAGCGTTTCCGCTGCGCAGGTGCAATCGAAGATTGTCGATGTGGGCAGCGCGGATGATAACGAAGTGTTTACCATCTCGCTGCACCAGGCGAATAATTATCCTGCCTACAAACCGCCCTCCTCGATCGACGTGAACTTGCCGGATGGCGTGGGAGACGAGCAATATGTTGCGTGGCTCGATCAGGGATTAAGCTCCGGATTGCGAAGCTTCTCGCCCGATCTGCTGTGTTACATTGCCGGAGCTGATCCATATAGAGATGATCAGCTCGGCGGTCTGGCGTTGACGATCGATGGACTGAAGCAGCGCGACCGCTTGGTGTTTGAAGTGGCAAAAGCACGAGGCATTCCCGTTATGGTCACATATGCCGGCGGCTATGCGCGCAACGTACAGGACACGGTCACGATTCACGTGAACACGATTCTTGCCGCCAAAGAAATCTGGAGGAACTGAACATGATTGAAGTGAAACGCTGCTTCTTTTGATTCGATCTGCGTCGCGCGGCCGGGAGCCTGCGCAAAGAAGCCGCCCAAAAAGGTATTGATGTGAAAGTTCGAACTGGAGCTCGAGGGCAGTTCCAGTTGTTCAAAGATGGAACAAAGCTCTTCGACTACAAAGAAGCCGGCATGATGCCCCCAACGAGCCAATTGCTGCAGCTAATCGCAACTTAAGCCAAAAACGCCCCGAGCGATAAAGGTCGGGGCGTTTTTCTGTCAGGATTCAGTGGCGATCGCGGTCATGATCGCGATCATGGTCACGATCGTTATCGTGGCGCCAGTTCCAGTAAGCTTGCTGCTGCTTTTTGTTCAACTTCCGATACTCACGGTACTGGCGTCCGTTGTATGTCTGCCCGTACCAGTTGCGGTAAGCATCGTCTTCATCCCTGTTCCAGGTGTGATAGTCGTGATGGCCGCGATCGTAGACGCGCTGATTCCGGTCATCTCGATCATGATCGCGATCCTGCGCTCGCATCGCCATCGGCGCCAGCAGAGCTGCACTCAGTAACAGCGAACTGCAAAAACGAAATTTCTTTCTCATCTCTCCTCCGATGCGAGCGGTCTGGCTCGCTTTGTTCTTAGTGATTAAGATGCCTGGGTCGTTTCGGAAGCAGTGTCATCCTAGCCAGCAAATTCAGCAGTTCTCGTAAAGCTTTGTAAAAACAATGGCGAGCAATAGGTGACGCCAACCGGAAATGCTGACCAGCTCTGCGTTTAGAATTGAAGTCCTATGTTTGAGAATCTCTCCGAAAAACTTCAACGCGCCTTCAAAAATCTCCGTGGGCAGGGAACTCTGAATGAAGAGAACATGCAGGAGGCTCTGCGCGAAATTCGTCTGGCACTGCTCGAAGCCGATGTCAATTTCAAAGTCGTTAAAGAACTGATCGATCACATCCGTGAAAAAGCTGTTGGCTCGGAGGTCATGCTGCAGATCTCGCCGACCGAGCAGGTCGTCAAGATTGTCCATGATGAGCTGATCAACATCCTCGGCAAAGACACGGCCAAGATCCGCTTCGCCTCGCAGCCGCCGACCGTCGTACTCATGGCTGGCCTGCAAGGTTCCGGCAAGACGACTTCGTCGGGAAAATTAGCGCAATGGTTCAAGAAAGGCGGACACCGTCCCATGCTGGTGTCCGTCGACGTTTATCGTCCGGCAGCACGCCAACAGTTGCAGGTGGTCGCAAGCGCGATTGGCGCGAACATCTATGAAGGCAAGGTGGACGGTGAAGCTTCCACCGCAGTCGTCGAGCGCCTGGCCAAAGAAGCGCGGCGCGAAGCAATCAACTCCGGCTGCGATGTACTCATTGTTGATACTGCCGGTCGTCTGCACATCGACGACGAACTCATGAACGAGATGCAGCTTCTCAAGAAGCTGCTCAATCCGCAGGAAATTCTCTTCGTCGCCGACGCCATGACCGGACAGGACGCCGTTAACTCCGCCAACGAGTTCCACAAAAAGCTGAACCTTACCGGCGTAATACTCACCAAGATGGATGGCGATGCCCGCGGCGGCGCAGCGCTTTCGATCCGCAACGTCACCGGGCAGCCAATCAAGTTCCTCGGCGTAGGCGAAAAATACGACGCCCTCGAGCCATTCCATCCGGATCGAATCGCAGGTCGCATTTTGGGAATGGGCGACATCCTGTCGCTTGTCGAAAAAGCGCAGGAGAAGCTCGACGCCAAGAAATCTGAAGAGTTCGCCAAGAAAGCTCTCAGCGGTGATGGTTTCTCGCTCGAAGATTTCCGTGAGCAGTTGCGGCAGATCAAGAAGCTCGGCTCGCTGCAGAGTATCGTCAAGATGCTGCCGAGCATCGGTCCCTTCGCTGGCATTCAGAACATGGCGGACAAAGTCGATGACAAAGAATTGAACCGCGTCGAGGCCATCATCAACTCCATGACGCCATACGAACGCGACCATCACGAAGCCATCAACGGCAGCCGTCGCAAGCGCATCGCCCGCGGATCGGGCACGAGCGTTCAGGAAGTCAATCAGCTCCTGAAGCAGTACGCGATGATGAAAAAACAATTCAAGAGCCTGAGCAAAGGCGGTGGTCTCTCCCGGAAACTTGCAGGCATGCGCTTCCGATAGAGACTTCCACATGCCGTCTGGTCACGAGTGAAAAATATTGCATCTTGATTCTCCACAGCAGCGCATGTATTGTGGATTTCGTCTTAACTTGGAAAGACTTCAAACCAGTCCCCCTTCCAGTTTGGCGCTCCAGTTGTTCCTAGTTTCAAAAAATTAAAACTCAGGTGTCACAAGACGCCACGCCACAGTTGCATCGCGTTTCGCCAATTTCTGGCGATGCAATCCGCGGAGCAGACATGTTCATGCTGGTAAGTCACAGCAGTTGTGTGCGCTTTTTTGGAATCCAGGTTAAGAATTCAACCATTGCTCACAGAAGTTGCCAACGTCGGCGGCTGATGTCACCCAGAAGCAGCCCAGTTAGCTTGTTGGTGATCGCTCTGCTCATTCTGCTGGCTCCGAGCACGCTTCGAGCCTCGTGTTCGTCACCGGGCAACGCGATTGAGGCGGAGAACTGTCTCACAGGAACACCTTCCTCCACGTGGGATATCAGCGGGTCGGGCGACTCCACAATTCAAGGTTTCGCCAACGACATCAGCTTCAATGTTGGTCAGACAGTTTTCTTCAAAATCAACACCACCGCGACAAACTATCGTCTCGACATCTACCGCATGGGTTACTACCAGGGACGCGGCGCACGCTTCATTACCAGCGTTAATCCATCGGTCACACTGCCACAGACCCAGCCTGCGTGCCTGACGGACAGCACAACCCTTCTGGTGGATTGCGGAAATTGGGCAGTATCGGCGAGCTGGGCTATTCCGTCGAGTGCAGCTTCGGGAATCTATTTCGCCAAAGTCACTCGGTTGGATACAGGTGGCGCGAGCGATATTGTCTTCGTCTTCGCAATGACTCCGGTACGTCGCAGATTCTATTTCAAACCTCGGATGAGACTTGGCAGGCTTACAACCCGTACGGCGGCCACAGTCTATATGGTGCCAGTACGTTCGATCTGACGAATCGAGCTACGAAGGTCAGCTACAACCGTCCTTTCAATACGCGCAGCTTCCAGGCTTCCTCGTGGGTCTTTTACGCCGAGTACCCCATGGTCCGCTGGCTTGAGGCAAACGGCTACGATGTGAGCTACATCAGCAGTGTCGATGCGGCCCGAAACGGGAACTCGATTACCAGCCATCATGCCTTCCTATCCATCGGGCACGATGAATATTGGTCCGCACAAAAGCGGGCCAGTGTTGAGGCTGCGCGGACCGCAGGCGTCAATTTAGGGTTTTTCAGCGGCAATGAAGTTTTTTGGAAGACGCGGTGGGAGAACAGCATTGATGGCAGCAGCACGCCCTATCGGACGCTCGTTTGCTACAAGGAGACTCTTGGTCCCAACTCCAATCCTCCGGCCACACAGGCAGTCGATCCATTGGATCCGCCCACGTGGACTGGTACCTGGCGCGATCCAAGCAAGAGTCCACCGGCGGATGGTGGTCGGCCGGAAAACGCACTCACCGGTCAACTCTTTCGAGTCAATGGTCCTGGAACCGACAACGAGAACCTCTCTATTCAGGTTCCGGCGGCCCAAGGCAAACTGCGTTTCTGGCGTAACACGCAGGTAGCAAGCCAATCCGCGGGTCAGACCTATACCTTGCCTGCCGGTACTCTCGGATATGAATGGGATGTGGAACCGGATAACGGATTTCGTCCTGCCGGCGAGTTCGACCTCTCAACAGCTACCTATAATCTCACCACGGATTACTTGCTCGATTACGGTGGTTTGTACGGCGCAGGTACAGCTACTCACCACTTATCACTTTATCGCTCTTCCAACGGAGCCATTGTATTTGGTGCAGGTACCGTGCAATGGTCGTGGGGACTCGACGCGACTCATGACAGTGGTGGTCAGCCCGCGGACGTAAATATGCAGCAGGCAACCGTGAACCTGCTGGCCGATATGGGAATTCAGCCGGCCACGTTGCAAACGGGTCTCCTGTTAGCAACGAAGTCGACTGATACACAGCCCCGGCTTCCACCATTACTTCCCCGAAGAATGGGGCAGCGATCTCATTTGGCAGTTCAGTGACGATCAGCGGTACAGCCACGGATGTCGGAGGAGTGGTTGCAGGCGTAGAGGTCTCTACTGATGGAGGAAATACGTGGCATCCTGCCAGGAACTGCGAGCTAGACATATACCTGGATTGCTGGTTTTTCTGGTCCAATTACCATGCAAAGTCGCGCCGTTGACGACAGTGGCAACCTGGAGACGCCTTCCTCAGGAGTTACGATAACGGTCGACCCGCCAACTACCTACACCATTTTCAGCCCAAGTACAGTGCCGGGCACTGTCGACGTCGGTCCAGATCAATCCGTAGAACTGGGAGTGCGGTTCACAGCCGATGTCAACGGAAGTATTAAAGGTATTCGGTTCTACAAAAGCAGCAATAACACTGGAACTCACGTGGGAAGTCTGTGGAGCAGCTCAGGTGCGCTCCTGGCCTCGGCGACGTTCGCGGGTGAGACGGCGTCTGGATGGCAGCAGGTGAACTTTTCCAGCCCCGTAAATGTTACATCGGGAACTGTATATGTGGCCTGATATCACACAACCGTAGGTCACTATTCAGATAATGCGGATTATTTTGCAACTTCGGGGGTAGATAATCCACCGTTGCACGCCTTGCAGGATGGCCTGAGCGGCTTCAATGGAGCATTTACATATTCCTCAAGCAGTACTTTTCCGAATAACGGATACCGTTCCTCTAACTATTGGGTTGACGTAGCATTTGTTCCTGCGGCGGTCCTGAGTTCCATTGCCGTTACGCCAGCCAATCCGAGTATCAATGCTGGTGTGACTCAGCAGTTCAAAGCCACTGGAACTTATAGTGACAACAGCACACAAGACATTACTTCGCAGGTGACTTGGTCGTCGTCGAACACAGCAGTGGCGACCGTAAGCAGTGCTGGTCTGGCCACGAGCACTGCCGGCGGAAGTTCGATCATTACGGCAACGCAGGGCTCAGTGAGCGGAAACACAAGCCTGACTGTAAAACCCACTGCTTTGGTGGTTAGTACACCTCACTACCAAGCGGAATACAGAATCAAGCGTACACGGCGACGCTGGCAGCCAGTGGCGGTACTGCGCCGTACACATGGTCCATGGCGAACAACACGGTGCTCCCAGCAGGGCTGAGCCTGTCGAGTAGCGGGCAGATAACTGGAACGCCAGGCGTAGTCGGAACATCGACCTTTACGTACAGGTGACCGATGGTGGAACCCCGCAGCAATCGGCTACCAAGCAGTTGAGTATTTCGGTTACAGCACCACCGACGTTGTACAGCATCTGGAACTCCAGCGCTGTACCTGGCACAGTAGATGCCGGTGCGGATTCTTCTGTCGAGTTAGGAGTGAAATTCAAGGCCGACGTGAATGGGACGATCACCGGAATTCGTTTCTACAAGAGCAGCGCGAATACAGGAACGCACATCGGCAATTTGTGGAGCAATTCAGGCACACTATTGGCCTCAACCAGTTTCAGTGGTGAGACAGCATCAGGTTGGCAGCAGGTGAACTTCTCCACTCCTGTCACTATTACCGCTGGGACGGTGTATGTTGCGTCGTACCACGTAAACACGGGTCATTACTCGGTAGATCAGAACTATTTTGCGACTGCGGGCACAGATAATGCTCCATTGCACGCGTTGCAAAATGGAGTGAGCGGACTGAATGGAGTTTTTGGCTACGGCTCAACCAGCATATTTCCAACCAACGGATTCAATGCCAGCAATTATTGGGTCGACGTTGTCTTCTCTCCGTCCGCTGCTCTAAGGTCAATTGCAGTGACACCAGCCAATGCAACTATCAGCGCAGGCAGCACCCAGCAGTTCAAAGCCACTGGAACTTACAGCGACAACACCATTCAAGACATCACGTCACAGGTCACTTGGTCATCCTCCAATTCCGCAGTCGCGACCGTGAACAGCGCTGGTCTCGCCACGAGCATTGCTGGAGGGACATCCACGATCACGGCCACACAACGGTTTGTGAGCGGAAGTACAACGCTGACTGTGCAACCGACCACATTAGTAATTAGCACTACCTCGTTGCCTGGTGGAGTGCAGAATCAGGGCTACTCGGCGGCCTTGACGGCCAGTGGAGGCACGGCGCCGTACACCTGGTCGATGACGAACAACACGGTACTGCCGCCAGGGCTGAGCCTGTCCAGTAGCGGACAGATCGCAGGCACACCAACTGTCGTTGGGACAACGACGTTCACCGTAAAGGCGGCTGATGGTGGAAGCCCGCAGCAGTCGGCGACGAAATCGTTGAGCATTACGATTACAGCACCACCGACTTTCCACAGCATCTGGAGCTCGAGTACAGTGCCAGGCACCGTAGATGCCGGAGCCGATAATGCCGTAGAGCTTGGAGTGAAGTTCAAGGTGGATGTAAATGGGTCGATCACCGGGATCCGCTTCTACAAGAGCACTGCTAACACGGGTACTCACGTCGCCAATTTGTGGAGCAGCTCTGGAACGCTATTGGCCACGGCTACTTTCGCCGGTGAAACTGCATCAGGATGGCAGCAGGTGAACTTCTCCACTCCTGTGAGTATTACGGCTGGGACAGTGTATGTGGCGTCATACCACGTAAATACGGGTCACTACTCAGTGAATTCGAACTACTTTGCTACTGCAGGCGCGGACAATGCCCCCCTGCATGCGCTGCAAAACGGCGTGAGTGGATTCAATGGAGTCTTCGCCTATGGATCGAGCAGCATTTTCCCGAGTAACGGATTCAATTCTTCCAATTACTGGGTCGACGTGGTTTTCACCACGCCTTGAGGATCATGAAGCGTTCTCAAAAGAGGTGAGGGGGCATCATCGAGGCGGCGCATGTCGATTAAAGGAAGGTAGAAATCGTCTCGCTCCACAGGAATAGCGGTATCACATAGGCAACTCTGGCCTGACGCTTACCGCGCAACAAACTCTGCTGACCGAATCCCAGGAAAAACGTCAATCGTTTCCAGCTGAAACACAACGCCTGGTGCCCCGCCGGGCTCGCGCAATACATCCACTCGATACCATCTCAGGTTCGGTGCCGTTCCCGGTAGGAGTCAACTAGCCCTCCGTGATCGCATGTACATCTGTTTCATATCAGTGATACACTTTTGACTCAAATGATTTTTAAAATTAATCCCGCTGCGGGACAGCCCCTCTACATTCAGCTCATCCAACAGATTCGGCATGCGATTGAAACCGGTCTGCTGGTTGACGGAGATGCCTTGCCCGCCATTCGAAATTTGGCTGCAGACCTGGTGGTGAGTCCGAACACGATCGTGAAAGCATATTCGGAGTTGGAGCACGAAGGTTTGGTCGAGTTGCGACATGGTTCTGGAGCGTACGTCAGCGCCAAAAGGAGCGTGAAGTCCCGTGCAGATTTCGTTCGTGCGGCACAAGTGAAGGTCAGGAAGATTGTAGAGAACCTACGAGACGAAGGCTTCTCTGATGAAGAGATCCAGCGAATGGTAGAGGCGGAGCTGTTTTACGTATCTCGCGCCGGACGAAACGCATGAAGGATGAGTTCCTAATCTCCACGCATGACCTAACCAAAGTCTATGGGCAGGGCCCTGTCGTCGATCGCTTGAACCTGCAGGTTCCGGCACACCAAATCACAGCGTTCCTTGGCCGCAACGGCGCCGGCAAAAGCACGACGATCAAGATGCTGCTGGGGATCACTCGCCCGACCTCAGGTACGGGAGCTGTTTTGGGAAAGTCGATTCTTGATGCGGCCCAAAACAGGGAAGCCCGATGCGAAGTGGCGTATGTCGCGGAAGACAAGCACCTCTACCCGTACATGACGGTGGAGCAATTGATTCGCTTCACTAGGTCGTTTTATCCAGCGTGGCGGTGTGAAGTTGAAACACGGTTACTGCGGCAGTTCCAGTTGCCTGCGGCCAGAAAAGTGCGAGCTCTCTCGAAAGGAATGCGCGGAAAACTTGCATTGCTTCTAGCGCTTGCGCGACGTCCTACCCTGCTGATCCTGGACGAACCGAGCGAGGGACTCGATCCAGTTGGAATTGAAGAGTTGTTGCAGGAGCTCACGACAGCTTCTGCCGACGGAGTGACCATTTTCTTTTCGTCTCATCAGATTGCCGAAGTTGAGCGGATCGCCGATCGAGCCTGCATTATTGATCGCGGTCAGTTGCGAACCAATATTTCGATGGAAGAGATGCGCCAGAGCTGCCGACGGATCACGCTCGCGTTTGAGGGGGATCCTCCCGATCGCGCATTCAATTTTCCTGGCGTAAGGCGAGTCCGCACAGATGGACGGCAAACCGTGCTGCTCGCTCAAGAGAATGTCGAGGCGCTGATTGAATTGGCTCGCGCCGAAGGCGCCGCTCAAGTTGAGGTCGATCCAGTCAGCTTGCGAGAGCTCTTTCTCGAAACAGTGAAAGAGGAGCACGATGCTCTGGTATAAGGCCTGGCTCGAAACGAGGTGGCGATTTCTATTGTGCTTAGGTGGTCTCGTATTCTGCTGCGGTTTCTTCGTCCTTGCGAACGGGACTGGAGAGAACTTCAAGCGACTTCCGGCGTGGGCCTTCACTCCACGCGAGGCCAGAGCGCTTCTCTTTAGGGCCGATCAGGGGCTGGTCGCCCTGTTTCCAATTGCAGCAATCCTGCTGGGAATGGGAGGCGTGCTGCGAGAGAAAGCAATTGGAATATCGTCATTCACATTGGCCCTGCCAATTAGCCGAAAACGGTTGATGCTATCCCGAATCGGGATAGGCGTTCTTCAGAGTCTGGTGCTGAGCATCGCTCCTTGGCTGACAATGCTTGCTGTCCTCTTCTTGTATCTGGGCCAGTCCGTTTCTCTTGGGTTTTCGTTCTCTTTGCTCCTCGCGCTGATGAGTGGCGGCCTACTGCTCTTTGCTATGGCCGTCCTCGTCTCATCGCTGGTTGAAGGGGAGTACACCGCGCCGGTAGTCGCATTCGGCATCTTTATCCTCAATATCTACGGGACAGTCATCTTCGACAGCTTACGAGAATGGAACGTTATTCGGTTCATGCGGCTTCAGGAATATGTCGATAGAGGACCGTGGACAATTAGGCCCTCCCTGCCATGGGCGAGCATTGCTATTGCATTTGCGTTGACTATTCTGCTCGCGGTGCTGTCAGTTCTGACCGTAGAAAAACGCGATTTTTGATTTTAGGGGTTAACGCCGGGGAAATTTGGTAGTGTCTGGATCGAGGGACTGAACCCAAATCCCAAGCTGCGCATGGTGAAACCAAACAGGATTGCAGGTGATTGACTGTATACCCCATCCTCGCGAACTGCATGTCTAGTGCCGGGACATACTTTCCAATTTGTCTCGACACATCCTTTCCACTTTT
>CAYNPS010000019.1:0-13275 GCA_964399125.1 uncultured Terriglobales bacterium
TACAACATCTGCTATCTCGGCGCGGAGGTGCGCGACCCGGGCAGGACCATTCCTCGCGCGATTCTGTTCGCCATCGTGATCGTCGCGGCGATTTATGTGGTGATGAACATCAGCATTCTCGGTGTCGTGCCTTGGCGTGAGCTTGATCAATCCGCGGTTACGGAGTCGCGCTTTTACGTGATCTCAACCATGATGCAGCGGGTCTATGGAACGCGCGCGGGACAAATCGCCGCGGTGCTGATCATTTGGACGGCGTTCGCTTCCGTATTTTCTGTTTTGCTGGGCGTTTCGCGAATTCCATATGCGGCCGCCATGGATGGAAATTTCTTTTCCGCTTTTGGAAAACTCAATCTGCGCGGACGATTTCCGTCGACCGCTTTGCTCTGCATGGGTGCGCTTACTTGTGTGCTGTCGATGTTCCGCTTAGCCGACTTGATTGCAGCGCTCGTCGTTATCCGCATCCTGATGCAGTTCGTCCTGCAGGCAATTGGGGTAATGATCTTCCGCAGCAGGCAGCCGGAGCACGAACGCCCATTTCGCATGTGGCTCTATCCCATTCCAGCACTGCTGGCGCTCGGCGGCTTTCTCTACATCCTGATTTCCCGTGAGAATTTTGAGCGTGAAGTGATATTTGCTTCTTCTCTGGTTGTAATCGGAACGGGAGCATATTTGCTGCGCGCTCGCCGCCGCCGCGAGTGGCCGTTCGAGTCTCAGGCACTCGCCCGCTAGTCCCAGGGTGTTATGCTGTCCCGTTCTATTTCATCCCAGGAGATGCAACCGTGAAACTCAAAAACATCGCAGTTGTTGCGAGTATCTTTTGCTTGTTGAGCGCGATGAGCTTCGCGCAGACCAGCGGATCGAGCTCCAGCTCGGCGCAGACTTCGACGGCGGCTCCGACGATCGCTTCTATTCTCAATAATCAGCTCAGGAGCATCGAGCGCGAAATCATGGGAGCAGCCGATGCAGTACCGGCAGACAAATTTGATTTTTCGCCCGGCACCGCAAACATTCCTGGAGATTTCAAGACTCCCAGCCCGGTTCGCACTATGGGCGAACAGTTCAAGCACATCGGTGACGCGCTTGAGGCTTACAGCTCGGGAATCATGGGCCAAAAGGCTCCAACCAACTCCGGCGAGAATGGCCCGAAGAACATCAAGTCGAAGCAGGATGTGATCGACTACTTGAAGGGCGCCTTCGCCAAAGCGCACAGCGCAATCGACACCATCACCGACCAGAATGCGACTGAGGAGATTGCGAGTCCGTTTGGTGGTACTCGCAAAGTCACTCGTCTTGCACTTGCTGTGGGAATGGTTGGCCATAGCAACAATCACTATGGACAAATCATCGAGTATCTGCGTATGAACAGCATCGTGCCTCCGGAGAGCCAGCCAAGGAAGTAAGTAGCTGTTTGCAATCAACTCTTTCCTCATCGAGGCGAACAAGGTGTTCGCCTCGATGATTGCCAGGCAGGGACACAGTTACAGCTCACGTCTTCTCGCGCCAGCAGAATTTGCAGCTAACTGTAGTCGCCTGCCAACGTCTGAATTAGGGAACATTCGCGGACGCCTCTGCGTAGAATCGCAGTAGCATTGCTCAGATCTATCCCTTCCAAGCTCGACGCACGACTCTTGAGGTCAAGATGTTGGAATTGAGCCGAAAAGCTGCGGGAATCGCGCAATCGGAGATTCGCATCATGTCAGTGGAATGCGAGCGCGTGCGCGGCATTAATCTCGCGCAGGGCATCTGCGATACAGAGGTTCCCGAACCGGTACAGCGCGCTGCGATCGACGCCATTCGCTCGCGGCAGAACTCCTATACGCGACTCGACGGGGTTGCCCAGCTTCGCCGCGCGATTGCGCGCAAAATGCGCGACTGCAACGGAGTGAACGCCGATCCGGAACGGGAAATCGTTGTCACGGCGGGTTCTACGGGCGCGTTTTACTCCGCTTGTCTGGCGCTGCTTAATCCGGGCGACGAAGTCATTGTCTTCGAGCCGTATTACGGCTATCACGTAAACACACTGCGTGCGTTGGATTGTGTGCCGGTCTACGTCACCATGCATCCGCCGCGCTGGATCTTTAGCCGCGAGCAGTGCGAGCAGTCTATCACTGCGAAGACTCGCGCCATTATCCTAAATACTCCGGCTAATCCTTCCGGGAAGGTCTTCACGCGCGAGGAGTTGGAGTTCATAGCCGATCTGGCGACTCGCAACGACCTGTTCGTCATCACCGACGAGATCTATGAATACTTTCTGTACGACGACAACGAGCACATAAGTCCCGCCTCTCTGCCTGGAATGGCCGAGCGCACGATTACCATTTCGGGATTCTCCAAGACCTACAGCATTACCGGCTGGCGCATTGGGTATGCGATATGCGGCGAGCACTGGGCCCATTCGATCGGCTACTTCCACGATCTTGCCTACATCTGTGCGCCTTCTCCATTCCAGCATGGAGTTACTGCAGGCCTGGAAGAGCTTACGTCCGACTTCTATTCCAGCCTCGCAGATGAGTACCGCGCAAAACGCGATTTGCTCTGTACCACTCTGGAACAGGTGGGACTCGCGCCTTCCTGGCCTCAAGGCTGTTATTACGTCCTTGCCGATGCATCTGCTCTGCCCGGCAGTAACAGCAAGGAAAAGGCCATGCACCTGCTAGCCAGCAGCGGCGTAGCGGCGGTTCCGGGAGAGGCGTTCTTCAGCGAAGGCGGCAAGAATCTGCTGCGCTTCTGCTTCGCAAAAACAGACGCCGATCTGGAAGAAGCCTGCCGTCGCCTGAGTCGGATGTCCGTCGCCGCGGCCTCACGCTAAGTCGGGGTTAGTACCGCCCGCGTAGGCGCGAAAGACACCGAAAAAAAGCGAACACGAAGGTCACGAAGGCAACAAAAGAGGTCACGGGGTTTCTTCGACACCTATTAATTTTCGGCTTCGTGTCTTCTCGTTTTCGCCGTTCCTTGATTCGTTGTGTCTATCCAAGCGGAACAGGCTGGTGTGCCGGAATCGGGGGAGAACTAAGGTCGTCCTTCAAGCGCGCATGCGCATAGGCAAATTGGGAGTAAGCTTCGCGTTCCGCTGCCCAAGCGCGGAACGTGGGCAGCATTTTGATACCGGCTTCGTAGCCGACCTTAACGATTCCAAGAGCCTTCTGGAAATCGTCAAAGGCGTAGGCGCTTACGTCAGGTTCGATGAGCAGGTCGGCATGGGCTTGCCAGAGGCAGTTCATGCTGGCCTGGGCAATCGAGAAGCATTGGCCGATCACTTCGAGCACATGGCGCGGGCTCTTCCGCACCCAATGTGCATTAAAAAAGATTGCGGCAACCCTATCGGCGCCCATGTCCTTCAGTGGCTTGGCTGGGACTGCGTGCGCGAGCAGGCCATCCACCATTAATTTGCCGCGCACGCTGACTGGCAGAAAAACGCCGGGATAGGCGCAACTCGCACGCACTGGATCGATCAGATCGCCCTGGGTGAACACGACCGGTTCGCCGGTGAGGAAGTCGGTCGCAGTAACCGCCAGCGGAATGCGCAGCTCCTCGAAGGTCTTTACTTTCAGGATGCGGTGGAGGAAGCCGGTCATGCGGTCGTTCGTGCAAAGCCCGAAGCGGGAGATGGTGTAGCGAGCGAAGTCTTTGAAGCGGACAATGGCGGCGATCTCTTCGAGTTCTTTGGCGGAAACGCCGCTGCAGTAAGCTGCGCCGATGACAGCTCCAACGCTCGTCCCAGCGATGAAGTCCGGGATGATTCCTTCTTCTTCTAAGGCCTTGAGGATGCCGACGTGAGCGAGGCCACGGGCGAATCCGCCGCCGAGAGCGAGCCCGATGCGACAGGGCTTGGGAGCTTCAATACGCGGTTGATGCGCGCTCTTTACCTCGCGTGCCAGAGCTCGCACGGACTTATGCAGGCCGTCGAAGAGTTTCACCGGGCACCTCGCCCAACCTGGACCGCCGCCTCGGGCTGCGGCTAAGGCCAGCACTACTCGCTACATACGATGCTCAGGTGTCGTAACTAAGATGCAGCTCTGGTGCAGCTTTTCAGCGTTATTTCAGAGGCAACCCAGCACCAATGGTAGCGTGGAGGCGTGTGCTTGCAGAGGCTGGCTCGACTAGAATCTCAGTATGAAGTCCCTGTTTCGCCTGGCATTATTTGGCGCATTTATTACCTGGGCTGGATTTGCCGCCGCACAGCAATCTGCTAATCAAACCCAAAGCAAACAGCAGTCTCATCCTTCTGACGCTGTGCCGCGGTCCGACTCCGATCAGCCGACCGAAGCGCCGCCGCTATCCCCGAATGAGAGTTCAAGCAAGCAGACCCAGATCGATCTCTCACCGCCCGCCAACGACGCTGCCAAGCATCCGAACAGCGAGATTCCTGATGTCAGCGAGATGCATACCTGGAACCCGCACAAGGCGGAGAAGGATATCGAAGTCGGCGAGTTCTACTTCAAGCGGAAGAACTATCGCGCGGCTGAAGATCGCTTTCGCGAGGCCCTTGAATACAAACCGGGAGACGCCGTCGCGACCTATCGGCTGGCTGAAGCTCTCGATGCGCTGGGGCAGTATCCAGAAGCTATCAAGAATTACCAGGAGTACCTAAAGATTCCTTCGAACGAAAAATTCGCGCCCGAAGCAAAGAAGGCATTGGCCCGACTGGAAAAGAAAGAATCAGCGGAGAAGAGGTAAGCCTTTTTCGCAACGCCGTTGTTTCGGCGATTTTCTGACTGCGAAATCACGAAATCGGGAAATCACGAAATTATTTTTCGACGCGCACGAAGTCGTTCGTCGTCGCATCAACTACGACGCTGAGGTCGGGTTCGTTGGAGTTCTTGCCGTAGTTCACGTGCCAGACGAGCATTTGCCGACGCGGTTCCCAATTCAGGCTGAAGTTCACGGGCATATCGGGATTTTTCTTCAATAGGGGCGCACCGCCGTGTTTTTGCGCCGTTTCCAGAGCCTTGTCGGAATCGACTTTGAGATAGACAAGATCGAATGGAGTCGTCGAGGTATTGTTCGGGCTGAAGCTGTCTTCGCTTCCCGGATTGATTCCAGGGCTGGGAGCATCAGGACCGGTTAATCCTGACCACATATAAGTCTTCATAGACTGACGCGAGCGAGAGCCGAACAGGCCACGCCAGACGGCCGATTTCCCATCATGGCCCAGCGGGGCATCGGGATTGCCGCCGGCATTCTTATAGTTCTGCGACTGAATGCTGATCGGCTGCGTATCCGGAGCCCAGCCGCGTGAAGTCGTGTAAAGACGTTGCAGGGCCACGCGTCCGGTTTCAGCTTCGATTGGCTTCGGAGCGGGCTTCTCGGCGGGCGCGCTGCTGCCCGATGGAGATGATGAACAGGCGCAGAGCATCGATGCCAAGCCGATAGTCAGGACAATTTTGCCGGTCATGGAGGGTACTATACGCGCTCCTCCCAGTCCGCCAAGGCACGCAAGTAACGATTGGTATCAAGATTGCAACTGGTTGTAAAACATGTAGCGAAAAATTGAAGCGGCTCAAATGTCGCCGCATGCAACGATGTATCCTCAGCAGAGACAGAGGGGCTCAGCATGCACCCGATTACCGTGGAGATTCACAAAGCGATTGTCGAAGCCACCGAAGGGCTTACAGAAGAGCACCTGCGTCGCCATCCTGAAGGCAAGTGGGATTCGGCTTCCATTTTGGAACACCTTGCCCTCACGTACGGGAGCACTGCTCGGGTGATGGACAAGTGCGTCCGCGAAGGACATCCGCTGGCGACCTCTGCCAAGATTCGGCATCGCGCTGCTCAACTGCTGGTATTGGGTTTCAATTACATCCCTGGGGGAAGGAAAGCGCCGGAGCGCGTTTTGCCAACCGGCATGGGCGGCAAGGAGGCGCTACAGCTTATTTTTTCCAATTTGGAAAAAATGGACGAAGCCTTGCGTAAGTGCGAAGAACAGTTCGGAAGCAAGAAGAAGATCGCTGATCATCCGGTCCTCGGTCCAATTCCCATTTCAGGATGGCGGAGATTCCACTTGGCGCACACGCGTCACCACATGAAGCAGATTCAGGAACGTGCCCGGGGAAATGCACCTGCTAATCGCCACGTTGCGGCCGCGAACTCGAGCTCCTGAGTGTAGCTTTCGTCTGGAGGCGGAACTCCTAATCTTGAAATGGACCGAATGTAAGGCCCGAAGGGCCGAAAGAATGCATTAGCGTCTGATTTTCGACCAATTACGAGGCTCTCCCCGAAGCCTCAAATCTGCCCAACGGCCTCACTTCACCAATGCGAAAATAGGCATAGTGCCTTCCTCTCTTCTTCTCTCGATTGAACAAGCTGCAAAAACCGCGGGATTTGACCGCGTTGGCGTAGCTCCGGTTAGCCATCCAGAGATGCGCGAGCTGGATCGCTTTGCTGACTGGGTCGATGCCGGATATGCAGGGGAAATGGAGTACCTGAAGCGGCGCAGCGAGTCGGGTAAATACAAGCGCAGTGCGCTTGAAGAGGCGCTGCCCTGGGCGAAGTCGGTGATTGTGATTGCGATGAACTACAACCCGCCTGCTCCGAAATCGACAGAAGCAGCGCGCCCTACTCAAGGATGGATCTCGCGCTATGCGCTCAGTCCTCGCGATTACCACGACACAGTGTTGGGCGCTCTGCGCAACGTCGAAGCTGCTCTGATCGAGGAGCGGCACGCTGCAGGACTGGAAATCACTACTCGCGCCTACGTCGATACCGGTCCGGTGCTTGAGCGTGTTTACGCCAAGTATGCCGGCATTGGCTGGATCGGCAAGAACACCTGCATCATCAATCAGGAACTCGGGTCGTGGATCTTTCTGGGCGTGATCGTCACGTCGATCGATTATTCAGAATTCGTTCCCGATCAGAGACTCAACATCGCTCCTGATCGGTGCGGAAGTTGTACCCGATGCATTGATGCTTGCCCGACCGACGCGCTGATCGGCCCTCATCAACTCGATGCATCGCGATGCATCGCTTATTTTACGATCGAGAAGCGCGGCTCAATTCCTGAATCAGAACGCGAGAAAATTGGCCGGCATGTATTCGGGTGTGATATCTGCCAGGACGTATGCCCGTGGAATCGCAAGGCGCCAGTTACCACGAGTCCTGGTTTTGAACCAGACGCTTCTTTGATCAATCCTGATTTATCGGAGCTGGCGCAGATATCTCCGGGGCAATTTCGCCAGCGCTTCCGCGGGTCGCCAATCTCGCGCGCCAAGTATTCAGGTTTTCTTCGCAATGTAGCGGTCGCGATGGGGAACAGCGGGTTGCAGGAATACGTTCCCGAATTGGAACGACTCGCAGGCAGCCAGGACCCGGTCATTGCCGAACATGCGCTTTGGGCGCTCACTCGCCTGCGCGCAGTCAATGCCGAGTCGCAGCAGGAAGAAGCCGTCGCCGCTCAATAGTTCGGATATTAGGCAAGCTGCGCGCGAACGAATCGCCTCGTCGCTTCGCTGCTTACGCCATAGATGGCATGCGCCAGGATCTCGTACGTTAGTTCGCCTGCCGACCTATCCGTGACCGGTTGCGAGAGACTAATCGCGGGCAATACGGTCGCGTCCGCTCCTGCCCACAGACCAAGTCCGTGTAACAGCCCATATCCTGTTCGCGCGATCTTCAGGTATTCACTTGAGATTCCATAGACGCCGCCCATCAGCGTGCCGAAGGCGAAGTGGACGGCATAGCTGGCAGGTTCTTTTTCGTTTTTTCGTAAGTCGCGGTGGAGAGTGGCTTCCGAAATCTTGTTGGCCACTTTGACGGTGGAGGGCTCATCTTGTGGCGACTGCTGGCGCTTGTATCCGGGCAATTGCGTGCTGTCCTTGTCTTCGCTGAATTGTTTTTGAGCTTTTGACCATCCAGTCTGGAAGAGTGTCATTGCAGTCGTGCCCGCCAAGCCGGCTACCAACCCAGAGACGAGGCCTTTCCACAAGACGTGGTGATTATGCGCTTGCTTCTGCATGGCGCCCCCAATGAACATCGCCGCATTTTGGTTTGGTGAGTCGAAGGCGCGACGCGTTGTCCAGAAAAGCGAGGACCTGAGAGCAAACCAGTGAACCAGCCCGAAGGGCGGAATATATTAGCCCACGTGCGTCAGCCGTGGGTGAGCGAGAAACCAAATCCGAGCCCGCAGGGCGGCATAGTGATCCTGGTGATGCTTAGGCGACTCAAACTCAATGCCGCCCCCTGACGGGGCTTGGTCAAACCCAATTGCTCACCCACGGCTTACGCGCGTGGGCTAATACATTCCGCCCTGCGGGCTCATGCTGGCGCTCGCGGAGGATTAAAAAGAATCTTCCAAGTGAGCCAATCTTATGAATTCATCGGACGTGGATTCACCGAGGTTCCGCTTCTCTGAAATACGAACTGCAGAATCCATACGTGAGCGTTGGCATTGGAGCTAGCGAATTTCCAGTCTTGTGCTGCTTCCAGAGCGTGGTTCGCAAAATATCGGCTCGGTCCCGCGGAAACAAATTCAGCCTTCGCAACGTTTCCCGCACCATCGGTATGGACACGCACCGTGACTCGCACCTTGCCATGGATTGTCCTCAGAGCGCTTGATGTGACATTTGGCAATACTTGGCGAACGATTTGTCCAGTGGAGGCGAATTGTGCTTGCCGCGAGGCACGATCCACCGAGTTGCGAGTTGGATTTGGGGAGGGTTTCTCTGCTCCTGTCGCGACGGGCTGATCGCTCGAGGAAATATTCGTTGCAGTTGGATGCCTGCGAACCGTACTCGCGACCACAATCGCGATCGCGATCACCGCAATGAGACCAATGGCATAGATCTGGCTGCTGATCTGCTTGCGTGCTTTCGCGGCGATCTCCGCGCCAGCCTTGGCGATGACCTCCGACTTCTCTCTTATCTTTTGCGTGTCGAGCTTTATTCTTTGCTTCTCCAGCTTTGGTCGCGCGGGAGCTGGAGCAGGAGTCGGCTGGAACTTCGAAAGTATGTGAGCAACGGTCCAGCGCGATTTGGGATCGCGTCTTACAGAGTGGCTCGCGATTCCTGCGAATGGCTCGGGGATTCCGGCGGGCAGTGTCGGTTCATTCTGCAACCGGTCTGTCCAAACAGGCAGACGTCGCGTGAGGGACTCGCATAGAACTACGCCCAACGACCAGACGTCACCCGCGGGCGAGCAGCCCTCGCGCGATGCTTCAGGAGCGTCGTACGCAGGCCGGTTTTCGCTGACGCTATCGATCACGCCGGGACGGCAGACGCTTTCGCTAGAGAGCTTTAGTTGCTCTCCAACGACAAGAATATTCGAGGGTCGCAGACGCGCATGAGCAAAGCCGTTTTCGTGAAGATATGCCAGGGCTTGCAATAGCGGCTGCAACATTTCGCGTGTCTCGCCGGGAGTGAGCGCCCGCTGCGGCAAGATTTCTGAGAGCGCCTCGTCAGCAAACTCAGTTACTACATACAGAAAATGCTCGCCGTTAAGTTCGATGGTTCCTGTTTCAAAAATTTGCAGCAGATGAGGATGCGCAAGTCTAGACGTGAGCTTTAAACGCATCGCTTGCACGTCCATGTGAGGACCCGCAGCGATGAGCTTGATCACTGCTTTTCTCGAGAGATCTTCCGGCCACTCAGTAAGGAACACTGCGCTTCGGTTCGACGCGCCAAGATATTGGCGCAAAGGAAACTTTCCGGCGACTGTGCGACCTTCCCACTGTCTGCCGTTTTCGAGCATGGTCTTGCTGCTCGCCGCCTGGGCTGTTTCGAGCATGGCTACTCCGTGTCGAGTTAAATCAGAACTGAGATGTTCCGGACGGTAGGCGCTTGCCCATTATGCAAGAACCGGGCCGAGGTTTCGAGAAGAAGTTGCAGCACGAAAGGGAAATGTCGGGCAATCCAAGAAGGGGTCGGCGGGAGTCGGCCCTCTCTTCGGACATCGCAGGCCCCTCTACAGCGCCAGTGAATCCTATCGTCCATGTCCGCTGGTAACCGTTTGCGGGGCTACTTGTAAACTTGTGAGCAATGGACGTTGTCTTCGGAATCCATGCGGTGGAGGAGGTTTTGCGAGCACGGAGCCGCTCGCTCGATCATCTGGAGGTCGCGCGCGAACGCCACGATCAGCGATTGCAGTCGGTGATCGACTTGGCGAGGGAAGAAGGAGTTACCGTTCGGTTCGTTCCGCGAGAACAGCTCGATCGCCTGGCTCGCAGCAAGTCCCACCAGGGCGCGGTCGCCGTAGTTGCAGCGAAGGAATATGTCGGACTGGATACGCTGCTCTCAAGCAATAGCCGGAAAAGTTTCATTTTGGTGCTCGACGGAATCGAGGACCCTCACAATCTCGGAGCTCTCATCCGAAGCGCAGATGGAGCAGGAGCGACCGGGGTAATCATTCCGGAACGACGATCTGCCGCAGTGAATGCAACAGTCGCCAAAACCTCCGCCGGAGCTTCCGAGCACGTGAAGATTGCCCGGGTGGTGAACCTTGCGCGGGCGCTCGATGAGCTGAAGGAAAGAAACGTCTGGATCGTTGGGCTCGATGAGCGTGGAGAAAAGACCTACGACGAGCTCGACTACAACATGGATTGCGCGATCGTTCTCGGGTCCGAGGGACACGGGCTTCACGATCTGGTTCGCAAAAAATGCGATTACCTGGTTTCGATTCCCATGGCGGGCAAGGTTCCGTCTTTGAACGTCTCCGTGGCGGGGGCGGTAGTGATGTACGAGGTCGCACGCCAGCGTCGAGCTAAGGCTCAGAGTTCGATAAAAGCAAAACCCGTAAAGGCGCGCAGAGGATTGGGTTCGTGAAGGGTGCTCCGCTCTGCGTAGTGCTGCTGTGTTTCATTGCTGGCGGCAATACGCAGCAAAAAACGACTGCTGACACTCCGGACCGGAATGCTTTCACATTCCTGAATTGGAACCTGAATCTGCGCATCGAACCTGCCTCTGAGTCTTTATTCGTCCGAGGTAAGGTCACGCTCCGCAACGACAGCGAGAGACCGCAAAACCACGCATCCTTGCAGATTTCTTCGTCGCTGCACTGGGCCTCGATTCGATTAAACGGAGCGGTTCTTCCGTTTGTTAGTGAGCAGCTCCGCTCCGACCTCGACCACAGCGGCAAAGTTCAGGAGGCTCTTGTCAATCTTCCCGCCCCGGTTGCACCTCGAGCTTCAGTGGAACTCGAGCTTGGATACAGCGGTACTGTGTCGCTCGACACTACGCGTCTTGCACAGATCGGGGTGCCCATCGAAGTGCGTACGGCAACCGACTACGACCGCATCACGCCGACATTCACGTGCCTGCGGGGAGTTGGGCACGTTCTGTGGTTTCCCGTATCGCTGGACCCGGCGCTGCTGAGCGATGGCAATAAGGTCTTTGAGGAGACGAGCGCATGGGCCGTGCGCCACAGCGCTTCAACGATGAACCTCTCGATTGATACAACGGACAATCCTGCTCCTCACAAATGGAACGGAAATGCCCAGCTAGTCCTGTACGAATCTATGGGCGGAGTTTCAATCACCGAGTTGGTCTGGAAACATTTCGGGCTCGCAGGTCCCGTGTTGATCGGTGGGGAATACCAAGGGTTGGCCGCGACGAACTCTCCCCAATCTCCATTCAACATCAGCTTTTTCTCGCAGCACGAAAGTGAAGCACAAGACTATGCACGAATAATTCGTGACACACCTTCGATGGTTGTAGGACGAGGCAACCTTCCTGCGACTCTCGTCGAACTTCCGGAAGTACCAGATTCAACTTTCGAAGCTGACACCATGCTGCTCACTGCACTCAAGCCAATCGACCGCAAGTCGCTCGAGGTAACGCTTGCGTTTCAACTTGCTCATCAGAGTCTGTGGTCTCCGAGAGCCTGGATTTATGCGGGCGCGGCGCACTTCGCGCAGGCGCTTATGCGGGAGCGGCAAGATGGTCGCGCTGCGGCCATCGCTTTCATGGAACAGAGGCTCACACCATTAACGCTCGTCGATAGCGGACCTGCCGAAATGGTGAAGAGCAACAGCCTGGTGAATACGACGAGTGAAGTCTTTTACCGCACGAAGGCGATGTACGTCTGGTGGATGCTGCGCGAGATCATCGGCCAGCGCGCTGTGCTCGATACCCTGCAGCAATATGATCCAGAGGCGGATAAAGAACCTTCTTACATGCAGAAGCTGCTCGAAAAGAACTCGCACAAGGATTTGGAATGGTTCTTTGACGATTGGGTGTATCAGGATCGCGGCCTGCCCGAGTTCACGATCAGCAATGGTTACGCGCGCCCGAGTCTGCAGGGCATCTTTCTGGTTTCAGCCACGGTCGAGAACCAGGGGGGCGCGGCAGCAGAGGTTCCCATCGTCGTTCATACGCAGAATGGCGATGTCCCAACCCGTATTCGCGTGCCTGCTCACGGCAAGACTGCTTTGCGCGTCGAAGTCAGTAGCAGGCCTTTGGACGTAACGGTGAATGACGGCAGCGTGCCCGAAGTTGATCGGACAGACAATACGACGCGTGTCAGGATTGGGGCACAGTGAAGGAGATCGCAGAGGCGGAGCCCGCGAAACGAAACCGCCGGCGGTAGCCGGTGGGCCGGAGTTCGCAGAATGGTGAACTCCGGTCTTGAGCGATGCTCTAAGGACGATCAGCGCAGCCACAACACACGCGGCTGCCCCACCGCTTAGCACCCCAGCAATCGCAAAACCGGCGATTACCGGGGACCCCGCCTACCGGCGGCGGTTCTGTCGTATGTGGCAGGGCTTTCTCGCTAATTAATGTCGAACTGCTCCTGGTGCAGCAGCGGATCGCTCTTCACGATGATCGTCTTACCTGTGAGTTCTTCCATCTCCTGCAACCAGCGCGCATTGTTTGCCTTCAATGCCTTCACCACTTCGGGATTTACGCGCAGCATTACGTCGTGTCGCTCGAGATTGCGAGACATCTTGCGCATCTCGACGTAGATCTCGTTGCAGACCGTCTGCACGCTTTTGATCATTCCCGTTCCGGTGCAATAGCTGCACGCGGTCGAAAGCGTGCGTTCCAGGGACTGCTTCACGCGTTTGCGCGTGATCGCCACCAGTCCGAAGTCGTTGAACTGCAGGACCTTGGATGGCGCGCGGTCGCTCTTGAGCGCTTCTTCGAGCGCCTGCATGACTTTCTGGCGGTTCTTGCGCTCGTCCATGTCGATGAAATCGATCACGATGATGCCGCCGAGATCGCGCAGGCGAATCTGGCGAACGATCTCTTTGATCGCGTCAATGTTGGTCTTGACGATCGTATCTTCGAGACGCTGCGTTTTGCCAACGTACTTGCCGGTGTTGATGTCGATCGCGACCAGCGCTTCGGT
>CAYNPS010000019.1:13285-44395 GCA_964399125.1 uncultured Terriglobales bacterium
CCTGGATGCGCGCGCGGTCGTGTTTCAGGCATTCGCTCAACCGCCGCTCGACCGAGCGGTTGTTGCGCTTCTCGTCCATGTCGATGAAGTCGATCACGATCAGACCGGCAAGGTCGCGCAAGCGCAGCTGACGCGCGACCTCTTCGGCGGCCTCGAGATTGGTTTTCAGCGCGGTGTCTTCGATGTGATGTTCGCGCGTCGAGCGCCCCGAGTTGACGTCGATCGCGACCAGCGCTTCGGTCTGGTTGATCACGATGTAGCCGCCGCTCTTCAGCCAGACTTTGGACTTGAGCGCGTTGTTGATCTCCTCCTGAATTCCGAACTGCTCGAATAGCGGAGTGTCTTTGGTATAGAGCTTCGCGCGACGCACCATTGCAGGCTGGAAGCGACCGAGGAAGCGCACGATGCGCTCGTACTCCTGCTCGTTATCGACCCAGATGCTGGTGAAGTTGCTCGTGACTTGATCGCGGAGAATGCGCTCGACCAGATTCAAGTCGTGGTAAATCAGCGCCGGTGCTTTGCTGTTTTCCGAACGCGACTTGATGTCGTTCCAGAGATTGATAAGGAAACGCAGATCGGAGCGCAGATCTTCTTCGCTGGCTCCGGCGGCTGCGGTGCGCACGATGAATCCGCCGTGCGCGCTTCCTTTCTCGCTGATCAAGATTCGCTTGAGGCGCTGGCGCTCTTCATCCGAGCCAATCTTGCGTGAGACGCCTACGTGGTTGACAGTCGGCATGTACACGAGGAATCGTCCGGGCAGCGCGATGTGGCTAGTGATGCGCGCGCCTTTCTTCGCCATCGGCTCTTTTGCGATCTGAACCAGAATCTCTTGACCTTCTTTCAGGAGTTCACTTATGGTCGGCTGCGATTCGCGCTGGATATTGCGGCGTCCGCGCATCGGACGACCGCGACGGCCGCGGCGGAAACGGTCCGGAGTTCCGCGCTCGGTGCGTTCGGTTCGTTGCTGGAATGCAGCGGTGTTTGCGGGCGCACGAAGTTCCGCCCGGCCTTCTTCGGCTTCGAGCGCTAGCTCGGGAGCAGATTCTTCTTCTCCGGCGGACTCTTCTGATGTCTCTTCTTCGTACGCAGCATCTTCCACGTCCGCAGCCTCAATCTGTTCCGGGGACGCATGACCGTTGCCTGAGACGAAGCTCTCGACTTCCTCGCCCGCCGGCTGGTCTTCGAGATCGGAAGGTTCACCCTGCTGTAAACCGAGGCGTTGGTTCACATGAGCTTCGCGAACAGCATCGACAAGTTGCTGGGCATTTTCAGCGTCGAGAGTCTCTTCCTCGAGTTCCTCGTACCCCTCTTCGTCGAGGTGCTCGCCGATTGGAGGGACGTCACTTTCTTCTTCATCAATCAGCTCTTCTTCGACGACTCCCGAACCGAACTCGTGGGGCAGGGACCGCTCCGACTGCTCCGGCGCCTCAGGGCTCACGATTCCAGTCGCAGAAGCTGCTTCCGCCGAACGAGGTTCGGCGCCCTGCAGCGCATGTTCGACTCGCTCATCCGAGTCAGTGCGCTCAGGTTCGGTGTAGCGAACGTTCGCAGCGGTTGCGTGATGTTCCGTGGCTTCTTCTGAGCTCTCGTACTGAGTAGCGGTATCCACGCCCGGAGGTTGGGGTTCGGCTACATACTCGCTTCGCTCTGCGCGATGCGGCTGAGCGGTAGACGGTTCCAAATTGGAATCTTCGCGTCCACGATATTTGGCGAGCGATTCCCCGGGAAGAGCGAATACTGGCGGACCGGCGGGAGCGGATTCGTCTCTCGGTGACTCATTCTCTTGACGTCGATTTGGACGTTCCCAGCGCGATTCGAATCTCTTGCGGAAGCGCTCGAAGCGCGAGGGTTGCTTCTCTGACTGAGATTCGGCAGCAGGCTGCCCTGCGTCGCCGCCGCGGTACTTCGAGATCGATTCTCCGGGCAGCATGGAAATCGAGCTGCCTGGCGCGGGCTCGGGAGCATGCGACTCCGACGCGATATGCGGTGAAGGTTGAGGAGGCTCGGGGCGTTGGGTTTCCTGGACCGTCGCCGGTTCGCTTGCTTCTTCGGCTTCCGTGCCGGCTTGGCGATACTTCGACAGCGACTCGCCAGGAAGAATGATTGGTTCCTGCTCGCTTCCTTCCGCAGCCTCTTCGCCTTCAAAGCTTTCGGCGGCTTCTGGCGCACCCTGCTGCGTACCTTGCTCCTGGAATCCGCCACGTCCACGGCGTCGTCCACGGCGTCCACGCCACCGGCGCGGACCGCGGTCAAACTGATCGGAGGATTGCTCCTGCGTTGAACCTGTCTCCTCGGCGCCTGCTGGTTGCGGCGAAGCTGCAGTTTGAACTGCGCGCTGCTGCGGCTCGCCGCGATCGGCTACCTGCTCGAAGTCTTCCTGGTCCTCCTGCTCTTCAAGGAAGTCAGTAACGTAGAGAAATGCGTCGCGCTCTAGCCCGATATCGACGAAGGCCGACTGCATTCCGGGCAGAACACGGGTCACGCGACCTTTATAGATGGAACCGGCGAGCGTGTATTCGTTCTCACGCTCAAAGTAAATTTCGGAAAGTTGTTCGTCATCGACTACCGCGACTTTGGTTTCGTGCGGAGTCGTAGAGATGAATAGCTCTTTGGCCATGCTTGCTCCAGTAACGCGGCAAGCGAGATGACTAGGAGGTCAGAACCTCTTTGCGGAGCGGACGGAGTGCAGCGCAGCGTTGGGATCGCTTTGGGAACCAACTGGTAGGCGGGGATTCGAAGTCCTGTTGGATGGACTGCTACTTCGAACTCTTAAACCTATCGCGATCATGCTCGCGGCCTTGGCTGCAGATGAGAACTTGTGGCCACTGTGCCGGAATCTGAACACATATCGCGGAGGCGATAGATGGATAAACCGGACGGGCCGTTACCCTGTCCTCTTGCAGACGTAAACTCTTAAGTCCTCTCCGGCTCGTCTCGACTGCCGGTGCCCTCATCTTCGTGGAGGGCTGAACGTAAATTCGTTGGCGTCCGCCGGGACGCTAACACCAGATCGCCGATGCGGTCTGGGTAAAACAAAAACCTGTATATGCCGGCCTGCCAGGGCTCCGGCTGTGCTTCTCAGGTCTAGTTCACGAACCTGCGCATGCGGATATTATTCACAATGCCCAGCGCAAGGAACGTAAACAGCACCGACGATCCGCCATAACTCATCAACGGCAACGGGATTCCGGTCACTGGCATATAGCCGACGACCATGCCTACGTTAACGAGAATATGAAAGACCAGGACCGCTACAACTCCCATAATAATCAAAGTTCCGGCCCGGTCTGGTGCGGTTTGAGCGTTTTGAATCAAACGCATCAATACGATGAAGTATAACAGCAAGACCATCAGGCACCCTACAAACCCGTGCTCTTCGGCGTAGGCGGCAAAAATGAAGTCGGTGTAGGGGATCGGAATGAAGGCGCCTTGCGTCTGGCTGCCCTTCATTGCTCCCTTGCCGGTCAAACCGCCGGAACCTACTGCGATCAACGACTGCTGAATCTGGTATCCGGATCCGCGAGGATCGGCTTCAGGCTCGCTGAAACTGGTCAAGCGCGCCTTTTGGTAGGGCTTCAGGCCCCAACGCCAGACCGGATAGATCATGACAGTTCCGAGCAACAGAATCGTGATTGCGTGCTTGAACTTGATGCCTCCGAGGAACAGAGCGCAGATCAAAACAGGAATATACGTCAGCGACGTTCCCAGATCGGGCTGCTTGAGCACCAAGGCCATCGGCACGCCGACGATCAGGAATGCCTTGAAAATGTCGCTCCAAGTCACGTCGCGGCCAGCCAGATCGGAAAAGTACTTGGCCAGCGCCAATATCAAGACGAGCTTGATCCACTCCGAGGGCTGGAAGTGCTGACCTCCGGGCAGCTTGATCCAGCGCTTCGCACCCAGGACACGAGTGCCAACAGCAGCGACCGCTAACAACGAAAGAATCGATGCAATGTAGAACCAATGAATGTTCTCCAGCAGCGCCTGATAGTTCACGATGCTGGCGAGGAACATGAGAATCAGCCCGCCGATGATCCAGTAAACCTGTTTGGCCTGGAAGCCGATGAATTTCGTCTGGCGCGTGGCACTGTAGATTTCGAATGTGCCAACAGCGCAGATGATCAGCACAAATGCCAACAGCACCCAGTCAAAATCGCGAAAAGAGATAAAACGACGCATTAGTGAACCCTGGCCGGGATTGCGGGTGGAGTAATCAGCAGAGTCGAAGGATCGACGGGCTTAGGCGCTGGAGTGTGCGTCGGGATCTCCAGGCTCCCAGCCTGCAAATCATCGGAATCACGATCTTCAGAATGGCTTTCGCCCCAGAGCCCTGAAAGCTCGATAGGATGGCCGTCTTTGTCAACCGCTGCATAATTCATGTCGTTGCGGACGCGACGCTGCTTTTCGACAAAGGCTTTTATCACAGGTGCAACGAGGCGAGCTGCCAATCTACCGTGCTCTCCACCTTTGAAAAGAATCGCGACAACGATGTCAGGATTGCGCCGCGGAGTGACTCCAACAAACCAGCCATTCTGCTTGTACTGATCTAGGTGTTCTCCGAGCATCTTTCGATGAGCAAGGCTGACCACTTGTGCGCTGCCCGTCTTACCGGCGAAGTCGATGCCGGGCAGGTGCGCACTCGGCGCGGAGCCTCCCACGTCCACTACGCGTGCCATTGCATCGGTAATCGTCACCCAAGCCTGCGGATCAATTGGAACTTTTGTGGTATCGCGATCACGCTTTGCGACTTCAACGTACTGGCTCGGCAGCTCGTCAGGAAAAGCCACGTGCGGATGCACCATGTGTCCGTCGCTGGTGATTGCTCCAATCGCACGCGCAAGCTGCACCGGATTCGTAGCGATCGCACCCTGGCCAATGCCCACTGAGATCGTCTCTCCCGCGAACCATTTCTGCTTGAACAGCTTGGCTTTCCATTCTTCGGACGGCATCACACCGCTGACTTCCTGCGGCAGATCGATTCCAGTTTTCTGCCCGATACCCAATTCAGTTGCATACTTAGCAATTCTGCCGATGCCAAGCTTTTCGGCCAGCGTGTAGAAAAAGACATCACAGGACTGATAAATGGCTTTGGAAAAATCCACCTCGCCATGGCCACTCGGAACCCAACAGCCGAAACGATGCCCGTAGAAGACAGCGCTGCCGCTGCAATGCACTTTCATGTTCTGGGCGATGCCTTCTTGTGCGCCCGCGACCGACATAATGATCTTGAACACTGATCCGGGAGCGAGTTGCGATTGGATCGCCTTATTCAGCAGCGGCTTTTCGGGGTCAGAAACCAACGCATTCCACTCTTTGTTAGTGATGCGCACCGAAAATGCATTCGGATCGAATGCCGGACGGCTCACCATGGCCAGGATTTCCCCGGTGAGCGGGTCCATAGCGACAATGGCCCCACTGTAGCCTTCGAGGGCTTGCTCGGCCGCCATCTGAATATCGAGATCTATCGTCAGCTTTAGGTTTTGGCCGGCAACGGCAGGCTCGGTACTGAGCCGCCCGACTTCTTTGCCGTGGCTGTTGACGAGCGCACGACGTGAACCATCCTTGCCCATCAGGATGTCGTTATAGAACTGCTCGACACCGCTCTTACCGACAACAGCGCCTGGTTGATAGGCTTCGTATTGCGGCGAGTTCAAGTCTTCTTCACTGACTTCGCCAACATATCCGATCAGGTGCGCAAGGAAGCCGTTCTTCGGATACAGGCGGCGATGCACCATGATGGTTTCCAATTCGGGAAGCTCGTCGCGATGCGCTTCGATGAACGCCTGCTCGTCAGGAGTAATGTCGTCCTTCAGCAAAAATGGCGCGGTCGGACTCCCAGCCATACGGCGCATATGTTCGTGAATCTCTTCGACGGTCATATGCAGGCCGGCAGCGATCTTTCTTAGGTCAGCGTCGGCATCTTTGGGCAACTGCTCACGGATAAGCAGCGCAGATACTGACGGATAATTATCGACGAGAATGCGACCTTCGCGATCGTAGATCTTGCCGCGCGGTGCCAGAATGGGAACTTTGCGGATGCGGTTCTGTTCGGCGAGGCTGGAGTACTTCTCGCTGCCTCGCACCTGAAGGTTCCATAGGCGGACGACGAGAATACCGATGACCAGCAGAATTACGTACTGGACCGAGGCCAGCTTGACTGAGGGTATCTTGTCGTCGCGGTCGTACATCATTCAGCTTCAATTTGGGAAGGAACCGCAGTGCGGGGCCGTATTTGTATTTTATCCAACTACACTGGTTGCGATAACGAGAACATTGCGATATCCACACCTAGTACGTTACGGAAGAGCTAGGGCAAGCGCCTGAGCGGTAACGCCTTCCATACCGCTAGCGTTTCTTAGTCCGATCCATAATCGCGAAGAGCACCACCGCCAACAAAGCATTGGCGAGCGCCGCGGCTGCCTCGTGCATGGTCCGCCACTCGGATGGAATGCCCAGCAACTGTCGCCTCACGATGAAGTAGAGCGCGTCGTGCAAGAAGGTGAAGAAGAAGACCATGAGGAATCGCGAACCTGGGTTATCGACGTCCACCTTGACGCCGATCGAGGATGCGCCATAGCCGATGATCGTCTTTGCGATGCCATAGATGCCGATGGGCAGGTGTGTAAGCGCGTCCTGCGTAAGTCCGATCGCGCAGCCGGTGAGCATTCCGGCGAGCTGGTTGCGACGCGAGACGGCGAAGAAAATGGTGACGAGCAGAGGGATATCAAAGAGCTTCAGAAAGCTGAAGCGCGATGACACATAGACCTGAAAAAAGATCGCCAGCAGCGGTATGCCTACCGCGGCGAGGGCACTAAATTTGTGGACCTCGATCTCTTCGCGCGATGTGTAAGTAATCGTTGTCACTTATCGCGGAGTCTCCAAAGTTGGCTGTTCGGTAGCGGGCGTAGTCTGCTGAGGTGCTGGCTGCGCGGGCAGTGGTTCTGCCTGAGCGGGTTTTGGCGCGATAACTTCACCTACGGCGGGCTTTGCCTCTGGCTTCCGCTTCGGAGGTTGCGTGGAAGCTGCTGAAGGACTCTGATTCTGCGGCACCGCCGATTTTGTTCCCGGTGTCACAGCCGGAGCCGACGGCCTTTTGGCGTAGAGCACGCTCGTCGGCGGAGGCTCCTCACCTTTCGCTGGCGGTTTCGGAACAACTGTAGGGAGTCGCTGTGCGAGGATGTCGGCCGCACGCAGAGCTCTTGGCCCCTCTGGCGCTTCCGGGGACTTGTCGATCACTTTGGTGATGACGAGAACCTCTTCTACGCGCTCCAGATCTGCTGCGGGCTTCACCTTTACGATCATGAAGGGACCGCCCTCAGGATCGGGCGAGGTATTCGAAACGACTCCGATGGGCAGCCCGCGAGGATAGATCTGATCGCCGCCCGAAGATACCACCGGGTCTCCTGGCTCGACCTTCTCGTCAGCCATCACGTGAAGAATCTCGGGGATTCCGGACGGAGTTCCATGCAGCACTCCGCGCAAGCGCGAGCGCTCCAGCATCACCCCAGCTCCGGCAGTTGCGTCATTGATTTCCAAAACCTGCGCTGTCCCGGGAAATACCTTCGCAATCTTTCCGACAATTCCTTTCGGAGTGATCACTGCCATATCGGGCTTAATGCCGTCACCTGAACCCTTGTCGATATAAAGCAGGTGCGAGTGCTCCGTGCCGCTGGTGCCGATTACCTGCGCGGCTACGGTTTGCGAAATGAATTTCTCCTTGAAGGCGAGCAGTGCTTGCAATCGGCGAGCCTGACCGGCGTCCTCTGCAAGACTCACCTGCTCCAGGCGCAAACGGTCAAGCTGCTCCTGCAGGTCCTGGTTCTGCGCACGCACATGACGCAGATCGACATAGTTGTGCCAGACGTTACTGATGCCGTCTCCGACCGAGTTGAACGCCTTCTCGGCAGGGACAAATATCTCCACAATCCACAGGCGAACGAGAGACATCGATTCACCCGTTGCCGCAACAGGACGCCGCACCTGCGAGGCGAGCACGACGATTTGTGCCATCAGCAGCCCGAGCAGCACGGTCACGTTCCGGTATCTTGTGAAAAAATTTTCCATTTACAAAATTATTCCACCACGGAGCCAAAGAGAACACGGAGAACAGAAAAAGCGTTTCAAATTTCGAGTTTCAGGTTTCGGCCAAGCCTTTCGGCAGATCATTCTTCTCGCCTGCCGCTGCCGAAACTCGAAACTGGAAACCCGAAACGCCTTCCTTCCCCTGCTTACCTCTGTGTACTCCGTGTCTCCGTGGTGAACAGGGGTTTGCTTATTCGATCGAAATCTTGCGCAGCAGCTTGAAATCGCTGAGCATCTTTCCGGTGCCGAGCACAACGCTGGCAAGCGGATCGTCGGCGATCGAAACCGGCAGGCCGGTTTCTTCACGGATGCGCTTATCCAAGTTCTTCAGCAGAGCTCCGCCGCCCGTAAGCACGATGCCGCGATCGCTGATGTCGGCGCTGAGCTCAGGAGGCGTACGCTCCAGGGCGACGCGGATTGCGTTCATGATGGTCGAAACGCATTCGCTGAGCGCTTCGCGGATTTCGCTGTCGTCCACCGTTGCCGTTTTGGGAACGCCTTCGATCAAGTTGCGTCCCTTGATTTCCATAGTCAGCGGCTTGTCGAGCGGGAACGCCGAGCCAATTTCAATCTTGATCTGCTCGGCCGTACGTTCGCCGATGAGCAGGTTATATTTCCGCTTGAGGTAATTCATGATGGCTTCGTCCATCTGATTACCTGCCATACGCACCGAGCGCGAATAGACGATGCCCGAAAGCGAGATCACCGCGATATCGGTCGTTCCGCCCCCGATATCTACGACCATATTTCCACTGGGTTCCGTAATGGGAAGCCCGGCGCCGATCGCCGCCACCATAGCCTGCTCTACGAGATGAACCTCGCTGGCCTTGGCGCGATAAGCTGAGTCCATGACCGCGCGCTTTTCCACCTGGGTGATCTCCGAAGGCACGCCGATCACGATGCGCGGATGCACCATCATCTTGCGGTTGTGCGCCTTCTGGATGAAGTAGTTCAACATCTTCTCGGTGACTTTGAAGTCGGCGATGACACCGTCCTTCATCGGCTTGATAGCCACAATGTTGCCGGGAGTGCGGCCCAGCATTTCTTTGGCTTCCTTGCCGACCGCCTCCACTTCGCCGCTGTTTTTGTTGATAGCGACGATCGACGGCTCATTAACGACGATGCCTTTGCCCTTAGCATAGACCAGCGTGTTGGCGGTGCCTAAGTCAATCGCAAGGTCGCTCGAGAACATGCTGAATAGCGAACGCATGTTGTGCACGCGCGAGTTCTGTGAGTGAAATCCGTTCGACGACATGGGGTGAACTTCTTCTTTCTATCCTTAGAGTGATTTCGCTCTTTGCTTCTAATCTGTACGCTGTTGTCTGGCGCAAAGAGCGTTCACCAGATTTGCGTCTGAACTTCCATTTTGGGACTTGCGTCCCGGAAACTGTTGCGCGACAACTCGGGCGTTCGACTACTGAATTACGATCTTCTGTGTCTGCGTACTCACGCCGCCCTTCGAGTTCTGTGCGGTGACGGTGATCGAGTTCTCGCCCGACGAAAGAGGCGGCGTGTAATAACGGAACGTCCCATCGTTGCCGATTACCGGAACCTCGTCACCATTTACCATCACACGCGCGCTGGGATCGGTTTTGCCGCGTACTTCAATCACATGGCCGTGCTGAATGAAAGGATCGAGTGTGAGCGCCAAGTTCGAATTCGCAGATTTGGCGATGACGGTGAACTTATTGTGCTCGCTTTCAATCGACTCTTTTCCTTGCTGATCAATGGACTGCACTGCCCAATAGTAAGAGCCCTCAGGAAGCGCCGCGAGTTTGAGCTCCGGAGCAGCTACCGTGCGGTCTTCGGCTAACTGAGTAAAGTATGGATTCTTTGACACGCGAAGATGATAGGCCCGCGTGTTAGGCATCGGCGTCCAGGTGAAATCGAGTTCTCCGGAATCCTTGGTCGCAAAGATCGGCGACATATTTGCGGGCGTAATCAAAGTGGGCGGCCCGACTTCTTTCTCACGCGTCATCTTTGCGTCTTCCGCTTTGAATGAAATCCTCTCGTAGCTGCCCAGACGAACCACTTCTCCGTTGCGCGCAATCTGGCCGGAACCTTGCTTCAGCAAGATCGTATGATCGTTCTTGAGATTGTCGTTGTGAACCTGCGCAGAGCTTTCCGGACCAAGACTTGCGGTAGCGCCGGCAACAATCACGCGGGAGCTGGAACCCTGCGAATAGGTGGCGGTGGCGAGATCGACTGTGCCAGTCGTCACCTGCACTGCAACTTGCGTCTGCTGAGCCTCGTTGGTGGAGTTGTCCTCGACGACGATGAGCGAATCCTGCTTAATGGTGTAATTAGTTCCATCTGTGAAGACGACTTTAGCGATGCCTTCAGGTCCCGTCTGAATTACGTCGCCCTTACTCAGCGCCAGATCGTAACTGGCGTTTTGCCAGCCATTGCTGTTGTTGCGCTTGACGCGAACGGTGCCATCGAGATTGGTGAAGTGCGCCTGCTGCTGTCCGACATCTTTCGTGAGAGTGTGCGCTGCGGTCGATCCGATTTGATTCGCGATCTGGTTCAGTACGGCTCTAGTCTGCTGCGGGAACAGGAAGTAAATGATGACGCTGAGAATCGAAACTAATAGAACGCAAGCGAGAAATACGCTGCGATACGTGATCGTCACGTATCGCAGGAAAAATCCTTCGTCTTTGCCTTTGGGGGACACGCTAGTTGCTAATTGCTTGAATTTTGGGCCGGGTTCAAGAGCGAGAGTACCACAAGGAAAACAGGTATCAAATGGGCGAAACCCTTAATAATCACCTATTTTGGAACGGCAAAACCTTAAATCCAAGGGTGATGTACGAAGGTAACAAGAGCGACTGTCGGCACTCGGCGTGGCAATCTGAGCTGCGTCAAAATGCGCCGTCTTTGCGGCTGATCCTGCTGGGCTCGTAAACGGGCATCAGCCTGTTGCGTTCGCGAATCCAAGCAAGCCATGGCAGAAAAGGTGAAGCAGCTTGGGTTGAAGCGGGACTACACGAAATACCTCTACTTCCTCGACAAAGACGGCAACGTTTGCCAGAAGCCGAAGTCGGGAGAGGGCAAAACTGAGGTCCTTGTCGATCATGCAGTCGATCGCGATAATCAGTTCCTATATTTCATCGACAAAGAGGGCGACGTCTCGCGCTCCCCGCGAGTCACTCGGGGCAAGAACAAAGCTGCATAGCGCGGTACCATTCAAGAGTGAGCGCAGGCGACTGGAAGCTTCTCGTCTTCCGTGAGGGACGCAGTGTCCGCAGCGGTGCAGGGCTGCTGCGCGGCCTCGTCGCTCAGATCGAGGCTCTCCTGTCGCTCTCCGACTTCACTTCCCAAATCGGGCGTGACGAACTGATCGATGCGTTACTGCGAGCCGGCGAACTAGAGTGTGGGCTGGCAGACGCAGGCGATTGCAAACGTGAAGCGGAACTAGTCGGCAGGGCTGCTGACGAGTTTGCGTTGGCGCTGATTAGCAACTCCCGACCTCAAATCCCATCCGACCTCGCAAGCGCATTCGAGCAACTGCGCTTGCCGCAGAGTCTCACCTTGTCGACTCCAGAAGGATTCTGTTACTACGCTCTTCACCCTCTCGACTACGTAGACGTGCTAAATGAAAACGCGGTCTCTGCTCCAACAGCGGCGGTAGTTGGGATTCGCTCAATTGGCACAACACTTGCGGCGGTGGTGCGGGCGTGGTTTCGCGCCAGGGGAATTCCTGCCGAGCGAATCAGCGTGCGTCCGGCGGGCCATCCGTTCGATCGCCAACTCTCGCTGAGCAACGACGAACAGCTTTGGATATGCGCACAGAACCAAAGCAAAGCGCAGTTCCTGATTGTTGATGAAGGTCCTGGACTAAGCGGCTCGTCCTTTCTGGCCGTCGGCGAAGCTCTGGTTCAAGCCGGCGTGCCTCATGAGCGCATAACGCTGATGCCAAGCTCCGCTCCGCAACTCGATAATCTGCTCGCTCACGATGCCGCACAACGATGGAACCGGTTTCGGACAATGGCGCTCAAACCCACTCGCTATATTCCATCGCAAGCAGACGAGTACATTGGCGGCGGAGCATGGCGCAATCGGGTATTCAGGTCAGAAACGGATTGGCCCGGCGTGTGGGCGTGGACGGAACGCCAGAAGTATCTTTCCCGTGATGGGCACACGCTCTTCCGCTTTGACGGACACGGTCATTATGGCAAAGTGGTGCGGCGTCGCTCCAAAATTCTCGAAGAGCACGGGTGGGGCCCTGCAATCAGTTCGGCAGGAGACGGCTTCAGCGCATTACGCTGGCTCACTGGAACTCGCAAACAATCTGCCTCTCGAGACGCTGTTGTTCAGCTTGCTCGTTACTGTGCCTTTCGCTCCGAGTATCTTCCCTCGTCGGCAATTCCCCAAATAGAACTGGAGCAGATGGCGCAAGTAAACTTGGAGCGCGCGCTCGGAATCACTCGTAAAATCAACCTCCCGGTCGAACGTCCGGTGATCGCGGATGCTCATATGATGCCCTACGAGTGGATCCAAACGAGCGATGGCCGTCTGCAAAAACTCGATGCCTCCGATCATGGCGATAATCACTTTTTTCCGGGTCCGACGGATATAGCTTGGGACCTTGCCGGCGCCATCGTGGAATGGAAGCTGGACTCGGAAGCTGCGGAACTGCTGGTCAGTGAATATCGCTGCAAAACCAACGACGCGATCAGAGAGCGCCTTCCCAACTACCTGATTGCGTATGCCTGCTTCAGAATGGCGTTTGCCCAAAGTGCCGCGAATTCCACCACGGCTTCGGACGAGAGATCTCGCCTGCAGCGAGACGCCGATGCTTACAAAAAGGCTGTACTGTCTCTGCTGGAGAGATTCGCTCCTCGCGTAGGCACTGGCGCGTCTACGTAAGTCGAGTGCGGAACCGCTCCTACGCCGCTGCCGAAGCGCTTCTGCGTGCCGGAGCCAGGCTCAGGCCAATCCAGCAACCCACTGGCCATGCGATCAGCCATGATAGCCAGTACCAGTGCGGCCATCCCTTGTTCCAATTCGGAATCGTGGCAACGATTCCCATGGTCTCGCCGATGAGGAAAAACCAAAGCACGTGCCTCGCGGCGTTTCCGGGCGCAAATCGAGCGCAGACCCAGGCACAAAAAATCGAGATCACAAAAAACAAAACTGTGCTGGCGGCGAGCGCGCTGTTCGAGGGAACATGGCCTTTCACGAAATCGCCCGGGAACAGGCGCGAAAGTATCGGGTCTGTGCACAGCACCAGAACCACCGAGAACACATAAGCGCCAAAAACCACACCGACTGACTTAAGCATCGGCCCTCCTACGAAGCTGGCAATAGTTACACCAGTCGCTGGCTATAAGCAAGAGCAATCACGGAGAGAGGGTCTAACCTGCAAAAGATATAATCGCGGCATGTCACCCAAAACGGTCACCGCCGAGTTCATCGAATTTTCTCGATGGAAGCTGCTGGAACAATACTGGCCCCGCTTGCGCGCGTCTGTGGAATCGCTGAGCGATGAGCAGGTATGGTGGCGTCCAAACGAAGCCAGCAACAGCATCGGCAATTTGATCCTGCATTTGAACGGAAACGTTACTCAATGGCTCATCGCGCCATTCGCGCATCGTGAAGACAAGCGCAATCGACCCGCTGAATTCGCCGAGCGGACGCATCTTCCCAAAACAGAACTCATCGACAAACTTGCGGCGACTATGCAGGAGGTCGCGACAGTCCTGCCGCGCATCTCGGAATCAGAGCTAATTCAGACCTACCAAATTCAGGGCTACACGGTGACTGGCCTGCATGCTGTGTATCAGGTGATCGAGCACTTTGGGCTGCACTACGGTCAGATCACGTACATCACAAAGATGCTTCGTGGTGAGGACCTCGGCTTTTATCGCGAACTGAATGCGACAGGCCGCATAAATCGGTGACACGTAACGGCGAACTACCGAAATGAAAACGGCTCAGAGATCCAACTTTGCATGATCGAAATGTAAAAACATGAACTGAACCAGCATCGTAAATGAGAGCCAATCGGAAAATGCTATACGCGACAAGAACAGCGGATCATGGTTGCACGGGAGTTTCGTTTAACTGTTTAAGAGCCTGCATGACTGCTGACAAGTCAGGGCCTTCGGGCAGCAATCGGCTTGCTGTTTCGAGCTCTTCTTTAGCGTGCAACGTGTCGCCCTGCTGTACATAGATCAATCCAGCATTCTTTCGCAGGATGCCTGACTGCACGCATTTGCCACAGAGATTGATTGCTTCCCGCAGCTGCTGCGTGGCTTGCGTCCAGTTCTTTTCTTCAGCCGAACGAAGCGCGAAATTATTCAGCTCTTTTACACGGTCGATCAATTGTCGCTTCTGCTGTAATGCTTGTAAGCGAGCCATGTACTCTAGGGCTTCCGAGCTGTGGTCCCGGGTCAGAGTTTGGGCGAGGTTCGAAAGCGCTGAGATATTCTCCGGATCTACTTCGACGGCCTTTTTCCATTGCGCAATGGCTTCGTTTCTCTTGCCCTCCTGCAGCAGGTTGCGTCCGAGATAAAAGCGAGCCTGCGAATTTGCAGGATCGATTTTCACCACACGTTCGAACAGTTGAGTTGCGGACGGAGAAGAGCGCTCGATCACACCCAGCAGCAGAAGAGCTTCGACGTAGTTGGGAGAGAGCTTTACCGCTGCGTCGAGTGCGTCTCGTGCCTCTTCAGGCCGATGTAGCGCATACAGCACACGGCCGTGGTTGTAGAAAGCCTGAGCCGAGTCAGGAGCGAGCCGAACCGCCTGGCAGAATTCAGCGAGGGCCCCATCGAGATCGTTGCTGTCCGCGAGAGCGATTCCCAAATTGAGATGCGCATCGGAGGAGTTTGGATTAAGAGCAAGAACATGCCGGAAGGTCTCGGCTGATTTGCTCGCCCTTCCAGTTTTGTCCTGAAGCATTCCCAGCGCGGTGAGCGCGTCTGCATTGTTGTTATTGAGCTGCAGAGCGGCGAGGAGATTCTCTTCTGCTTCTAAGTACCGGCCTTCAGCAGCCAGTGTAATGCCGAGATTGACATGGCCCAACGCACTCTCGGGATCGATGTCGATCGCGCGATGGAAGACTGCCTCAGCTTCCCGAGTCTTGTTCTCGCGTCCCAAAACGGTTCCAAGACTATTCAGGGCTTCGGCGGACCGAGGATCGCAAGCGACCGCAGCGCGAAATTCCGATTCGGCAGCGGGAAGGTTGTTTTTAGAAAGATAAACATTGCCTAGTTGGTTGTGCGCGGATGAAAGCTTCGGATCGAGTCTGAGCGCTTCTTTCAGCTCTTGTTCTTCGCTGTCTTGCCGCGCGATTATCGCAAGGGCAATTGCGAGACTGTAGTGAAGTTTGGCATCGTCAGGATCAAGCGCTATCGCCTTTTGAAAATTCTCCACGGCCTCTTGATTCCGCCCTGTCTTCAAAGCATTGTTCCCTTGATTACTGAGGAATGTCGCTCGCGTCCTTTGCTCTTCCGCAGCCTTCAGGCGTTCGAACGCGGCGAGCTGGACGTTCGCAGCGTCGTGCTGGCCTGCTTTCAAGAGGAGCTGGGCGAGTTGATATCTTGCCTCCGGTGCCTTTGGGTTGAGCTTGATGGCCGTTCGAAGCTCGCTCAGCGCTTCGCTGGTTTCACCAGATCGGCTGAGAACGACTCCCAAGTCGTCGTGCGCTTTGTAGCTCGATGGATTAACACTCACCGCACGCCTCAATATGGCAAGTGCTTCGTCAGGATGAGACGACTCTTTCAAGGCATTGCCCAGAATTTCAAGGCCTTCCGGATCGTCCGGTTTTACGTGTAAATAATTCCGCAGATAAGGTAACGATTCTTCAGCTTGGCTCTGGTTCAACAATGCTTTTGCTAACAAGAGTTCGGCATCATGCCGTTCTGGTTCGAGCCGCAATACTTCTCTGTATTCGGAAATTGCATGTGGATATTCGTCTCGATGTGCGTATGCGGTCGCCAAGTCAAAATGGAACTGCGCTGAATTCGGCTCAGCAGCCACGAGCTCCTGAAAAAGGGGGACCGCCTGCTCGTATTCGCCGAGCTGCGAATAGGCGATAGCCAAAGCAGTCTTGAGCTGCATTGCGAGCACAGGAGGCGGCGAATTCGCTAAACCATTCCGCAGGTAGTACACGGCGGCACGATAACTTCCTTGGGTGCTGAGAAGTTGAGCGAGGTCGTAGTCGGCGAGAGCGAACCTTGAGTTCAGCTTTAGCGCAGTGTGAAATTCGGCAGCAGCGGCATCAGATTTGCCGAGGTCCTGCAGTGCGAGACCGAGCGCATTGTGTGCTTGAGGCGAGTTAGGCTGCTGACGCAACAGCGTCCGCAATTCCGTTTCGGCACGCTGAGGTTCGTGAGTTTCGATCAGAGCCAAAGCCAAACTGTAGCGGGCGCCTGCAGAATTTGGATCGAGCGCCAGGGCAGTGGTGAAGGCGGCAGCAGCACATTTGGAATCTCCCGCCTGACCAAATGCTGTTCCGAGGCGCTCATATCCTTCAGCAGTGGGCGAGTTCGCGACTGAGTGTAAGAAAAATGAGAGCTTTGAGTTCGATAATGCGGCAAGACGACATTCGTCGGAAATCTGAGCCGAAGCGAAAGAAGCAGCGGAAGGGGACGGCTCGGTAGTCTGGGCAGATCCGAGAACGGAGGTGCCGCAGATCAAGAGCGTCCAAGTTCCTAAAAAGCTCAGACCCTTGCGGCGCCGTTTCGACATATAACCCAACTGCTTGGATGATAGACGTACTCTATCACTTCAAAAATGCAAGTGGCACCGGATTATAGCGGTGACACGGTAATCGACGACACTTCGGCAAGGCGCTGTCAGTAGTAAAACTTCAATGCAAACTGCAACTGCCGAGGAGCATAGCCGCTAGCGGTTGAGGTCACTACACCGAAGGTATTGCTCTGGTTCGCGCTTATGTTTGAATTGGGCAAGCCCCAGATGGGAGAATTCGTTACGTTGAAAGCTTCTGCTCGGAATTCGATTCTCGTACGCTCACTGATCGGGAAGCTCCGGAAGATAGAAAGGTCAAGGTTGTTCCTGCCGTCTCCTCGCAATACGTTGCGACTGAAACTGCCGAAAGTTCCCTTTGACGGCACAGCAAAGGCTGAGATGTTGAACCAGCAAGTGCGCGTTCCGACCGGCGCACCATTGGGGCAAGTGCCACTGTTCGGATCGCCAACCAAATCCGCTCGCTCCTGCAGAATACTTCCTACATTGGGAATGGAGTTAGAGGCATTGACGTTGTAAAGCTGTCCGGATTGGAAGTTAAGAATTCCATTCACCTGCCAGCCGCCGGCAACTGCATCCACAAATCGATTGCTCGTCTGGAACTTCTTTCCGTTTCCGAAGGGAAGATCGTAGACCCAATGTGTGGTGAAGATATGCGGCACATCAAATCCGGCGAGGCTTCTATCGTTGTTCAGATGATAAGAATCCTGGATGGAAGAACCATCCGCCGCGAACCATCCATCGGAGCCAATGTCGATCGTCTTGGACCACGTATACGACAGCAGGAGGGTAAGTCCATGCGAGGTCTTCTGATTGAATGAAATCTGCAGCGCGTCATACCAGGATTTGCCGACGCTTTCGTCATAGTGCGTCGGAACCTGATATGGAAATGGGAAGCGTCCCTGCGCGGCAACTGCGGCAGGTGTGCATGTGGTGGTGTAGCAGCTCACCGAAGGAACTAGCAGCTTGCCGGTAGGATCGGGAACCGTTGCCTGATTCCCCGTCACGCCTACGTCCAATCTGTGTCCATGTGAGCCAACATAGTTCGTGGTCAGTGTTGCGCTCTGGGTGACCGCCTCCTGGATGCCGAAGTTCCATTGATCGGAGTATGGATTTTTCAAATTGGGATCGACAAACCAGTTGTTTTGCTCGAATGGCGTTGGCAGTGGAGTGGTATTGGCGCCCTGCAGAGGATTCTCCGCGAAAACCGTCGGCGGCGCATTCACGTTGTTGAAAGTAAGAATGAACTGGTCCGCCCGCGGCCAGGTACCCTGCTGGTTCTGCGCCATTTGTATCACCGACGCCCAGTTGTCATAAAAACGGCCATAAGCTGCGCGCAGCACAGTTCGATCGCCAAGACGATAAGCCGCTCCAACTCGCGGCTGAATGTTGTCATACGCGTTGGGCCAGAAGTGATTCCCAAATGGAGAAAGCTGTACATGGGCGGGAAGCGAACCATCCGGAGTCGGAATGCATGGAGGCTTACCTCCGGTGGAATTACAAGCTGGTGGAACAAACTGTAGATCGTAATTGCCGGTGCGGAGATCGATATTGCCGATCGGCGTGTTGTTGTCGCTCGGACTACCGTATGTCGGAACAAACGTCACATCGTACCGCCCGCCGAGATTGAGCGTAAGCCGGTCGGTGACCCTCCACTGATCCTGGAAGAAGAAGCCGTCTACCCAACCCCCATGCTCAGTTTCGAATTCGTTGCGATATGTATCACCCCCGGGAACTCCCAACAGAAAGGACGCGAAGCTGAATCCACCTTTGCCCGAGGAAACCCCGCTGGCTGTCTGCGCCTGATCGAAGTTGAGACTGTTGGTGTTGAAAGTCTGCTGAAAGCCGTTGCTGTTAAAGTCGGCTCCCATGCTGAACGAATGTTTGCCATGGGTCTTTGTGAAGGTGCCTTTGTACTGCCAGATATCCGTTACCACTGCGGGGCTGCTGCCTTCACCGAAGCTGGCAATGCCGCCATTGCTGAAGTTCAAGGCATTGAAGTAGCACTTGCGCGGTCCTTGAACGAATGAACACTCGAAGCTCTGGTCGTATCCACCGGCTTTTATCAATTGCTGTGAAACACTCTCGGGCAGCAGCGTCGGATTGGTCGAGAATCCGTAGTTGCGTCCAAATTGCAACGCCAATACGGCCGACGGGCTGAAAGTGTGATTCCAGTTCACGACCACCTGGTGTGCCCAGTAATCGTTGAGATTGCTTTGGCCAAAGATTCCGGGAATGGAACGCGGCGATTCGATGTGACTGAACCGACCAAAAATGGCGTCTTTTTGTCCAAGCTCTTCGTCGATGCGAACGTTATAGCTGTTCGGGTCTTGAGTGTTGAGCAGTGTTTTGGCGTAGTTCGAGGTGTCTTGCGGAGTTGGCTGGATATTGGGTGTCAATCCTCCGTACACCAACTGAGCCACTTTCTGCATATTCGGGTCGATTAGGCCTTGCGGGAGAATGCTGCAGGGCGATGTTCCGGCTGGGTTTGTTGTGGTCCCCAATGGTGCTTGCAGCTTGGTGCCGGGGATTAGCGGCGCAGGCGCGCCATTTATGCAAAGAAATGGAGTCCTCGTGCCGGAAGATGTAGTGCTGTATGGGTTATAGAGCTGCACCAATCGCGCAGTGAAGTCACCATTAAGCTCATTTGTAGTGGGTATCGTCGAGCGATTGTTATTACCAGTATGCAGCCGCACTCCTTCATAGCTGCCATAAAAGAACGTGCGATTGCGGCCGTTGTAATGCGGCAGCAACACCGGACCTCCAATGTTCGCCCCGAATTCATTCTGGTGTAGCGCGTTCTTCAGAGGTTTCCCCGTCGCTGAATTAATAGGAGTGAAGGGATTAAGAGCATCGAAAGCGTCGTTTCGCAGGAACTCCCAAGCCTCTCCGTGGAAGTTGTTTGTACCTGACTTGGTCACGACATTGACCACTCCGCCCAACACGCCGCCAAACTGCGCCTGGTCGTTGTGCGAGTCGACTTTGACCTCCTGAATGTCGTCGACAATTGGAGGCACCGAGTACGTGCTGCTAAAGCTTTCCTGATCGTTGACTCCATCTACGAGGAATAGATTGCTGCGGTTCGTCTGACCATTGATCGACGGGAATGAGAACGATCCAATCGTATTTCCAGCGAACTGTTGATTGCTCCCATTTTGGGCAGTATTAACCGTACTCACACCGGGTGTGAGATTGAGCAACTGCGTGAAGTTCCTGCCATTGAGAGGTAAGTCGTTCACTGATTTTCGATCGATGACTGCACCCAATTCGGAAGTAGACGTCTGCAGTCCCGCCTCCGCCGCTTCGACCGTTACGCTCTCGACCGTTGAGCCTACGTGAAGATTGAAGTCCAGAGTCGAGGTTTGATTTACCTGTAGCTCGAATTCCGGCTGCGATGCCGTCGTGAAGCCGTCTTTATGAACGGTGATCGTGTAGCGTCCAGGGTTGATGTTCACCAGCACGTAATTTCCGGCGCTGTTGGTCGTGGTACTGCGTTCCACGTTGGTCGCGACATTCTTGAGCGTGACCGTGGCTCCGGGAATCAACGCGCCGGATGGGTCTGTGACTGTCCCGTTGATCGACGCAGTTGAAACCTGCGCTTGGGCGGTGCTGAGGACAAACGCCAGCAGGACGGTTGCAAAGAGGCAAGCGATGGAAGAACGGCGAGAGCTCGCGGCAAGGCGGCATGTCATTGCAGTTCCCTCCTGGGAATCGAGTGACAGTCAGGACCCGGCTACTTCCGCGCATTGCGTACGACTCAAGTCGCGAACAATGCGCGATAGTCGCAGAACATATCGGAGAACTGCCGGCGAATTCAAGATCAAAAATGATTAGTTCAGTATGTGAAATCATGGACCTGCAGCGAGATTCTTCGTGAAGAGCGAACGCGAAGCTTACGAAGGTCGACGGCAAGGGCAAAACACCGGCACTCTTCTCGCGTGCTTGGTTTTCAGACCTCGTGTCGTGGCCTTCGTGTTAACCCAAGTTCTCAGTTGCCCGAGCACTTTCCCAGCAAAGCACGGAAATCATCGTCCTGCGGAAAGAGAGAACTGGCTTTACGGGCAAATTGGCAATTTTCAGGAGCTGCCTTCAACGAAGAATATGCGCTGAGCAGCAAGCGATATAGATTCTGGTCATACGGAATGAGTCCGATGCCCTGCTGAAGTACGTCTATCGCACGCTTTTCCTCATGGGTGGCCAGGAGCATCTTCGCCAACTGCTCGTAATCTGAAGGGTCCGTGGTGCCGAGCTTGCGCGCGCGATCCAGGTAGCGGATGGCTGCGTTGATACCGTCGAGGTTCTTCTGTTGTAGAGCGAGATCAGCGAGCGCTTGCAGCGCGACGATGTTCTCCGGCTGCGTTTTTTCGAGTTGCTGGCCGAATTTCCAGTAGCGTTCGCGGTATTCGGAATGCGAGAGCATGACCTGCCGGTAGGCTTTCAGCAAGGTCAATGGTGATGGAGCTTTGTGGCTGTCCGCAGAGGCAGTGAGATCCACCAGATCGGGTAGGTCCGGAGTGGTCATGTGAAAAGCCGAATCGGGAAATTGCTCCTCGGGTACTGCTACGATCCTGTGGTTCGTCAACACGGAATGTGAAATTACGCTTACGTTACGCTTCGGCATATGACAGCCCGCGCAATTGTCCGGCGGATTCTGAGCCTGTCGTCTGGACAAACTCACCTTGCAACTCTGCTCCGTGTGACAAGTGAGGCATCTGTTTCGGAAATACGATGGAGCCTCGGCGCTACTCGGCTGCACGTGCGGATCGTGACAAGTAATGCAGCTCAGCTTGCCTTGGCTGGCGCGATAGCACTTGCTCAAGCGCATGGAGAGGAAATGCTCGAGCAAGTCGTCGCGCGGCGGAGACTGCGGCCCAAACGGCACCATGTAGACGCTGAGCGTCTCACTGAGGGGAGTACCCGGGCGAAAATCGCCATAGTCTTTGCCGTCGCGCAAAACGCGCGCGTCGCCGGTTTGATGGCATTCAAGACAGATATTGTCGGCGAGCCATGCACTTAGCTTCGCCGGATTTACGATGGTGTCGGCACTGGCCGCTGCGATGTGAGCTTCGCCCGGCCCGTGACAGTTTTCACATCCGACTGCTATTTCCCGAAAAGGAGGATTTCGGAACTTCCCATTGCCATTCAGGATCGGCTGCGGACGTCCGCTGTGGCAAACGATGCAGGCGGGAAGAATCGGCCTGGTAAATCCGTAATCTCCGTATTGATATCCGGGCGAGAGCGCCCATTGATGAACATTGGAATAAAACGAGAGCGGCGCTTCGAACAGGTAATCGTCTTGTTGAACCAGTGCGCCCAGCCCATTTTGGCCCGCCCCAATGATCCACTCGATCTTGCGAGTGTCGCGGAATACCTCTTTGCCCTCCGCTGTTAGTTCATATTCGCTCTGATAAAGACTGCCTTCTTTGACGAATAACTCAAAATGCCGCTTCAGTCGCTCATCAACAATTGAAGCTGACAGCGGAATGCCCGGAAGAGTATTGGGAGTGGCAGCAACCATCGACCGTCCCATATCGGTACGCGAGTACTTCTCGTAGATATCGGGATGACACAAGGCGCACTCCTGCGAGCCAACGTATCCGGCACTGATTGGTTTGTACCGCTCTCCTTTAGCTTTTCCCGCGCGTCTGTCGCTTTTGGCCTGCGTCCATCCAGTGAGACAGACGAGCGCAGCCGCAAATGCAATTGCGCCGAGAATCGAGCATGGATTTCGTCCAATGGAATAGCTGCGCGGCATGCAAACTATGATCGGCTGTTATACCGCAACAGTGTGTATCACTGCTTAAGCTGGTTCGTGAGGAAGTTCGAGAGAATGCAAATCATCGACATGCAGGTTCATCCCATTGCGATCGCGGATCCTCCGCTGCGCAGCTCGTATGGCCTGCATGCGCCGTACGCTCTCAGGACCATTCTGGAACTCAAGAGTGAAGACGGAATCGTTGGAGTCAGTGAGACGCATGGCGGCGATGCGATTCTTCAGGCATTCCAGAGCCTGCGCGGCCGAATCATCGGACAGGACGCCTATCGGCTTTGTGGGTTGCTGCTGCCAATGATCGATTCGAGCGGCACCAAACCTGGAGATCGTTCTCAGACGCACTACGTTCCCGGCGAGAATCCCGCCGACGAAGCTGCCCGGCTTTACTCCGCAGTAGAGATCGCCTGTCTCGATCTCATCGGCAGGTCCGTCGGTAAATCGGTCTGTGATCTGCTCGGCGGGCGGGCGCGCAGCGAAGTTCCGTTTTCCGCTTATCCGTTTTACAAGCACAAAGGCGGAGGCGGAGAAGGCGCCGACGTACGCGAAGACGAGTATGGCGAGGCACTCACACCTAAGCAGCTCGTTGGACAAGTGAAGCAGATGTTCGCGAAGTACGGATTTTGCGAAATCAAGTTCAAAGCTGGCGTGCTTGATCCAGCACTGGAGATTGAAACTGTTCGGCAACTCCGGGCGGAATTCGGACCGAGCGTTCCTATCCGTCTCGATCCGAACTGCGCGTGGTCTGTCGACACTTCCGTACAGATCGGCAAAGCTCTGCGCGAGGAGCTTGGCAATGGCGGGTATCTGGAAGATCCCACGGCCAGCATTCCCGGAATGGCACAGGTCCGCCGCAAATTGGTCGACGCCGGAGTACAAACGCCTTTGGCTAGCAACGTCGCCGTGACTGGATTCGCGGACCTGCCCGAGACGATCCGAACCGATGCCGTGCAAGTTGTGCTGTGCGATCCGCACTACTGGGGAGGCATTCAGCAGGTAAAGCATTTGGGAAAAATCTGCGGCACCTTCGGCCTGGGACTCTCGATGCACTCCAACTCGCATCTCGGAGTCTCACTCATGGCCATGGCCCACGCTGCCGCTGCTACTCCGCAGCTTACCTATGCTTGTGACACGCACTATCCGTGGCAATCCGCGAAGGACGAAGTAGTGGCCGGAGGACGAATCCCAATCGTGAATGGGTGCGTCAAGATCGAAGAAAAACCAGGATTGGGGATCGAACTAGATCGAGATCAACTCGCACGGGGCGTCGAGCGCTATCGCAAATTTCCATATCGCAAGAGAGACGACGAGGCTGAAATGCGCAAACGCGTGGATCCGAACTGGAGACGGGTCTTGCCCCGATGGTAAGACAAGTTGCGATACATGTTGCTGCTGGCGTGGGGATCAAGCCGAAACCAGGAGCTCGCGCGTTCCAATCCGGGATTTTCAATTCAGTGTTAAGGGAGACATTACCTCAGTGGTAGAGCTTTCTCCTTAAAACCTATCCAGCAACCACTGACTCGATCAGAGAATTAGCATGAGAAGCTGCAATTCGTTGACAAGCCGCTCGCGGGCTGGCTACATTCAATTTGTAAGTCTTAGTTCGTGACTTCTTCTCCTCCTGTTTGTAGATGCGAATCCTTCTCGCCGAAGATGATGTATCGTTAGGCAATTTTGTCCGCAAAGGTCTGGAGGCGGAACAGCACCAGGCGTTTCTATCCCATTCTGGCGATGAGGTCGATTACCTGCTGAGTACGCAGGAATATGATCTCGTCATTCTCGATTTGAATCTGCCTCGGGTGGATGGAGTTCAGATCCTGCGTCGCATGCGCGCGAGCAACAACAGCACTCCTGTCCTGGTGCTTACCGCGAGGAGCAAAGTTGAAGATCGCGTGACTCTTCTCGATTTGGGCGCCGACGATTATCTGGTCAAGCCGTTTTCGTTTTCCGAACTTTCTGCGCGTGTACGTGCTTTGTTGCGCCGGCGTACCAAGCCGATCGAGAACAAACTCCGCGTCGCCGATTTGGAACTGAATCGAACTGACAGACGCGTATCGCGCGGTGGCAAAGACATCGATCTGAGTCCGAAAGAGTACGCACTACTTGAGTATCTGATGACCAACGCGGGCCGCAGGGTTACGCGGGCAATGGTTCTCGAACACGTGTGGCAACATTCCTTTGATACCAACACGAACGTAGTGGACGTTTATATCAACTACCTGCGCAAGAAGGTTGACGGCAATCTCGAACCTAAGCTCATCCGTACTGTGCGCGGCATTGGCTATGTCCTCAGCGACGGCATGGAATTCGCTTCAGATGACACCCAGGATTCAACCAAGACCGCTCCCAGCGCTGCCTCGTAGGTTTTGGCGATGAATCGCACTGCTCGTACGTCGTTGCTGGAAAAGCCTTCTCCGCTTCCTCCAGAGAGTCTCGCCGAAAGCTTCTTCCACAAGTTGAGCCAGCCCATCGGAGCTCTCTATGCTTCTCTCGAACTAGGACTGGCGAGCGACGATCCCAAGCAGTTGAAATCCGCGATTGAAGCCGGACTCACACAAGTGGAGCGCCTGCGATGGTTGTTTCAGGTCGCGCGGGAGTTTCTCACGGTCGACTACTCCGCCAGAGCTCGCACGCTATCTCTTCGCGAATGCTCCCAGACTGCGCTGAATGATGCGATGCCGCTTGCTGAATCGAAAGGCGTGCGCTTTTCTATCTCGGTGGATCAAGACGAACAGGTGCTCGCCGATCCGGTTCATCTACGAAATGCAATCGAAAACGTGCTCTCACACTGTGTTCGAAGCAATTCGGCCGGAGCTGAGATTAAGCTGCGCATCACGAATCGGGACAACAGAGCACAAATTCAAATCTCTGACCAGTCGCGCTTCAACGCAGAAAGCGCCGACGGCATCTTCCAGGCGTTTCCTCCTGGCGCACAGATCGGGCCAGGGCAATCGGGAAATCTCGATCTCGCGCTGAGTCAAAGAATCTTTCGCTGCTTTGGAGGGGAAATCGAGTTGCGCGCGACTCCCGAACAGACCAACTGCTTTGAGATCACGCTTCCCCTGCAGAATTCTTGAATTTCTTTAATTGTTTTCGCTTTCGAACTTGCAAGTTCACGTGCTCGCGTATCAGATAGGCAAGCCGGCGTGGGTTCTGAGCCAGTACGACCAGCGGTGTCGGAACAAGCTTCCGTGTGTTGCACAAACCCTACGCAGACTGAGACTTAGTTCAAGCCTGCAACTCGCTGATGAGCCGCAATCGCCTGGTTGATTTGGAGCGCGACCTCCAGACTACGGCGACCGTCTTCCAGCGACACAACAGGCTTCTTGCGTGTGCGTACTGCATCGAGAAAAGACTCGATCTCCGCCCTTAACGGTTCGCGCGGATCTACCTTCGGTTTTTCCAAAGCAATCCCTGGAGCAGGACCGCTGGTTGCCAATGGGATCTTCCCGCTCAGCAGTTCTGCGGCAGCACGCTCGTCGACGCGAATGCTGATGAGATCCTGTCGCCCATAATCAATCGAGATGTATTGGTGCGGCTGGAAGAAGCGCAGCTTGCGAACTTTCTCCGTGCTGACTCTGCTGGCCGTGAAGTTCGCCACACAGCCGTTTTCAAATTCTACGCGAACGTTGGCGATATCAACCTTGTTGCTGATGACGGCTAGACCCACGGCGCGAATCTCCCGAACCGGAGAATTCACCAGAGACAACACGATATCGAGATCATGAATCATCAGGTCCATCACAACATCGACGTCGAGCGATCGCGGAGTAAACACGCTCAAGCGGTGAACCTCGAAGAACATCGGATGGTTCACAATGGGAATTGCAGCGAGCACGGCCGGATTGAATCGTTCGAGGTGGCCCACCTGCGCAATTCTGTTGTGCTTGTGCGCGACCGCGATTAGTTCATCGGCTTCGGCGAGACTGGCTGTGAGAGGTTTCTCAATCAGTACGTCTACACCAGCCTGCAATAGATCGCTCGCAACCTGCAGATGATGCACGGTTGGAACGGCAATGGATGCAGCATCGATTTTGCCTGCGAGTCCTGCGACGGACGTATAAGCTTGGGTCCCGAACTCCGCTGCGACGCGCGCGGCAGTAGCCGAATTGCTATCGGTTACTCCAACCAGTTGTACATTCTCTAAATAGGACTGCAGGTCCCGATAGACGCGGACGTGGTTGCGTCCAAAGGCACCGCAGCCGATCACCGCTACGCGAAGCTTGTTCTCTGGAGAGGTCATTCGAAAAATCGGAAGCGGAGAATGTGCCAGATAGCAGCCACGCCATCGCGCCAGGTGATCTTTTTTCCTTCTTCGTATGTTCTTCCGTGGTACCGAATTGGGACCTCATAGATACGGCAGCCGAGGCGCGCGACCTTGATGGTGAATTCCGGCTCGAACCCGAAACGGTCGCTGCGAAATTGAAGCGCGTTAAGGACCTCGCGGCGAAATACTTTGTAGCCAACTTCCATGTCCGTGAGGTTTAGGTTGCAAAGCATGTTGCAAAAGAAGGTGAGAGCCTGGTTGCTCAAGTAATGCCAGAAATAGAGGACACGATGCGATCCGCCATGAAATCGGTTCCCAAATACGACATCGGCGAATCCTTCGAGGATCGGTTCAAGCAATTGCGGATAATCACGCGGGTCGTATTCCAGATCAGCATCCTGAATAAGGATCACGTCTCCGGTCGCATGTTTGAAGCCGGTGCGGAGCGCCGCGCCCTTTCCGTGATTCTGCTCGTGCAGCACGAGGTCGATCGGGATCCCAAAGATTGATCGCATCCTCTGTACTAATTCGGGAAGGAGTTCTCGCGTCCCATCTCGCGAGCAATCATCAACAATCACAAGCTCGTGTTCGAGAGGTGTTACTGCTGTAAGGACGCGCTCCACAGTGGTCGCGATCGTGTCCTTCTCATTGAACACAGGCAGCACGATCGAGAGCCGCCGCAGGGGTTTATCTGCATCGATCACGAACTTGCGTGAGGGCACGATCTCCATTCAGTTGCGGATCTCCGTATTCGTATTCAGCCTTGCAGTGGATAAGTCTTTGCGCGGTTCGGCGGCAAGAAACAGTCCAACTGCCAGGATGAGCATTTGCGGCTCAATGGGAGCGCGGTATCGCGGATGGGGAAATGTCAGGTAATAAACCAGAGGCACAGCGAACAACAGAGATCCGTAAAGAAAGGTAGCCGGGTTGCCTCTTTGCCACATCACCCAGAGGCCGCCAAACGCAAGAATTGACGAGAGGAGGAAGCCTAGATTGCGGCTCTCGGATAAAACCGCCATTCCGGTATCGCGAGGTGTGCCATACCAGTAGAAAACTGCGCGGCGCACGCAAAGCGTCAGGAACTTTGCGGGGTGGCGGCGCACAAAAGTGAGAGCCTCAGCTTTTTTCATCTGGACGTAAGCAACTTCGCCCATCTGCTTGTACTTTTGCAACTCCAAAACGTTACTGCTCGGATGCATCCAGAAGCGCCACAGACCGACCGCATTTTCTGCATTGCCCATGCGGAACTCCACCCAGAAATTGCCGCGTACCGGAATGAAACGATGAAAGACCATGTAATTGCGAATTGTCCAGGGAGCGAGTACCGCGATGAAGATCAGACCAGCAGCGGCAGCCTGAAAAAAAACTTGCGTTCTCTTGCCCGGCGTGCCTTGGAGGATAAGCAGCCACAATCCGGCCAACGGCAGCCAGAGAAGAAGAGAGGGATTCACGAGAGCGATGACTCCCCAGAGCAGCCCGAAGAGAAGCCAATCTCGCCAACGCGCAACCGGAGCGAATTCCCATTTTCGTACACCAACCCACTGAATCCCTGCCATTCTCATGCTGAGCAGAAACGCGCATGCCAAAAGCAGAATGGCGAGGCTCGTCTCCCAAGCCCACTTGATCGCCCAATACCACGCGTAGGGCAAGAGCGCCGCGAACCATCCTGACCACCACGCCGCGCGAGGCCCGAAGGTGCGCCTCGCCATATAAAAAACAGGAAAGACGGTTAACGAAGAGAAAATTGAGTTGATGGAAAGAATGATGATCGACGATGCCGTGCTGTACACGCCGAAAACCTTGAAGACACCTGCAAGAACATATGGATATATGGGCGCCAGCCACGCAGTTGGACCGGTGCCGGCCACGAAAGGCGAACCGAATCCGTGGCCAGTGGCTATGGACTCCGCGATTCGTCCCGTTTCCCAACCAAAGCCAAAGCTGCCTTGCAATTTTGAGATTCGATAGGTGTGACCGATGAAGATGGCTGCTTCACGCGCAACGAGTCCTACCCAGAACATGAGGGCCGGTCGGTTCGACCAACTCGCAACTTCGCCGCCTTCGGAAAACGAGGCGTTGGCGTTCTTGACAGACTCAGTGCTGTGAATTTGAGAGCTCCGTGAACCGCCAGCATAGCATTGCAGAACTTCTCCTCGGACCGACGCGCGCCTTCGCGCGGGTTTCCGTTTTTATGACCAACTCGGTTGATATTTTCAGACAGGTAAGATTGACAGCAGACACCCGGCCGAGGGCGGCCGCCGGTCCTGTTTTTAGCGGAACCGGCGGATGTGCAACACATGCCGGTCGGAGCGATAGAGTCCAAGAACGTACAGCATCGCTTTTCCGTCCGTAGAAAAGATGGTCTGACGAATCCTGAGAAGAGGAGCGCCCGGCGGAACGCGGAGTAAAGCTGCGGTTTTGGGATCGGCTACGGTAGCATCCACGTCTTCGTCGGCATAAGCGATCCTGGTCTGGTAATCCTTTTCGAGGAGAATAAAGAGTGAGCCTCGCTCGAGTTGGGCGCGCGTGATGCGGCCATAGGTCTCTGCAGAGAGATAGGAAGTCTCAAGCGCAAACGGCTCTCCGCCAGCTTCACGCAAACGCTCAATAAAAAGCAGACGGGTAGTCGCGGGGAGCGCAAGGCGCGCCGAGATGTCTTGCTCGCCGTGAATCGTGCTCAGATGCAGCACGCGCGATTGCGCTGTCATGCTGCGTCCGGCCATCTGCTCGGTAAAGCTGGTCAACTTGTTGAACTCAATTTTCGGAGGCGCAACGTAGGTCCCCGAGCCGCGATGACGTTCGACGAGTCCCTCGCGCTGCAGTTCTGCGAGGGCATGACGCGCGGTCATGAGACTGACGCCATGTGCGCGTGCTAGCTCGCGTTCGGAATCGACCAGTTCGCCCGGCCTCAACTTGCCGTCTTCGATCTTTTTCCGAATGGCGTTCTGGATTCGCCGATACGCAGGAAGCGCGTTTCCATTAACGTCAGTGCTCCGCATCGACTTCAGCATACATCGGCCTAATTCGTTTTATTCTGCCGAGCACCCGAAAACACATTGTGAGCCAGAAGTGCTATCGGCTGTCGGCGATCGGCTAAACGCAATAGCGGATTCACGCCGAGGCACGGAGAACACGACTTTTGATCCATTCCTGCGATCCGGGGCATCGGTCTGATTTTTGACTTTATTCTTTGCTAAGAGCCAGCAGCTTTCTCCACAACTATCTCCGAAAAATCCGCGATGGTTGAAAAGCTGCGCTGCATGGTCGTTAACAAAGCGAGGCGATTCGAGCGGAGCTTTTCGTCATCGACCATGACCATTACCTTATCGAAGAATTTATCGACCACAGGACGCAATTGGGCGATGTGCGCGAGGGCTTCCCTATCCTGCTTGGATTGGCGCAGGGACTGAACGCGAGTACGTGTTTCCGCTACACGCGTTCCGAGTTCTCTTTCCGCCGGATCGACCAGATCGGCTGTTTTGAATTCTTCCGGCCATTTTTTTCCACTCTCCTGCGCCTGACGAAGGATGTTCTTGATCCGTTTGAAGGCCATCGAGATGGCGAGAAAGTCTTCTGTTGGCCGAATGTGCGTTACGGCTTCGGCACGCGCGATGGCGTCAAATATGTCATCGAATCCGGCTGCGAGTACAGCGTTGACCACGTCGTAGGCAAAGCCGCGCAGATCGCGCAGATAGAATTCCAAGCGCTCGCGGAAAAAGGCGGCAATCAATTGCGGCGTTTTTTCGAGATCGCGCAGCTTCGGTTTCAGCTCGGCAGAATCGCGGTAGGGAGCCAAGGCGCGCTTGAAGACGTCGTTGATGCGCAACGGCAGCTTGTGTTCTACAAGAGTGCGCACAATGCCGTTTGCCTGCCGGCGTAAGGCGAAAGGGTCTTTCGATCCGCTCGGTTGAAGCCCGAGAGCAAACATCCCGGCGATGCTGTCAGCTTTATCAGCAATGGAAACAAGTGCACCTTCGATGGAACGAGGGACGGGATCTTCGGTTGACTCTGGCCTATAGTGATCGTAAATGGCATCCGCCACTGCTTGCGGATGGCCTTGGGCCTTCGCGTACAAGCCACCAACAATCCCTTGCAGCTCGGTGAATTCTTTTACCAGCTCAGTCGTGAGGTCGGTCTTCGCGAGAAGGGCAGCTTGATTGGTAACCGTTGACGACACTCGGATGCCTCCTTGTTCCAGTTCCCGAGCCAGTGCCGTACTAAGCGCGCGTACCCGTTCCGTTTTGGAATGATAGCTGCCGAGGTCTTTTTGGAAGGT